>NZ_NPFZ01000029.1:0-427333 GCF_002259425.1 Rhodococcus sp. 14-2470-1a
GGTCCCATTCCGAACCCGGAAGCTAAGCCCTCCAGCGCCGATGGTACTGCACCCGACAGGGTGTGGGAGAGTAGGACACCGCCGAACACACTTTCACAGAACACCCCCGGGAACCACACGGTCCCCGGGGGTGTTCTGCATACCTACACCAAAAACACCCCACCATGCAGGACCCCCACGAGCCACCGGTCGAGCACACCCACGAGTCAAACGCTCGCCTACGTGCCGGACGCTCACCCCCGTGCTGGCACTACGCCGTGCACCTGACACAACGGCGAGCATCCGACACCGGACAGCGACCACCCACCGGAAAATACCCCCCGAATGTGCGCTGACACCACCCCCACACGCACAACACGAGGGTGAATCCACCACCCCGTCCGCCAGGCCAGAAACACAGACGCACGGCCAGGTGCCAGCACTACGGCGTGCACCTGACACAACGGTGAGCGTTTGCGCGAGGACTGACCCGCGCACCCGTTGATTGGCATGGGTTTGCCCCTGCCCCATGTACCCGGGGCGGGACGTCAGGCGGTGGGGGAGGCGAGGACGGTTTCTGCGGATCGGCCGCGGAGGGTGACGCTGTCTCCGAATTCCCAGCATGAGCTTTCGGGATCGGATGCGCCTTCCACTGTGATCTTCGAGGCAAGGATGGCGCCGGGGGCGTTCTTGGCCAGGTCCGACAGGCGGGCGGCTTCGTTGACCGGATCGCCGATGACGGTGTATTCGAAGCGTGACTTCGCACCGACGTTGCCGGCGACTGCGCGTCCGGAGGCGACGCCGACGGCTGCACTGCACTCGGGTACCTCGTCGCGAAGCCGTGTACTGATCTTCCGTGCGGCCGCAAGGGCAGCGCCGCAGTGGTCTTCCATATCGCCCGGAGCTCCGAAGATGGCGAGGGCGGCGTCACCTTCGAATTTGTTGATGAAGCCGCCGTGCTCGTCGACCTCGTCGACCACCACGGCGAAGAATCGGTTGAGAAGTGCGACGACTTCGGCGGGCGGACGCGTCGATGCGATTTCCGTCGAACCGACCAGGTCGATGAAGAAGACCGCAATGTCTCGTTCTTCGCCACCGAGTTCGGGGTTCTTGCTCAGTGCCGCTTCGGCCACCTCGTGTCCGACGTGGCGACCGAAGAGATCACGGATCTTCTCTCGTTCGCGGATGCCGTCGGCCATGCGATTGAAGCCGCTCTGGAGTTCGCCGAGCTCGGTGCCGTCGTACACGGCAAGGTGCACGTCCGAGTTGCCTCGCTCGAGCTCCGCCATTCCCGATCTCACATTGCTGATGGGTGCGGTAGTGGCGAAACCACCCAGGAGAGTCAGGAAGAAACCGAAGACGAGTGTGATACCTCCGAGCGCCAGAATCGCGACGGCCATCTTGTCCGCGTTCGTCTGGTACGGCCTGATGAAGCTGAAGATTGCAATGATCATGAGCCCGGCGACGGGTACTCCGGTCCCGAGGATCCAGGACAGAATCGACCGCCCCATCACACCCGCGATTCGAATGCGTCGTGGATCGCCGGCCTCGAGCGCGCGTGCTGCTGCCGGGCGCAGCGCGAACTCGCTCAGCAGATAGCTGAACGCGCAGACGACGGTTCCACCGGCACCGATCGTGAACGCCACCTTGGGGATCGACTGGGGATCGATGATGCCGTCGATCGTCGTGATCAGGACGAGCCCAACTGTCCACAACAGGATCTGAACGCGGGTGAGCTGCCACGGCATGGACAGCGTGTTGACCTGCTCCTTGCGCGTCGGCTTACGGTCCTCGATCGCCCACCTCAACGCCCGGACGGCACGTGTAGTACCCCAGAGAACACCGACGATGAACGCCAAGCCGACGTAGACCGGAATGACGATGTAATTGACCCACCAGTACTTGGGAACCAGCACATCGGGCCCCGGCACCACAACACTCACCAGTGCACCCACGATGACGGCACCGATGAGATTGGACCCCAGCAGGAAGATCGTGAGCAGTATCTGGACGCGGACACGTCGACGTCTGGGGGACTCGGACGTGTCGCCGAGTAGGCGTGATCCGAGCGGTGCGGCGGATCGTCTGAATTGCGGCATGGTGGTCACAGACTAGCGGTCGGTTTGGCTTAGGGTGGGCAAGTGCGTCTCGTAATTGCTCGGTGCCAAGTGGACTACGTCGGCCGTCTTACCGCTCATCTTCCTCCTGCTAGGAGGCTACTTCTCGTCAAGTCCGACGGGTCGGTCAGTATTCACGCCGACGATCGAGCGTACAAGCCGTTGAACTGGATGAGTCCACCGTGCTGGACTGTCGAATCCACCGAGGACGACACCATCAAATGGGTCGTGACCAACAAGGCCGGCGAGGAACTGCGCATCACGATCGAGGACGTCGAACTCGATTCGAGCCATGAGCTCGGCGTGGACCCCGGTCTCGTCAAGGATGGCGTCGAGTCGCATCTGCAGGAGCTGTTGGCGGAACACGTGGAGACTCTCGGTGAGGGTTACACGTTGGTTCGCCGCGAGTACATGACGGCCATCGGGCCAGTGGATCTGCTGTGCCGCAACGCCGACGGTGGAACGGTCGCGGTGGAGATCAAGCGCCGGGGTGAGATCGACGGCGTCGAACAGCTCACCCGCTATCTCGAGCTGTTGAACCGGGATCCGGTGCTGGCGCCGGTCAGTGGAGTTTTCGCCGCTCAAATCATCAAACCGCAGGCACGGACGTTGGCGACGGACCGCGGAATCCGTTGCCTGACCCTCGACTACGACGTCCTTCGTGGAACCGAGAGCACGGAGTTTCGGCTGTTCTGACGGCTTCTTCTACAATCGAGACCGTGCCTCGGCGTAATCACGACAGGAAAGCGAGCCGTAGAACCAACGGTTCGCGTGATTCGCGTCCCGATTCGCTGATGGGTGGCGCCCGGATCGAGAGTGGTCCGTCGGGGTGGTCCGACGAGGAGTTCACGACGCGCACCGTCCCCGGAAATCGGGCGACTAAGACCTACCGATGCCCGGGCTGCGATCACGAGATCAGACCTGGGGTGTCGCATATCGTGGCGTGGCCGGCGGCCGAGCTCGGCGGCCCGGACAATCGTCGGCACTGGCATTCCGGCTGCTGGTCGGGGAGGGCGACCCGCGGCCTGACGCGGCGCTGGTCGTAACCAGCGCCGCATTCATCCGTCAGGAAGACGCTTCGGCCTTGTCCTTGTCGTCGGCCTTGTCGGACGACTCGTCGTCCTTGCCGAGTGCGATCGCCTCGGGGGAGTCCAGTAGTTCGCTCTCGCGGTTGACGGACGCCAGCATCGCGGGAACCGAATCGAGTTGTCCGCGAATGCCCAAGAGCTGAGCCAGAACTCGGCTTCGGAGGACTCGAAGTTCCTCGGCGAGTTCCTTCGAATGTGCAATGCGACGTTCGCTCTGCTCGGTAGCGGCCTGGAGTCGACGGGTGGCTTCCGTCGTTGCCTCCTCGATGCGGTGCGCCGCATCGGCCTTGCTCGAGCTTTCGAGATCCTCCAGTGCAGCGAGGATCTTCGTGCGGCGGTCCGCCATCGTGATCTCGAAGTCCTCCTGCACCTTGGCGCGCTTGGCCTCGGACTCCGCAGCGAGCTGGTCACGCTCGGCCTGTGCGGCTTCGACGACTCGCGCCGCCTCCGTCCGGGCCTGAGCCATCGTCTGCTCGTGCTCGGTCTCGAGCGCGGACCGACGTTCTTCCAGCTCGGCTACGAGCGACTCGTGACGGCCGCGGAGACGAGCGCTCTCCTGCTCGGCGACCGAGACCATTTCCTCGGCCTCGGCGTGTGCCTTTGCCCTGACCTCCGATGCCTCGTCCGAAGCGAGGCGGAGCATGCGAGAGATACGGTCGCTCATGCCTTCTGCGGTGGTCGGCGGTACCGACAGGCGATCGATGTCCTTGCGGAGTTCGTCGATCTCGTCTCGGGCGTCGTCGAGTTGCTTGGCCAGGTCGCGGGCCTGTGCAGCCGCGGCATCACGATCAGCGGTCGTCAGCCGCAGTTCGGCGTCGAACCTTTCGAAATAGTTCGTGACTTCGTCGCGGTCGAATCCCTTTCGGACGAGGGAGAAGGGAAGTTGCACACCGGTGCGCTCTTGCTCTGTGGCCATGGCGGTCAATTTACCGGTGCGTAGGGTAGAGAGCCAGACGATGGGTCAATGGATCGGACTTTTGGTCGGTTCTACGAGTTCGATGAGGACTCCGCCCGCATCTTTGGGATGAACGAAGTTGATTTTCGAGTCCGCAGTGCCTCGGCGGGGCTCGTCGTAGAGCAGTCGAACGCCGCGCGCCCGCAACTCCGTCGAGATCCGGCCGATGTCCGTGACGCGATATGCGAGCTGCTGCAAGCCCGGCCCGTTGCGATCGATGAACTTGGCGATCGTCGAGTTCTCGTCGAGCGGCGCGAGGAGCTGCAACGCCGTCGACCCGTCCGAGGCGCCGGGGAAGGACAACATCGCTTCGCGAACTCCCTGGCTTTCGTTGACCTCTTCGTGGGTCGAGACCATGCCGAGATGTTCTGCGTACCAAGCGATGGCTGCATCGAGATCGGGGACGGCAATACCGACGTGGTCGATCGCCGTGACGAGGTCTGATGGAATAGGGAGTCCCTTGGACGGTCGAGTGTCGGTAGTCATAGAGTCGACGTTAGCGGTGGTTGCTTGGCAACGCTCACCGGGGCTGTCAAAGTAAATGGCGACTAACTTCGTCGCATACGGTTGGAGGAACATCGTGACCACGTCCGTCATCGTCGCCGGGGCCAGGACCCCGGTTGGTCGGTTGTCCGGAGCACTGAAGGATTTCTCGGGTTCGGATCTCGGCGGGATCGCGATCAAGGGCGCGTTGGACAAGTCGGGAGTCGCTCCCGAGCTTGTCGAGTACGTCATCATGGGGCAGGTCCTCACCGCGGGTGCGGGTCAGATCCCGGCGCGGCAGGCTGCGGTCGCGGCGGGGATTCCGATGGATGTTCCGGCGCTGACGATCAACAAGGTGTGCCTGTCGGGTGTCGATGCGATCGCGTTGGCCGATCAGCTGATCCGGGCCGGGGAATTCGAGGTCGTCGTCGCCGGTGGTCAGGAATCGATGACCCAAGCACCGCACATGCTCGAGAAATCGCGTGCGGGATTCAAGTACGGCGATGTGACGATGAAGGATCACCTCGCCTACGACGGCTTGTACGACATCTTCACCGACCAGGCCATGGGCGGACTCACCGAATCGCGTAACGAGGGTGCAGTCGCGTCCACCCGCGAGGAGCAGGACGCGTTCGCCGCGGCCTCGCATCAGCGTGCGGCGACGGCGTGGAAGAACGGTGTCTTCGACGACGAGGTCGTGCCGGTGGAGATCCCGCAACGCAAGGGCGATCCGATCGTGTTCTCCCAGGACGAGGGCATCCGTGCCGACACCACCACCGACACCCTCGCGAAGTTGCGGCCGGCGTTCTCCAAGAGCGGCACCATCACCGCGGGTAATGCCTCGACGATCAACGACGGTGCTGCCGCGGTGATCGTGATGAGCAAGGCCAAGGCCGAAAGCTTGGGGTTGAAGTGGATCGCGGAGATCGGTGCACACGGTGTGGTCGCCGGGCCGGATTCGTCGCTGCAGTCGCAGCCGGCGCGGGCGATCGTGAAAGCGTGCGCGAAGGAGGGGATCGATCCGAAGGCTTTGGATCTGATCGAGATCAACGAGGCGTTCGCTGCGGTCGGTATCGCCTCGACGCGTGAACTGGGTGTGGACGAGAGCAAGGTCAACGTCAACGGTGGCGCTATCTCCATCGGGCATCCTCTGGGCATGTCCGGTGCGCGTATCGCTCTGCACCTCGCGCTGGAACTGCAGCGTCGCGGCGGTGGTGTCGGCGCAGCTGCACTGTGCGGCGGAGGCGGACAAGGCGACGCGCTGATCATTCGGGTGCCGAAGAAGTAAAGAGAAAGTAAGCCCACAGCATGGTGGCTCTGGTCAAGACCTACGGGTGAGATCAGAGCCACTACGCTGTGTCGTAGTAGTTCGGGCACAATGGTCTTCCATGGTGAACTTCTTCGACCTGAGCACGACCGCCAAGCGCTTCCGTTTCGTCGCAGTCCTGGAGGCCCTCACGTGGCTCGGTCTGCTCATCGGAATGGCGTTCAAGTACATCCCGGCCGACGGCAACGAGATCGGTGTCAAGATCTTCGGACCGATTCATGGAGCTGTTTTCGTCCTCTACCTGGTCGTCACGGTCGTCACGGCGGTGAAGCTGCGCTGGAACGTCGTCACGACACTTCTCGCCGCAGTCGCCAGCGTGCCGCCGTTCGGCACGGTCGTCTTCGAAATCTGGGCAGCGCGGACAGGAAAGCTCGCTGAGCTCAGTGGACCGGGCGTCGGTCTCGGTAAGGGCTCGACCGTCGCGTAGGAGTGGAGCCTGCGGAATGACCCGGGTTGGGCGGGAGTGGAGCCTGCGGAATGACCCGGGTTGGGCGGGAGTGGAGCCTGCGGAATGACCCGGGTTGGGCGGGAGTGCAGCCTGCGGAATGACCCGGGCGGGAGCGACGACCTTCGCGGTAGTGGGCGGGCGGATGAGATGACAAACTGTAGAGCGTGACTCGTCCCGGTTCTCGCTCGTCAGCCCGTCCGCCAGCAGCTGTTCCGGCATCCATCGCCGGTGCAGTGGATCTGTCCGCCCTGAAAGACCGTCCGGCGCCGCCACCTGCGGCGGCTGGTGAGGTCGCCGAAGGCGGTTTGCCTCCGATCGTCGACGTGACGACCGCCACTTTCGAAGACGAGGTTCTACGCCGATCGTCTCAGGTGCCGGTCGTCGTCGATCTGGGTTCTGCCCGGTCGCCGCAGTCTGTTTCGCTCACTCGTCTGCTCGGACAGCTGGCTCTGGAGGCCGGCGGCCGGTGGATCCATGCACGCGTCGACGTGGATACCAACCCGCAGATCGCGCAGGCGTTCGGTGTGCAGGCGATCCCCACCGTCGTTGCTGTCGCGGGTGGACAGCCCCTCGCTGACTTCCAGGGATCGCAGCCGGAGGATCAGCTTCGGAAGTGGATCGAGGCGATCGAACAGGCCACGGCCGGAAAGCTCACGGGGCCTCCTGGAGCAGAGCCGATCGAAGACGAGCCGGAGCCGGAAGACCCGAGGCTCGTGGCGGCCGAAGAGGCCCTCGACGAGGGCGACTTCGACAAGGCCATCGCGGCGTACGAGGACATCATCGCTGCCGAGCCTGCGAACGCCGACGCCAAAGCTGCGCTGCGGCAGGTCAAGTTCCTGGCGCGGGTGCAGAACGTCGACGCCGATGCTGTGACGAAGGCCGACGCCGACCCTGCCGATGTCGCGGCACGGATCGAAGCTGCCGACGTCGAACTGTCGCAGCAGAATCCAGAGGCAGCGTTCGGCCGTCTCATCGACGGCGTCAAGCGCACTGCGGGTGACGAGAGAACGCAGTTGCGGACCCGGTTGCTCGAGCTGTTCGAACTGTTCGACGCCGCCGACCCTGTTGTTGTCGCGGCGCGCAGGAAGCTCGCGTCCGCGCTGTACTGACCGGGCTGTACTGACCGGGTTGTTCGGCCTCAGCGGTAGCGGGCGTTGCAGGTGTCCTGGCCGCCCAGAACTCCCGAGCGGAACGCGTCGACACGCGAGAAGCCGCTCGGGAGGGTGACGCCGTTGATGTCGCTTGCCGTCAATCCGTCACTGAGGAGACCGGACACGGCCTCGTCGAGGTCGCCGGGGGACAGCCACACTTCGAGGTCGGTGGCCTCCGGGTTCTCCGAACTCAACCCGGCGGTGATCACTCCGGACAGGCATGCCGAGCGCAGCGCGGTCTGAGGGTTGTCGAGCGGCTGTCCTGCCGCGTTCTGGACCGCGAGCGTGTAGCGGGAAGCGAACAGCACATAGGCGCTGTAATCGCCGGAGACGTTCAGAGGGATGACGTCACCGCGCCGTGGCCGCTCGGCGGTTCCGAGCTCGGCGAGCGCTGGAACGTCCACACCGATGGTGTTGCTCGATGCGCAGTACGACACCGGCTCGGTCGACGTTCCTTCCGGGCAGCCGGTGTCGGTGCCGTCGTAGGACACCGTCGGGGGATTCGGAAGTGCAAGAAGGCTTTCGAAGGACCGCACGAAGGCTTGCAGCGTTTCCTCGGTCACCGGCAGTTCACCGTCGTCGTCGGCGTCGGAGAATTTCTGTGGGAGATCCGCTCGGCGCGAATCGATCTCCGCCTCGTCGATGGCTACGCATGCAGACGCGCCATCGGTGAAACCGAGCTGTACAGCGGTGACTCGCTCGAACGCCGAACCGTGCACCGAATCCGGGTCGTTGGGGTCGACGTCACGCACCGCGACCGTCGCGGCGAGCACGCCGTTCAGCCCGTCGGACGTGTTGATGGTGAAGTGCGGCGACTCGTCCTCGGCGACATGCCGGATGAATGCGCCTGCGAAACAGTCGGCCTGCTGCTCGGCCACGATGGTCGGAGTGTCCTCTCCGACCAGACCGGACTGATGCTGAATCGAATGGCCGTACTCGTGAGCGATGACCATGACCACTGCCATGGGGCCGAAGGCGTCGATCAGTGCAGGCAACAGAATTGTTCGGTCCCAGCCGATCGTGTCGTCCTTCATGCAATACGCAGCGTTGGGGATACCGCCGGTCCGGAAACCACAGAAACGTGCTCCCTGACCTTCCTCCTCGCTCGCATCCCACGAGATCAGCTCCGACACCGGAGTGAACTGCGTCTTGAACAAGTCGGGATACGTCTGCGTCCAGTACCGCTGGATGTCCTCGATCGCGTTGGTCGCGATGACATCCGAGTCGGTACCCTCCGAGCCCGTCACCTGCAGAGTGGAGTTAGTCATGCCGGGGCGCGGACCACTGGGACCGTCGGTGACAGGCAGACCCGCCACGGTGAACGGGTTGTCGTAGATCGACACCGCGCGGCCGTCGACGCTCTGCGCGCACGACGCGAGCAGAGCCGACGCTGCGATCAGTGCGGTCATCCACAGTGTGCGTCGGGTACGACCGCGACTCATCTATCGCTCCAGTTTGATCCAGATCGCTCCGTTGGCGGGGAGCGCGACCTGCGCGGACGCGGGTCGGCCATGCCATGAGTGCGAAGTTGCCGTCACTTCTCCGAGATTGCCGACACCGCTTCCGCCGTACGAGGTGGCATCCGTGTTGAGGATCTCGCTCCAACGTCCCAGTTCCGGTAGTCCGACACGATAGTCGCCGCGTACGACTCCTGAGAAGTTGAAGATGCACGCCACCACAGACCCGTCGGATCCGTAACGCAGAAAACTCAGGACATTGTTCTCGGTGTCGTTGGCGTCGATCCAGGAGTAGCCGCTGGGGGAGGTGTCCAAGGTCCACAGCGCCGAGTGCTGCCGATACGTCGCGTTCAGGTCGGTGACCAGGTTGAGGACTCCGCGGTGGAGACCGTCGTCATCGAGGTGGAACCAGTCGAGTCCACGTTCCTCCGACCATTCGCGAATCTGGCCGAATTCCTGACCCATGAACAGCAGTTGCTTGCCCGGGTGCGCCCACATGTAGGCCAGCATTCCGCGCAGACCGGCCGCCTTCGCGTGATCGTCGCCGGGCATACGCGTCCACAACGTTCCCTTGCCGTGCACCACTTCGTCGTGACTGATCGGTAGCAGGTAGTTCTCGCTCCACGCATACACGAGCGAGAACGTGATCTCGTGGTGGTGGTACGTCCGGTGGATCGGATCACGCCCCAGGAAACCGAGCGTGTCGTGCATCCACCCCATGTTCCACTTCATGTTGAAGCCCAGGCCGCCGACATTCGTCGGACGAGTGACGCCCGGCCAGGCCGTCGACTCCTCGGCGACGGTCACGACTCCCTGGAACTTCTTGTGTACGGTCGCGTTCATCTCCTGCAGGAACGAGACCGCTTCGAGGTTCTCGCGGCCACCGTGAATGTTGGGGGTCCACCCGCCCTCGGGGCGCGAGTAGTCCAGGTAGAGCATCGACGCGACGGCGTCGACGCGGAGTCCGTCGATGTGGAACTCGTCGAGCCAGAACAAGGCGTTCGCGACGAGGAAGTTGCGGACCTCGCGTCGGCCGAAATCGAAAACCAATGTGCCCCAGTCGAGCTGCTCGCCGCGCTTGGGATCGCCGTGCTCGTACAACGGGCCACCGTCGAACCGGGCCAGCGCCCATTCATCCTTGGGGAAATGCGCGGGCACCCAGTCGACGATGACGCCGATGCCTCGCTCGTGCAGGTGATCGACGAAGTAGCGAAAATCGTCGGGGCTGCCGAAACGGGATGTCGGAGCGTAGTAGGACGTGACCTGGTAACCCCACGACCCACCGAACGGATGTTCCGCCACGGGAAGCAGTTCGACGTGCGTGAAGCCGGTCTCGATGACGTAGTCCGCGAGCTGATGCGCGACTTCGCGATAACCGAGGCCCTGACGCCACGACGCCAGGTGCACCTCGTAGACACTCATCGGTGCCGCGGTGGGCTCGATGCCTGCACGGGTGTCGAGCCAGGCGTCGTCCGTCCACTCGAACTCGGAACTGGAGACGACCGACGCGGTGGCAGGCGGAATCTCGGTGGCGAACGCCATCGGGTCGGCCTTGTCCCGGGGGACTCCGTCCGAGCCGTGGATGCGGTATTTGTAGATCGCACCCGGCCGCAGGTCCGGGACGAACAGTTCCCAGACGCCGGTGGACCCCAGAGCGCGCATCGGGAAGCTGCGACCGCTCCAGCCGTCGAAGTCGCCGATGACGGTGACCCCGGACGCAGCAGGCGCCCAGACCGCGAACGACACACCACTGACGTCGCCGTCGGGGGTGGTGTAGTTCTGTCGATGGGCTCCCAGGATGTCCCAGAGCCTTTCGTGCCGTCCCTCGCCGAACAGATGCAGATCCAGTTCGCCCAGGGTCGGCAGGAACCGATAGCCGTCGGCGGCCACCGAGACATGCCCACCCGGCCACGTCGTGACCAGCCGGTAGTCCATCAGATCCTCGAACGGGACCAGGCCCGAGAACACGCCGTGCGCGACGTGTGTCAGCGGGTAGTCGGTACCACCGATTCGCGCGACGACGGAATCCGCGTTCGGCTTCAGAGCGCGGATCGCGGTCCCGCTCGGTGCGGGGTGCGCTCCGAGCACCGAGTGTGGGTTGTAGTGCGTGCCCTGCGCCAACAACTCCAGGTCGTTGGCGCTGGGTGCTGCCGTGTCGGTGGTGCTCTGGTTCTCGCTCAAGGTGTTCGACTCACTTCCGGTTGCCGCGGTAGGCCAAGTCGAGACGCGCCGGATACGGAATGGGCGGAAGCGCAAGGATGTGCGCGACTGCCTTCCACGGCTCCAGCTTCACGAAATTGGCCTGACCCCAATGGAACTGCTGACCGGTCACCTCGTCGGTGACCGTCAGCGTGTCGTGCCAGTCGAGCCCGATCTGCGGCATGTCCAGCCAGATCGTGCCCTCCTCCGATCCGAACGGGTCGAGATTGATCACCACGAGCACCGAATCCCCGGTGCCCGGATCGAACTTCGAGTACGCGATGAGTGCGTCGTTGTCCACGTTGTGGAAGTGGATGTTGCGCAGCTGCTGTAGAGCGGGATGTGCGCGTCGGATGGAGTTGAGCGTGGCGAGCCACGGTTCCAGGGACTCTCCGCGCGCCAACGCGCCTTCGAAGTCGCGTGGACGAAGCTGATACTTCTCGGAGTCGAGGTATTCCTCGCTTCCCGGCCGTACCGCCTGATGTTCGTACAGTTCGTATCCCGAGTACACGCCCCACGTCGGAGACATCGTCGCGGCCAGAGCAGCGCGCAGCGCGAACACTCCGGGACCGCCGTGCTGCAGACTCTCGTGCAGGATGTCCGGGGTGTTGACGAACAGGTTGGGACGCGCATCGTCGGCCCGACGAGCATGCTCCTCGGCGAATTCGGTGAGCTCCCACTTGGCTGTTCGCCACGTAAAATACGTGTAGGACTGCGTGAACCCGCGCATCGCCAACCCGTACATACGTGCGGGACGGGTGAAGGCCTCGGCCAGAAAGAGGACCTCGGGATGCGTCTTCTTGACCTCCGCGATCAGCCATTCCCAGAAGTCCGGTGGCTTGGTGTGCGGGTTGTCGACCCGGAAGATCTTGACGCCCAACGACACCCAGTATCGAACGACCCGAAGGACCTCGTCGTAGATTCCTCGTCGGTCGTTGTCGAAGTTGACCGGATAGATGTCCTGGTACTTCTTCGGGGGATTCTCCGCGTACGCAATGGTGCCGTCGGGAAGAACGGTGAACCACTCCAGGTGGTTCTGCGCCCACGGATGATCGGGAGCGGCCTGGAGAGCCAGATCCAGCGCGACCTCCAGATCGAGCGCATGGGCGGCGTCGACGAAGGCTCGAAAATCGGCTTCCGTGCCCAGCTCCGGGTGGATGGCGTCGTGTCCGCCGTCCTTCGAGCCGATCGCCCACGGCGAGCCCACGTCGTCCGGCCCCGGGGTCAGAGTGTTGTTCGGGCCCTTGCGGTTGATCGTTCCGATCGGATGGATCGGGGGCAGGTACACCACGTCGAAGCCCATCCGGGCGACGCGGGGGAGCTGCTCGGTCGATGTAGCGAACGTGCCGTGACGCGGGCTGCCGTCGTCGTTCCATCCACCCGTCGAGCGCGGGAAGAACTCGTACCAGGCGCCGTTCAGCGCGCGCGCTCGATCGACCCAGATGTTGATGCCGTTGGACCGAGTCACCAGTTCACGCAGCGGATGTTCGTGCAGCAACGCCGAGACAGCGGACGCGAATGCCGGAGACACGCGAGCAGGCAACTGGCGATCGGTGTCCCGCAGGGCGACGACGACGTCCTTCAGCAGAGCGCGATCCTCGGCGGGGACACCGTCGGCAGCGCGTTCGAACAGCCGGGCGCCGATCTCGAGATCGTTCGCGAGTTCCGCGGCGCTCTGCCCGACCCCGAGTTTGGCCTCGATCGCGTGGCGCCAGGTTGCGACCGGGTCGCTCCACGCCTCGATCCTGCAGATCCAGTACCCGGGAGCAGTAGGAGTGAAGATCGCGTCGAACGTGTCGGGTTCACGCCCGGGCGTCATGGTGATCCGCAGCGGCGTACGCAGCCCAGGGCCACGGACGGCCAGCGTCGCGGCAACGGCGTCATGGCCTTCGCGCCACACGTCGGCCGACACCGGAAAAGCCTCGCCCACCACCGCTTTCGCGGGATACTTCCCGGTAGATGTGTCTGGAAGGACATTGTCGATACCGAGTCGACCTGTCACTTCACGCTCCGTTCTTCGCTTCGAGGACTCCTCGCGGTGAGGCGAGAGCCCGGGTCACTTCGCTGTCGGCGTGCTCGGTGTCAACCGTAGTGCAGTCGCGCTGGCTGCGCCGGTGTCGGAGACAGATCGGCAAGTCGGTGCACCACGCGGTCGACGGTGGGTAGGGTTTCGCTCGTGAAAGCTTTGCGTCGGTTCACTGTCCGAGCCCACCTGCCCGAGCGCTTGCATGCCCTCGAGGAACTCTCGACAAACCTCCGCTGGTCGTGGCACGCGCCCACCCAGGAGCTGTTCGAGGAAATCGATCCGCAACTGTGGGCGAGCACGGAGCGAGACCCGATCGCGTTGCTCGGTGCCGTCGCGCCGTCGCGGCTGGAGGAACTGGCCGGGAGCGACGAGTTCACTCGAAAGCTGGACAACCTGGCAGCCGATCTTCGCGGATACCTGGCCCGCCCGCTCTGGTATCAGAAGAACGCGGAGGCTGGACGGTCACTGCCGTTGGGAATTGCGTATTTCTCGATGGAGTTCGGCGTCAGCGAGGTCCTTCCCAACTACTCCGGCGGTCTCGGCATCCTCGCCGGCGACCACCTCAAGGCGGCGTCGGATCTGGGTCTGCCGTTGATCGGCGTCGGTCTGCTCTACCGCTCCGGCTACTTTCGTCAGTCTCTGACCGCAGACGGTTGGCAGGCAGAGAGGTATCCCTCGCTCGATCCGCAGGGGCTTCCGCTTCGCATTCTCGCCGACGCGTCGGGCGTTCCCGTCCTCATCCACGTCGCGATGCCCGGATCGCGGGTGTTGCGGGCACGGGTGTGGATCGCGCAGGTCGGACGGGTGCCGCTGTTGCTGCTCGACTCCGACATCCCGGACAACGATCCCGAGCTTCGCGGCGTGACCGACAGGCTCTACGGCGGCGACCAGGACCACCGCATCAAACAGGAGATCCTTGCTGGAATCGGCGGGGTTCGAGCCGTCCGCGCGTACACGCACGAATACGGCCTGCCGGACCCGGAAGTGTTCCACATGAACGAGGGGCACGCCGGCTTCCTCGGCGCCGAGCGCATTCGAGAACTCGTCACCTCGAAGGGACTGGACTTCGATTCCGCGTTGGCATCGGTGCGTTCGGGAACCGTGTTCACTACCCACACCCCGGTCCCTGCAGGCATCGACCGTTTTCCAGCCGACCTGGTCCGCCACTACTTCGGTGCCCAGGACGGCTCGTCCGACTCCTCGCTGCTCCCTGGTCTTCCGCTGGAGCGCATTCTGGCGTTGGGCGCGGAGAACGACAGGTCCGTGTTCAACATGGCCCACATGGGGCTGCGTCTCGGGCAACGCGCCAACGGCGTCTCGAAACTGCACGGCATCGTCAGTCGCGAGATGTTCAGCGACCTGTGGAGCGGATTCGACAGCGCCGAAGTGCCGATCGGTTCGGTCACCAACGGTGTGCACGCCCCGACCTGGGCGGCGCGCGAGTGGCTCGATCTGGCACACGAGGTCGTCGGAGCAGAAGCGTTGGAGGAGGCGCGCGGCTGGGAACAACTGCACACGGTCCCGTCGGCGAGGCTGTGGTCGACAAGAAACGAACTGCGCGGCAGGTTGGTCGACGAGGTCCGACGGCGGGTGCGCCGCTCGGCTCTCGAGCGTGGATCGACGGAGGCCGAACTGGGTTGGACTGCAACGGTGTTCGATCCCGACGTGCTCACTGTCGGCTTCGCGCGACGGGTACCGACCTACAAACGTTTGACGTTGATGCTTCGGGAACCGGAGCGTCTGAAACGTCTGCTTCTCGATCCCGAGCGTCCCGTTCAGTTGGTGGTAGCCGGCAAGTCCCATCCCGCCGACGACGGTGGCAAGGCGTTGATTCAGCAGATCGTCCGGTTCGCCGACGAAGCCGACGTGCGGCATCGCATCGTGTTCCTGCCCGATTACGACATGTCGATGGCACGCTATCTGTACTGGGGATGCGATGTGTGGCTGAACAATCCACTGCGTCCCCTCGAAGCATGCGGGACGTCCGGCATGAAGTCCGCTCTCAACGGTGGACTGAATCTGTCCATCCGAGACGGATGGTGGGACGAGATGTACGACGGCGAGAACGGGTGGGCGATCCCGACGGCGGACGGGATGGCCGACGAGAGCCGTCGTGACGACCTGGAAGCTGCTGCACTGTACGAACTGCTGGAACAAGCTGTGCTGCCGAAGTTCTACGATCGCACCGACGGGGTCCCGACGCGGTGGATCGAAATGGTCCGGCACACGCTCGAACATCTGGGTCCGAAGGTGCTGGCATCGCGCATGGTCCGCGATTACACCCTCGGTCTGTACGCACCCGCGGCCGAGGCGGCGCGTGCAGTCGATGCCGAGGAGTACGCCGGAGCGAAAGACGTCGCGGCCTACCGGAACCGCGTCGAATCGTCGTGGCAGTCGGTGGAAGTCGTGCAGGTCGACAGCGAAGGCTTGCCGGATACCCCCGTGATCGGCGCCAAGCTCACGTTGCGCGCCTACGTTCGGCTGGGTGGCCTGTCCGCCGGTGACGTGTCGGTTCAGGCGGTGCTCGGTCGGGTCGACGAGAACGAGAACCTGACCGACACCCGGACCGTCGCGATGAGTCATGCCGGAACCGACTCGCTCGGTGAGGTTTTCGTGACCGACACCGCGCTACCGGTCAGCGGGGCCGTCGGCTACACGGTACGAGTGCTACCGCACCACGATCTGTTCGCGGGTGACGCCGAGCTCGGCCTGGTCAAGATGCCGGTGTCCTAGCTCTTCCCTGCGAGACGGGTGAGAGCTTTGCGCACGACCTCCGGGTCCGACGTCTCCCAGAACGGAGGCAGTGAGGCACGCAGGTAGCCGCCGTAGCGGGCCGTCGCCAGCCGCGAATCGAGCATGGCGACGACCCCGCGGTCGTCGACGCTGCGGAGCAACCGGCCGACGCCCTGCGCCAGCAGAAGGGCCGCATGATTCGCCGCAACCGCGAGGAATCCGTTTCCCCCACGCGATTGGACGGCCTGTTGCCTCGCGACGAGAAGTGGGTCGTCGGGCCGCGGAAACGGGATGCGATCCAGAATAACCAAGCTCAGCGACGGGCCCGGCACGTCGACGCCCTGCCACAGAGACAGAGTGCCGAACAGTGACGTGGCCTCGTCGGCCGCGAACTTGTCCACCAGAGCTCCGGTCGCGTCGTCGCCCTGACACAAAATCGGAGTGTCCAGCCGTTCACGCATCGCCTCGGCTGCGGCTTTCGCCGCACGCATCGAGGAGAACAGGCCGAGCGTCCGGCCTCCCGCTGCACTGACCAACTTCTCGATCTCGTCGAGGTACAGCGGAGACAGCCCGTCGCGGCCGGGCGCCGGAAGATGCTCGGCCACGTAGAGAATGCCTGATTTGGCGTGGTCGAACGGTGATCCGACATCGAGCGAATTCCAGTGGAACGACGCTGTGTCCGACGGCGGCTCGATGCCGGACGCGGTGGCGGTGTCGCTTCGACCCGTGTTCTCCGCAGGCAGACCCCAGTTCACGGCCAGGCCGTCGAACGATCCGCCGACCGTCAGGGTCGCCGAGGTGAGGACGACCGTCGACTCCGCGAACAACCGTGAACGCAACAGGCCGCCGACCGACAGCGGTGCCATCCGGACCGTGCGTTTGACGTTGCCCCGGAAGTCGTCGACGGCGTGCCAGACGACATCCTTTCGCTTGGCGGGGTCGGGCTCGTCGAATGCCTCGAGAACCCGCACGGCACTGTCGTGAACCTCGTCGACCGCGACGAGCGCCGCATTGCGTGCGGCAGCGGCCTCCGGGTCCGTTGCCGCCATCCCGGGCTTCTGCGGACCGATCGCCGTGCGCACCGCCCACGCGGAATCCCTGATCGACGCCAGCGCCGGGGCCACGTCGTCGGGAAGCGCTGCCCACCGGCCGGGAGGTAGATCGTCCAGCACCGCACCCCAGTTCTCGGCCGCGCCGTCGAGTGCGTCGACGATCTCCTCTTCGATCAACTTGCTGCAGCGCCGAGCAGCTGCGGTGACGGTTGCCGCCGACAACTCCGACGTGGCAACGCCGGTGACGCGGTCCACGAGCTCGTGCGCCTCGTCGATGACCACCACATCGTGCTCGGGGAGGATCTGAATACCGGTGATGGCGTCGATTGCGAGGAGTGCGTGATTGGTGACCACGACGTCCACCTGTGCGGCCTCGGCGCGAGCCCGCTCGGCAAAGCAGTCCTCACCGACGGGACAGCGCGACTTGCCGAGGCATTCGCGGGCGGTGACGCTGACCTGCCGCCACGCCTGATCGCTGACTCCGGGCACGACGTCGTCGCGGTCGCCGGTCTCGGTGTCCGACGACCACTTGGTCAGACGCACGACCTCGCGGCCGAGCCGGGACACGGCGAAAGCGTCGAACAGTTCGGCGTCCGGCGCCTCCTCGGACGCACCGGAGTGGATCTTGTTCATGCACAGGTAGTTGTTGCGGCCCTTGAGGATCGCGAACTTCGGCCGACGGCCGATAGCGCCGGTCAGTGCGTCGGCGAGGCGCGGTAGGTCGCGATCCACGAGCTGACGTTGCAGTGCGATCGTTGCGGTGGACACCACGACCGTGCGGCCCGACTCGACGGCGTGCCTGATGCTCGGAACCAGGTAGGCGAGCGACTTACCGGTGCCGGTACCGGCCTGAACAGCAAGGTGCTGACCGGTGTCGATGGAATGCGCGACAGCCGACGCCATGGTGAGCTGGTTGCTTCTTTCCTTGCCCCCGAGAGCGTGTACCGCGACCTTCAGCAGGGCGGGCACGGTGGGGAGTTCGGTCTTCGGCACCGAAGAAGACTACTGCCTGCCTCCGACGGCCCCCGCGTGCCGCGCCCATCCGAGTCAGAGGAAACGCGTCGGCAGCGCGGGCTCGCCCTGCGACAGCTTGAGTCCTTCCCACGGCAGGCTGACGAGTCGTTGCGCGAGCAGTGCCCGAGCGTCGTGCAGGCTGCCCAACCCGTCCACCTGCTCGCCGGCGCGCACCAGCGGAATGCTGAGCTCGGTCGCGACCAGCCCGTCCTCGATCGGTGGGGTGGTGCCCTGCAGGAACACGATCTCCTCGACGGCCGTGCCCGTGGTTCGCGAGGTGCGAACAGCGGACTTGGCGCCGCCACGCGACTCCTTGTGGCTGCTGCGTTTCGCGACCGGCCGTCCGTCGACGGTCACGAGTTTGTAGACCATGCCTGCCGTCGGCGCGCCGGATCCGGTGACCAGCGAGGTGCCGACGCCGTAGGAGTCCACCGGTTCCGCACGCAGGGCGGCGATGGCGTATTCGTCGAGGTCGCCGGAGACGACGATCTTGGTGTTCTTCGCGCCCAGGTCGTCGAGTTGCTGGCGCACCTGCCTGGCGAGCACGCCGAGGTCACCGGAGTCGATGCGCACTCCGCCCAGCGCGGGTCCGGCCACCTCGATGGCGTTGGCTACGCCCTGGGTGATGTCGTAGGTGTCGACGAGCAGGGTGGTGGAGACTCCCAGCGCCCGCACCTGTGCGGCGAACGCTGCTTTCTCGTCCGGTCCGTTCTCGTTGTTGTAGAGCAACGTGAACGCGTGCGCGGACGTGCCCGCTCCGGGAATGCCGTGACGTCGGACCGCTTCGAGATTGGACGTCGCTGCGAAACCTGCGATGTACGCGGCGCGCGACGATGCCACCGCTGCTTCCTCGTGGGTGCGCCGTGATCCCATTTCGATCATGTGCCGCGATCCCGCGGAACTGACCATGCGCGCGGCGGCGGAGGCGATGGCACTGTCGTGGTTCAGGATCGACAGTGCGAGGGTTTCGAGGATCACGCATTCGGCGAAGGTGCCCCGGACCGAGAGGATCGGTGAACCCGGAAAGTAGAGGTCGCCTTCGCGGTAGCCGTCGACGTCACCGGTGAATCGGTAGTTGCGCAGCCATTCCAGCGTGGAAGCGTCGAGGAACGTGCCGAGCACCTCCAGCTCCTCCTCGCCGAACCGGAACCGGGTGAGTGCACCGAGGAAACGCGCCGTACCAGCGACGACGCCGTAACGCCTTCCGCCCGGAAGGCGCCGGGCGAACACCTCGAAGCTGCACGGGATGTCGGCGGTGCCGTCGGCCAGCGCAGCCGACAGCATGGTGAACTCGTACTGGTCGGTGAAGAGTGCGGCACTGCGGATGCTGTCCGTTATGTCCGGGCCGTGATTCGATGCGGTAGGCACCTGCTCAACATTACGAGGCGCGGGGGCGACGGTGTGCAGGTTGCCCCCGTCGTCGTAGTCTGTTGGCATGGCTTCATCGACGGCTGAAGAATTCGTGGGCATTGTCGACGAGGCGCCGACGCTGGCAGCCTCACCTCAGGCCGTGCCCGCCGAAACCGAAGCCCGGTCGACGGACGAGGCTCAGGACGTTCCGTGGGTGACCATCGTGTGGGACGACCCGGTGAACCTGATGCACTACGTGACGTTCATCTTCCAGAAGCTCTTCGGTTACAGCAAAGCCAAGGCAACCGAGCTGATGATGCAGGTGCACTCCGAGGGCAAGGCAGTGGTGTCCAGCGGCGAGCGCGACAAGATGGAGGCCGACGTCCGCAGGCTGCACGCAGCCGGGTTGTGGGCCACCATGCAGCAGGACAAGTGACCGGCTTCTACGACAAGGACCTCTGACCAAGTGCGTACGTGGAGCAGGAAGAACACACTCTCCGGTGTCAAGATTCGCTCCGAGATGGACCCGCGGGAGGCGACGGTTCTGCGGTCGCTCGTGGGATCGGTCGTCGGGCTGCTGGGTGATCGTGCGGCCGCTGCGCCGACCGACGAACTTGCTGCCCTGACCGGATTGCGGACCGGACACAGCACCCCGCCGGAGGATGCGGCGCTGGCTCGACTGCTCCCGGACTTCCATCGGGACGACACCGACCCGTCCGGTTCGACCAATCTCAACAGTGCTCTGCGTGGACTGCACGAGCCGGAGATCATCGACGAGAAACTGCGCTCGAGCAGCGTCATTCTCGACACTCTCCCCGCGTCGGGCGGAAAGATCCTTCTGACGCCGGAGCAAGCGGATGCGTGGTTGATGGGCCTCAACGACGTAAGGTTGGCGCTCGGAACCACCCTGGGTATCGACGCGGACACCCCGGAGGTTCTCGACGAGGGCGATCCACGAGCTCCACACCTCGACGTCTACCACTGGTTGACCTGGATGCAGGATTCCCTCGTGCAGGTCCTCACCCCGTAGGAGCGCTCGGCGTGCCTGGTTCCCCCGGTCCTCGTGACTCTCTGACCGATGTTTCGGGACTGCTCGTCGGTCATCATCACGAACTCGATCCCGACGCCACCCTCGGAACGGGCGCAGCCACCGGCTGCACCGTCGTCCGAACCCTCGGTGGTGCCGTCGCAGCGGTCGACGTTCGCGGAGGCGGGCCAGGGACCAGGGAGACGGACCTCCTGGACCCGAGTCACTCCGTCCAACAAGTCAATTCGGTGCTCCTGACCGGTGGCAGTGCCTACGGCCTCGCCGCAGCGGACGGAGTCATGCGATGGCTGGAAGAACACGGCCACGGTATCTCGATGGGCACCCCCGATCAGGTGGTGCCCATCGTTCCTGCCGCCGTCATCTTCGATCTGCCCGTCGGTGAGTGGTCGACCAGGCCCACCGCCGATTTCGGGTACCGAGCGGCCGCAGCAGCGGCGACCGACTTCGAGACGGGGTCTGTCGGCGCAGGCGTCGGAGCGCGGGCCGGAGTTCTCAAGGGCGGCGTCGGGACGGCCAGCACCGTCATCGAAGGAGGGCCTGCCGACGGAGTCACGGTCGCCGCGTTGATCGTCACCAACCCGGTCGGATCCGTGTTCGACCCGCGCACCGGCCTGCCGTGGGGCGTCGGCTCGCTGGGCCCGCAGGCCTTCCGTATGCGCAAACCCGACGTGCACGAGCTGTGGAACGCGAATGCGCTTGCGCCGAAGGGGACGGCGTTGAACACCACCATCGGTGTCGTAGCGACCGACGTCGAACTGTCCGCCGGCTCGTGCAAGCGAATTGCTGTCGCAGGTCACGACGGTTTGGCGAGGGCGATTCGCCCTGCCCACTCGCCTCTCGACGGCGACACGATCTTCGCGCTGTCCACGGGCACACGATCCGTCGTCACCGAATCGTCGCTGCCCACGGCGTTCAACCGGGATCTGCCGGTGCTCGACGCGGTGTCCTCGGTGGCGGCCGAGGTCGTCGAGCGGGCGATCGTGCGTGCGCTGCTCGACGCCACGTCGGTGGCGGGCATTCCGACCTACCGTCAGATCTTTCCGTCGGCATTCGAGTCCTGACCGGCGGTACGCTCGAAAAAGCGACATACCTCCCGCGAAAGGCGCCAGCGATGAGCACGAACCCGTACCTGCCGGCTCCGACCCCGAAGCGCCCGTTGTGGCAGTCGGCGGCCATGTACACCGGTGGATTCGTACTGTTGCTGTGGGTGGTGGAAGTAGTCGACGTTCTGTCGGGCAGTCGTGTGGAGACCGCCGGGATCAACCCGCGCACCGGCGACGGTCTGTGGGGGATTCTGTTCGCGCCTGTGCTGCACGACGACTGGGCGCATCTGATCGCCAACACGGTTCCGATCGCGGTGCTCGGCTTCCTCGTCCTGCTGTCCGGAATCGGCAGGGGACTGGCGGCGACGGGCGTGATCTGGGTGATCGCCGGCGTCGGGACATGGTTGATCGGGGGCAGCAACTCCAATCACATCGGTGCGTCCAGCCTGGTATTCGGCTTCTTGGCCTACCTGCTCGTTCGTGGGTTCTTCACCCGGAACCTGGGTCAGCTCGCCATCGGCGTCGTCGTGTTCGTCCTGTACGGCAGCGCTCTGTGGGGCGTTCTGCCCAGCACTCCCGGTGTGTCCTGGCAGGGTCATCTGTTCGGGGCTGTCGGCGGAGTCGTCGCCGCGTGGCTTCTGTCCGCGGACGCCCGCAACGCCCGCAAACAGAGGTCGGTCGGCTCTTCCCGACAGTGAAGTTCGGTAACTGTGACCGACGACCTTTCCGGTCTCGTCAGTGAAAACCGCCGATGCGTTTCTGCCACGGGCGCCGACGTGGCAGCATGACAATCATGCGTATTACCGTGCTGGGATGTTCGGGCAGTGTGTCCGGACCCGATTCCCCCGCGTCGGGTTACCTCCTCGATGAACCGGACACGTCGCCCGTCGTCCTGGACTTCGGCCCCGGCGTACTCGGCGCACTGCAGCGGTACGCAGACCCGGGCGACGTCAGCGTGTTTCTGTCCCACCTGCACGCGGACCATTGCCTCGACGTACCTGGCTTGTTGGTGTGGAGGCGCTACCACCCCAACCCGCCCGAGGGGCGCGCCGTCGTCTACGGGCCCAAGGACACAGCGTTCCGCCTGGGTGTCGCCTCCGCCGAATGTGGGGGACAGATCGACGACATGTCCGACACCCTCGACCTCCGCCGCTGGGCCGACGGGCGCACCATTCGTCACGGACAACTGTCGGTGACGACCCGGCTGGTCTACCACCCTCCGGAGTCCTACGGAATGCGCATCACCACCGGCGCGGGCAAGATCTTCGCCTACACCGGAGACACCGGAATGTGTCAGGCAGTGCGCGACGTCGCTCAGGGCGCGGATGTGCTGCTGTCGGAAGCGTCGTGGACGCACAGCCCGGACCGCCCGGTCGGAGTTCACCTTTCGGGAACCGAGGCAGGTCAACTCGCCCGCGACGCAGGCGTCGGCGAACTGCTGTTGACCCACATCCCACCCTGGACATCCCGCGAAGACGTGATCGCCGAGGCGAAAGCCGAATTCAGTGGGCCCGTGCATGCCGTCTCACCGGGAGATGTGTTCACCGTCTGACGCGCTTTTCAGGCTGATCAGCCAAGCCGGGAGTGGAGCCTGCGGAATGACCCATCTGAGCCGGGAGTGGAGCCTGCGGAATGACCCAACTAGTCTGGCTGTGTGTCGAGACGAGAAGACGGAAGAGCTGACGACGAGCTTCGGACCATCAAGATCACGCGGGGGTTCACGAGCAATCCTGCGGGTTCGGTGCTGGTGGAGTTCGGTAACACGCGGGTGATGTGCACGGCCAGTGTCGAGGAAGGTGTTCCGCGCTGGCGCAAGGGCTCCGGGCTCGGGTGGTTGACGGCGGAGTACGCGATGCTTCCGGCTGCGACGCACACTCGCAGTGGCCGTGAGTCCGTGAAGGGCAAGGTCGGCGGTCGGACCCAGGAGATTTCTCGACTGGTCGGTAGGTCGTTGCGCGCGTGCATCGATCTTGCCGCGATCGGCGAGAACACCATCGCTCTGGATTGCGATGTGCTGCAGGCGGACGGTGGCACGAGAACCGCGGCGATCACGGGAGCGTTCGTGGCGTTGTCGGATGCGGTCACGTACTTGCGTGCTGCGGGGCGTCTGGCTGATCCGCAGCCCATTTCGTGTGCGATCGCAGCGGTCAGCGTCGGCGTCGTCGACGGCCGGGTTCGGCTCGATCTGCCGTACGAGGAGGATTCGCGCGCCGAGGTCGACATGAACGTCGTCGCCACCGATACGGGCACGTTGGTGGAGATTCAGGGGACGGGCGAGGGTGCAACGTTCCCTCGTTCGACGCTGGACAAGCTGCTGGATTCGGCGTTGGACGGCATCGAGAAGTTGTTCGAGGTACAGAAGGCCGCGCTCGCCGAACCGTACCCGGGTGAGCTGCCGGAGCCCGCCGTCACCGACGCGCCGAAGAAGAAGTTCGGTGGCTGAGTCGACACTGCTGGTCGCCAGCCGCAACGCGAAGAAGCTGCGCGAGCTGCGTCGGGTGCTCGATGCGGCAGGCGTCTCGGGAGTCGAGTTGGTCGGTCTGGACGAGGTACCGGAGTTTCCGGAGGCACCCGAGACGGGCGCAACCTTCGAGGAGAATGCGCTCGCCAAAGCGCGTGACGGTGCTGCGGCAACGGGATTGCCTTGTGTCGCGGATGATTCGGGTATCGAAGTCGATGCGTTGAACGGGATGCCGGGTGTTCTGTCGGCGCGATGGTCGGGTGTGCACGGTCAGGACGACGCCAATACCGAGTTGTTGCTCGCGCAGCTTGCCGACGTTCCCGACGAACGCAGGGGAGCGGGCTTCGTGTCGGCGTGCGCTCTTGTCGTTCCTGGCGGTTCCGAGTCCGTCGTCCGGGGTGAGTGGCGTGGTGTGATCGCGCGAAGTCCGCTGGGTGAGAACGGTTTCGGTTACGATCCCGTGTTCGTGCCGGAGGGCGACGGCCGCTCGGCAGCCGAACTGAGTCCGGAGGAGAAGGATGCGGCATCGCATCGCGGGCGGGCTCTGGCTTTGTTGATTCCGGCACTGCAGCAGCTCGGCTCGTAGGACACTGATGGCCGTGAAGCGCACGGTCGTGACTGTCTTGACGTCGGTTGCTGCGCTGTGGGCGGCCTCGTCGGGTGGCGCTGCATCCGCGGCGCCGTCCGACTCGTTCTCCGAGGCGTTGCTGTTCTCGGCGATTCATCCGGAGGCGTCGCTGCCCGAGGTCAACGACTTCTCGTGCGTCCCGTCGTCGTCGCATCCGGAACCGGTGGTTCTGGTGCACGGTTTTCTCGAGAACTCGTTCGCGAACTGGGCGTCGCTCGCTCCGCGCCTCGTGGCAGGTGGATACTGCGTGTTCGCGCTGAACTACGGTGCGCGAGAGAGTATTCCCGTCGGCGGGTTCGACTCGATCGAGGACAGTGCTGAGGAGCTCTCCGCGTTCGTGGACGAGGTCCTGGTCGCCACCGGTGCGCAGAAAGTCGCGATCGTCGGACACTCCAAAGGCGGAACGGTCCCGCGGTATTACGTGCGTTTCCTCGGTGGGGCTGATCGCACGTCGAAGATTATCGCGCTGTCCCCGCCGAATCGGGAGTCGACTCCGCGGAACGACGACATCTCGGGTGGTTCGGGGCAGGTGGAAATTCCGGCGTTCGGACCACCGGTCGACGACGCCCTCGCGCGGATCAACGTTCCCAGCGACACCGTGCCCGGGGTGGAGTACACCGTCGTCGTCACTCGGTACGACCAGGTTGTTCCCTATACGGCGTCGTTGCTGCAGGGCGAAGGCGCTCGCAACGTGATTCTGCAGGATCTGTGCCCAGCCGACACGGTCGACCACACAGGGATTTCCTACGATCCGGTGGCGCAGCAGGTGGTGCTCGATGCGCTTGCCGGCGTCGATCCGCGGAGCGTGACGTGTTGAACGTCAGAGGGCGAAATCGGTCTTGACCTGCTTTGTCCTGATGTGCTCGACGTAGAACGACAGGAACGGAATGGTGCCGGCAAGCAGGGTGCCGATGGTACGGCCGGCAGGCCAGCGGACCCTGATGGCCAGATCGACGGTGAGGATCAGGTAGATCAAATACACCCAGCCGTGCACCACGGCAATCCAACTGGGAACGTTCTCGACCTTGAAGATGTACTTGGCGACCATCTCGCCGGTGAGCACGAGCAGCCAGATACCGGTGATGTACGCCAGGACGCGGTAGCGCAGCAGAGCCGACGCGATCTTCTTCTTCTTGTCGGCGGTAACGGGCTTCGGTGCTGCTTGGCTCACGGTCGTCGTGCTCCTGTCTTCACTCGCGGGAGCGGTCGAGCCCGGCGAGATAGGTGTTGTATTCGAGAAGTTGCCGAGCCTCGACGTCGTCGATGTCGTCCTCGGTGTAGGTGGGGCGTTGAGGGAGCAGGTCCGCGGGTATCTCGCGAACGACGTCCTCGGTGGGAGCAACCTGGTCTTCGTCCTCCGCGGCCTCGGCATCGCCTTCGAGCTGGACGAACCTGCGATAGGCGTAGATCACGAACGCTGCGAACAGGGGCCATTGGAACGCGTAGCCGAGATTCTGGCCGTCGCCACCGACGGATTCGAACCGTTCCCACTGCCACCATCCGAGAGCCAGGCATGCGACCGCTGACACGAGAACCAGCGCAATGAGCGCCGGTCGATGGTGAGAGCGAGATTTTGCCACACCACGACGTTACCCGAGGCTCTACTACTCGAGGTAGTTAGGGATCTGCCGATCGACCGGAGATGGTGGTGCGCGAGGGGGGACTTGAACCCCCACGTCCTGAGACACTGGAACCTAAATCCAGCGCGTCTGCCAATTCCGCCACTCGCGCGAGTGCTCGGCAAGTCTACAACGCGGTGGTTGGAGTATCCGCAAGCGCATGAAAGCTCCATTCATGCCGTCTGGGCGCTCCGATGGCGCACTCATGCGATCGAGGGCCGGGAAACCAGAGCGTACAGCGTACTGTTCGACGGGTGGCCGGAAAGAACGAGACGGGTTTCGATCCTGCGCGCACGCTCGGATTGTTGTGGCGAGTGGGCGCGAAGAAGAGTAGGACAGGTCTGACGATCGACTCGATCGTCGATGCAGCGGTCTCGATAGCCGATTCCGAGAGCCTCGACGCGGTGTCGATGCGGCGGATCGCGGATCGGCTCGGTGTCGGGACGATGTCGCTGTACACCCATGTTCCCGGTCGAGAAGACTTGGTGGACTTGATGATCGACCAGGTGCAGAAGGGCCTGTACTCGGCTCTCGACGAGCCGGCGTCGTCGGGTGACTGGCGCGCCGGGTTGCGGTTCGTCGCCGAGCAGAACTGGCACCTGATCCGCCGGCATCGGTGGGTTCTCGATGCTCAGGGTGGCCGGGCTGTGTTGGGTCCCAACGTCAGTGACAAGTACGAGGCCGAACTTCGGGTCCTCGATGGGATCGGTCTCACGGACGTACAGATGGACTCGGTGCTGACGTTGGTGCTCAATCATGTTGCGGGTAGCGCACGGGTGCTCGCTCAGGTCGATCGAGTGCGCGAGGACTCCGGCATGACGGACGAACAGTGGTGGTCTGCGACTGCTCCGGTTCTGGAATCGGTGATGGATCCATCCCGGTACACGGTGTCGTCGCGGGTCGGGACCGCCGCAGCGATGCATCACGAGGCTGCGAGCGATCCCGTCCACGAGTGCCGGTTCGGTGTCGAGCGAATTCTCGACGGTGTGGCCGTGCTGATCGAAAAGGGTTAGACAGCAGCCTTTTTCGTCGACGAAGCGCGGCGGAGCTCACGCCACAGGGCGTGTCGAAGTGTCTGTGAATCCGTGCCGAGTTCCTCGGCGGCGCGCCTCGTCAACTCGAGCATTCCGCATTCGTCGACCTGTTCGCCGATGGCATTCGACACGAACTGCACGAGCAGCGAGTCCTCGGAGTCTCGAACGCCGACGAGGTACACCAGGCTCCGCCAGGTCTTGAAACCGATGCCGGTGACGGACGTGAATGCCTCGGCCTGGGCCGAATATCGGTGGCGGTCGGCGTCCGCATTGGCCAGGTCCTTCGAACCGGTGACACCGATCCCGATCAGAGTTGCGGCGGCCTTTGCGGCTGCCTCCGCTTTGGTGGTGGAGTTTCCGGCAACACGCTGGCGGTTGCCCAGCACGTCGTCCAGATCGCCGGTGTCGTCGACGAACGATGCAAGGAACGAGAGATCGTCGAGCGGGCCGTCGCCTCGGTGCGCACGCCACCGAGCGATGACGCGACGTACGCCGCTGGTCTCTCCGCCGTAGCTCGCCCGGGCTGCGAACACTGCGTCGAGCAAGGCGGCCTCGATTTCACCCTCCCAGCCCGGGAACCAATAGGGCGACGCGTCCCGAGACAACGTCGTGTCGATGGCGGCGACGAGGGCAGCGACCTCGTCCTGCTGTTCGCCGAGTGCTTCCCGCGCGACACGGTTGTCGTCGGTGCCGTGTGAATGGATATGTGTAACTGGTGAATACATGAACCCCCCTGTTGGTTGCGTGGCGGGGAAGGTACAGGGCTGCTCCGACAATTTCGGGTGCAGCGCGTGGTGTGGTCAGGCTCACATAACGGAATGATAACGATTGACATGAGGATTTCCTCATGTTTTCTCGCTGCTCATCGGCGCGCTGCCTGCACCGATGTTTGTTACTGGCGAGTTGGACGATCGGTACGAAAACTGCAGTTCAGCTGCTTACTGGCGGGTAGCAGTAGGACGTCATACGAAACGTGAGGATTTCCTCATGATTTTGTGTCAACCTTGTTCTCACGCGGATAGAGCCACGTCGAAAGCCAACGACGGATGCGCTCCTCGATTCCGCTCCTACGGCACCGACGACGAATGCCAACGACGAAGCAGCCCTGGCCCCCCGGAGTTGCTCACGAGAGGAATCAGAGCACTTGACGATCAACGAGAGCACACCATCACACGGACAGGGCAAGGGCAGATCTCCCCAGAGCGGTGGCGGTTCTCGTACCCTCGCAGACCGTTTTGCGGCCGGTGAGCCTTACGCTCTCGCGTTCGGCGGTCAGGGATCGCCGTGGCTCAGTTCCCTCGAGGAACTCGCTCGTGACTCGGCGCTCGAGCCCGAGCTGACCGATCTGGTCAACGAAGCAGCGGCCATCCTGGCGCCGGTCGCCGACGACCTCCTCGTCGTGCGTTCCGTCGGTTTCGACCCGATCGGCTGGATGTTGGAGCAGGACCTCGCCGACGACCCCTCGAGCGCAGGCTCCTTCGGTCCGTCCGAGGCCGCGCTCACGTCCGCCGCGGTGTCCCTGCCCGGTGTCTTTCTCACGCAGGTCGCTGCGCTCCGTGCGCTGAAGCTGCAGGGACTGGACCCGGAGGACGCCGCACCGGTGGCCGTCGTCGGTCACTCTCAGGGCCTCATCGCCGCGGAGTCGGTCAAGTCCGCCGGCCGCGAGGATGCACGGCTTCTGGCCGTCGCGCAGCTCATCGGCGCCGCAGCAGGCCTCGTCGGACGTCGTCGCGGCATCCTCGGCGCTGCCGACCGCGCACCGATGGTGTCCGTGTCCAATGTCGAACCCGAGCGTCTTCAGGCGATCGTCGACGAACTCGCCGTCGACGGTGCACCCGAGCGTTCGGCAGTGCTGGCCATCCGCAACGGCCGCCGACGCGTCGTGCTGGCAGGTCCTCCCGCGCAGCTCGCGCGCGTTCAGGAACGCGCCGAGCAGATCGCCGCGCAGGAAGAGCGTGAGCGCGACGCGAAGAAGCGCGGCGGCGCTGTGTTCTCGCCGGTCTTCGAACTCCTGTCGGTCGAGGTCGGGTTCCATCACCCCGCACTGGCCGATGCAGTCGATCTCGTCGCGTCGTGGGCGGCTCGCGCCGGCCTGGACGTCGACGTGGCACGCAGCCTGGCCCAGCGGATCCTCGTCGATCCCGTCGACTGGGTCGCGGAAATCGACAGCGTCATCGCCGCCGGTGCCGACTGGATCCTGGACCTCGGACCGAGCGACATCCTCACCCGTATGACCGTGCCCGCTCTGCGTGGCCAGGGCGTCGGGATCATCGCCGCCTCCACTCGCGGTGGGCATCGCAACCTGTTGACTCCGGGCGCAGCACCCGAGGTGCAGCCGTCCTGGTCCGAGTTCGCGCCGAAGCCGATCACGCTGCCGAACGGTCGCGTCGTCGTCGAGACCTCGTTCACCAAGCTCACCGGTCGCTCGCCGATGCTGCTCGCAGGCATGACGCCGACGACGGTGGATCCCGCGATCGTCGCCGCTGCCGCCAACGCAGGTCACTGGGCCGAGCTCGCCGGCGGCGGTCAGGTCACCGAACAGATCTTCGCCGATCACGTCGACAGGCTCGGTGGGCTGCTCGAACCGGGCCGCGCCGTGCAGTTCAACTCGATGTTCCTCGATCCGTACCTGTGGAAGCTCCACGTGGGCGGCAAGCGTCTCGTCCCGCGTGCACGTGCAGCAGGCGCCGCGTTCGACGGTGTCGTCGTCACCGCAGGTATTCCGGAGCTCGACGAAGCCGTCACGATCATCGAGGATCTGGTCGAGGCCGGCTTCAGTTACGTCGCGTTCAAGCCGGGAACCGTCGCGCAGATCCGCGCGGTCATCCGCATCGCCAGTGAAGTTCCGACGTTCCCGGTCATCGCCCACATCGAGGGCGGCCGCGCAGGTGGCCACCACTCGTGGGAAGACCTCGACGATCTTCTCCTCTCCACCTACGCCGAGCTCCGCGCACGGCCGAACCTCGTCATCTGCGTCGGCGGCGGCATCGGCACCCCCGAGAAGGCAGCCGAATACCTCACCGGCCGTTGGTCGCTCGCAGCCGGATACCCCAAGATGCCGCTCGACGGCATCCTCGTCGGAACCGCCGCGATGGCAACACTCGAAGCCACGACGTCGGCCGACGTCAAGCAGCTTCTCGCCGACACCCCCGGCACTCCCGACTGGGTCGGTGCAGGTACCGCCGGCGGCGGAATGGCCTCGGGTCGAAGCCAGCTCGGTGCGGACATCCACGAGATCGACAACGCGGCCTCGCGCTGCGGCCGTCTGCTCGACGACGTCGCCGGAGACGCCGACGCCGTTGCGAAGCGTCGCGACGAGATCATCGCCGCACTCGACGGCACCGCGAAGCCGTACTTCGGTGACGTCGCGGACATGACGTACCTGCAGTGGCTGACCCGTTACCTGGACTTGGCAGTCGGTGCGGACGTCCACAAGGAGTTCGACTGCGGCGGTGAGTTCACCGACGCAGTCTCCGAGGCACGCGAATCCGTGTGGCTCGACGTCACCTGGCGTACTCGCTTCCTCGAGATGTTGCAGCGCGCCGAAGCTCGTCTGCACCCGGTCGATCGCGGCCCCATCCCGACGCTGTTCGCCGACGTCGACACCCTCGAACGCCCGCGGGCCGCGATTCGCTCGCTCGTCGCGCAGTTCCCCGACGCGTCCGAGGTGGTACTCCACCCCGCCGACATCACGTTCTTCACCGCGCTGTGCCGGATGCCCGGCAAGCCGGTCAACTTCGTTCCCGTCGTCGACGGTGACGTTCGACGCTGGTGGCGCAGTGACTCGCTGTGGCAGGCACACGATGCTCGCTACTCCGCCGACCAGGTCTGCATCATTCCCGGCACGGTCGCCGTCGCAGGCATCACTCGCGTCGACGAGCCCGTCGGAGAACTTCTCGATCGCTTCGAGAAGGCGACCGCCGACGAACTCCTCGCCGCCGGTGTCGAGGCCGAGTCCGTGTCGAGCCGTCGCAACTCCGACGTCGCCCCCGGCCTCCTCGGCATCGTTCTCGCAGCACCGGACGTCAACTGGGCGTCGCGGACCACGCAGAACCCCGTCGCACGTCTCGGTGACGTCGCGGAGTGGGTCGTCGATTCCGAGTCCGTCGCCACGCATCCTCAGACCGGCGCGAGCCTCACCGTCGTGGATTCGGAGCACGTCGAGCTGACGGTTCCGCTCGCTCCCGGCAAAGAGGTTCGGATCCGCCTGACGGTTCCCGCATCGACCATCGACGGAGGCGCACCCGTCGTCACCGCCGAGGATGCACAGAAGGCGATGTCCGCGCTTCTCGGAGTTGCTGCAGGACAGGAGCTCCCGAAGGTCAAGGGCGGTGCCGCGCGTATCAGCCTCGCCTGGATCCCCGACATGGTCGCCGACCACGCTGGCGTCACCGGTTCGGGCCTGCCCGAGTCGCTGACCGTCAGCGGCAAGGCTGTTCCCGACGTGCTCGTCGGCGCATGCTGGCCTGCTGTCTTCGCCGTTCTCGGTGCCACGCGCACCGCGTCTGGAATAGACGTGATCGAGGGAATGCTCGACCTGGTCCACCTCGACCACTCGGTCGATCTCGTCGGAACGCTCCCCACCGACCCGTCGATCCTCGTCGTCAAGGCCGAAGCCGGAGAGGTGCTCGACACCGACCTCGGCCGCGTCGTCGAGGTCACCGTCGAGATCGGCGCTGCACTCGGTGAAGGCACCGAAGCGCCGGCCGTCGCGACTCTGGTGGAGCGCTTCGCGATTCGCGGACGCACCGGCAAGGGCGAGCTGTCCGACCCGGCTCGTGCCGGCGGTTCGGTCTCGGCCGACGCCAAGGACACTCCGCGTCGCCGTCGTCGTCAGGCCACGATCGTCGCACCGCGCAACATGGCTGCGTTCGCTCAGGTTTCGGGCGATCACAATCCGATTCACACCTCCGATCCGGCGGCACTTCTCGCCGGCCTCGGCAGCCCGATCGTGCACGGCATGTGGCTCTCCGCTGCAGCCCAGCAAGCTGTCACCGCGATCGACTACGCGGACACCAAGACCCCGCCGCGTCGCTTGACTGCATGGACTGCACGGTTCCTCGGAATGGTGCGTCCCGGCGCCGAGATCGACGTGCGCGTCGACCGCACCGGATTCGACCAGGGCGCCGAGCTCATCGAGGTGGGTTGCCGCGTCGACGGTGAACTCGTCATGGTCGCGACCGCTCGTACGGCAGCACCGAAGACGGTCTACGCGTTCCCCGGCCAGGGCATCCAGCGTCAGGGCATGGGTCTCGACGCTCGCGCTCGGTCCAAGGCCGCACGTGAGGTCTGGGAGCGTGCCGACAAGCACACCCGTCAGGCACTCGGATTCTCGATTCTCGCTGTGGTGCGGGACAACCCGACGTCTCTCAAGGCCCGCGGCGTCACGCACAAGCACCCCGACGGTGTCCTGCACCTGACGCAGTTCACCCAGGTCGCCATGGCGGTCCTCGGTGTCGCACAGGTTGCCGAACTTCGTGAAGCCGGTGTGTTCGTGGAGAACTCGATCCTCGCCGGGCACTCGGTCGGTGAGTACAACGCACTCGCCGCCGTCGCCGGCGTTCTCCCGCTCGAAGCCGTCCTCGAGGTCGTCTTCCAGCGCGGCTCCGCCATGCATGCACTCGTTCCCCGCGATGCGGCGGGACGAAGCAACTACCGCATGGCCGCCATCCGTCCGTCGCAGATCGGTCTGGCCGACGACGACGTTCAGGCGTTCGTGGCCGGTGTGGCCGAGGAGACAGGCGAATTCCTCCAGATCGTCAACCTCAACCTGCGCGGCTCGCAGTACGCGATCGCCGGCACGGTCGACGGATTGAACGCGCTGGAGAAGAAGATCGCCGTGCGCCGTGAGGAATTCGGTGGCAAGGCCGCCTACATCATGGTTCCCGGCATCGACGTGCCGTTCCACTCGACGGTTCTGCGCGGGGGAGTCGACGACTTCCGTAACCGCCTGCAGGCGTTGCTGCCCGAGGATCTCGACCCGGAGATCCTGATCGGCCGCTACGTGCCGAACCTGGTGCCGAGGCCGTTCAGCCTCGAACGCTCGTTCATCCAGGAGATCGCAGACCTCGTCCCGTCCGAGCCGCTGAACGACGTCCTCGCGGACTTCGATTCCTGGGCCGAGCGTTCGCACGATCTGTGCCGCGTGGTGCTCACCGAGCTGCTCGCGTGGCAGTTCGCCAGCCCCGTTCGCTGGATCGAGACGCAGGATCTGCTGTTCGCCGACGAGGCCGACGGCGGACTGGGCGTCGAGCGTTTCGTCGAGATCGGACTCAGCGCAACACCGACCGTCGCCAACCTCGCGTCGCAGACGCTGAAGTTGCCGGGCCGCTTCGGATTCCCCGTCGAGGTCCTCAATGTCGAGCGCGAAGCTGCAATCGTCTATGGCACGGACACCGACCCCGCTCCGGTGGAAGAAGAGGAGGCACCTGCCGAGACGGCTGCGCCTGCTGCTCCGACTGCGGCAGCCGCAGCTCCTGCCGCCGCACCCGCTGCGGCGCCGTCCGGTGGCCCGCGTCCCGACGACATCGGTTTCAGTGCAGCGGATGCCACCAAGATCCTCATCGGTCTGTGGACCAAGCTGCAGCTCGATCAGATCGGCCCCGCCGACACCATCGAGGCACTGTGCGACGGCGTCTCCTCGCGTCGTAACCAGCTGCTGGTCGACCTCGGTTCGGAGCTGTCGCTCGGTGCCATCGACGGTGCCGCCGATGCCGACATGGGTGCGCTCTCCGGCACCGTCAACAAGCTGGCCCGCACCTACAAGCCGTTCGGCCCCGTGCTGAGCGACTCGATCAACGACCACCTGCGCAAGGTCTTCGGTCCCTCGGGACGACGCCCTGCGTCCATCGCGGACCGCGTCAAGAAGACCTGGGAACTGGGCGACGGTTGGGCCAACCACGTCACCGCCGAGGTCGCCCTCGGCACCCGTGACGGCGCTTCGGTTCGCGGCGGTGCGCTGGGCGGACTCGCCGACGGACCTCTCGCCGACGGCGGTGCCGTCGACGCGGTCATCGACGCCGCAGTCGCTTCGGTGGCGGCACGTCGCGGTGTCGCGGTGTCACTGCCTGCCGCAGGCGGCGGAGGCGGCGGAACCGTCGACGCAGCAGCACTGGGCGAGTTCACCGAGCACATCACCGGACGCGACGGTGTGCTTGCCTCGGCAGCCCGCCTCGTACTCGAACAGCTCGGTCTCGCCGATGCACCGAACGCGCTCGCGGAGGAGAACCCGGACGCCGCTCTGGTGGATCTGGTTGCCGCAGAGCTCGGTTCGGAATGGCCGCGACTCGTCGCCCCGGCATTCGACGCTCGCCGAGCGGTGCTGATCGACGACCGTTGGGCAACCGCCCGTGAGGACCTGGCCCGTCTGTGGCTCGGTACTGCAGGTGAGCTTGCCGTGGAGTCCTTCGCCGGCGCAGGAAAAGCTGTTGCTGCACAGGCACAGTGGTGGAAGGCCAAGGCGGAGAACGAAGCGAAGGCTGTTCTCGCCGAGACCTACGGCCGCATCGCGACGATCGCGCTCGACTCCGAGGAGAAGGGCGTCTGGTCCGACGAGGTCGCCGTGATCACCGGAGGCAGCAAGGGATCCATCGCGGCGTCCGTTGCAGCCAAGCTGCTCGGCGGGGGAGCGACGGTCTTCGTCACCACCTCACGTCTGGACGACGAGCGCCTCGGCTTCTACCGCGCCCTCTACCGCGACAATGCTCGCGCCGGAGCGACGCTGTGGGTCGTGCCCGCGAACATCGCGTCGTACACCGACGTCGACGCGCTCATCGAGTGGATCGGCAGCGATCAGGTCGACAACGCCGGTGGAGCGAAGACACTGGTCAAGGCAGGCATCACGCCGACGCTGCTGTTCCCGTTCGCCGCACCACGCGTCGTCGGGGAACTCACCGACGCCGGTGGCCGCGCCGAGATGGAGATGCGTGTGCTCCTGTGGTCGGTCGAGCGTCTCATCGGTGGACTGTCGAAGATCGGTTACGACAGCGACATCGACACTCACCTGCACGTCGTGCTGCCCGGTTCCCCGAACCGCGGAATGTTCGGTGGCGACGGCGCGTACGGCGAGTCGAAGGCCGCACTCGACGCCATCGCGGCGAAGTGGGGTTCGGAGAAGAACTGGGCCGAGCGCGTGTCCATCGCCCACGCTCATATCGGGTGGGTTCGTGGAACCGGCCTCATGGGCGGAAACGACCCGATCGTCGAAGCCGTCGAGGCCGAAGGCGTCCGTACCTGGTCGACCGACGAGATGGCCACCGAGCTGCTGAAGCTCAGCGAGCCGTCGGCACGTCGTCGGGCCGCGGAGGCTCCGCTGCTCGCGGACCTCACCGGTGGGTTGGCCAACACCAAGCTCAACCTCGTCGAGCTCGCTCGTGAGGCGGCAGCCGCTGCGTCGGACAAGGTCACGGAGGAAGCCGACAGCTCGGTCATCGCCGCACTGCCCGCACCGCCGCGTCTCGCCGCGACGACTGCTCCGGCATGGCCCGCGCTCGACGTCGACCCGAAGGACCTGGTCGTCATCGTCGGTGCAGGCGAGCTCGGACCGTACGGCTCGGCCCGCACCCGCTTCGAGATGGAGGTCGACGAGCAGCTTTCCGCGGCAGGCGTTCTCGAACTCGCGTGGAACACCGGTCTCATCGCCTGGGAGAACGACCCCAAGCCCGGCTGGTACGACATCGAGTCCGGAGATTTCGTCCCCGAGGAGGACATCGCCGACAAGTACCACGACACCGTCGTCGAGAAGTGCGGTATCCGGACCTACGGTGACGACGGCGCGATGGTCGGTAACACCGCACCGCTGATGACGTCGATCTTCCTCGACAACGACCTCACGTTCGTCGTCGGAACCGAGCTCGACGCGCGGTCGTTCGCCGCTGCCGATCCGGAGCACACGCTGATCACGCCCGTCGCCGACTCGAGCGATTGGCAGGTGACGCGCAAGGCCGGCACCGAGATTCGTGTTCCGCGGAAGATGAAGCTCACCCGCACCGTGGGTGGACAGATTCCGACCGGATTCGATCCCACCAAGTGGGGAATCTCCGCCGACATGGCCAGCTCGATCGATCGAGTCGCCCTGTGGAACATCGTCTGCACGGTCGACGCGTTCATCTCCTCGGGCTTCAACCCGTCGGAACTGATGCGGTGGACCCACCCGACGCTGGTCGCCAACACCCAGGGCACCGGTATGGGCGGCATGGAGTCGATGCGCTCGCTGTACATCGACACGCTGCTCGGCGACGCTCGTGCGAACGACATCCTGCAGGAAGCACTGCCGAACGTCGTTGCGGCGCACGTGGTTCAGTCGTACGTCGGTAGCTACGGTGCGATGGTTCACCCCGTCGCAGCCTGCGCCACCGCGGCGGTCTCCGTCGAGGAAGGCGTCGACAAGATCAAGCTGGGCAAGGCGCAGCTCGTCGTGGCCGGCGGCTTCGACGACCTGAGCACCGAAGGCATCATCGGCTTCGGCGACATGTCGGCCACCGCGGACTCGGCAGCGATGTCGGCCAAGGGAATCAGCGATCGACGGTTCTCGCGGGCCAACGACCGCAGGCGCGGCGGATTCGTCGAGTCGCAGGGCGGCGGAACCATCCTGCTGGCCCGCGGTGACCTGGCGCTCGAGATGGGCTTGCCCGTCCTCGGTGTGGTCGCGTACGCACAGTCGTTCGGCGACGGTGTGCACACCTCCATCCCGGCTCCGGGACTCGGTGCGCTCAGTGCCGGTCGCGGCGGAAAGGATTCGACGTTCGCGTTGTCTCTGAACGCACTCGGCGTCACTGCCGACGAGGTCGCCGTGATCTCCAAGCACGACACCTCGACAGCGGCCAACGACCCGAACGAGGCGGAGCTGCACACCCGCCTCGCCAAGGCCATCGGCCGCAGCGACGGAGCGCCGCTGTTCGTCGTCTCGCAGAAGAGCCTCACCGGACACTCGAAGGGTGGAGCTGCAGCGTTCCAGCTGATCGGTCTGTGCCAGGTCCTGGCGAACGGTGTCATCCCGCCGAACCGCAGCCTCGACTGCGTCGACGACAAGATGACGAAGTTCGAACACCTCGTCTGGGCACGTGAACCGCTTCGCTTCGGTGACTCGGTGCCGCTGAAGGCCGGACTGCTGACCTCGCTCGGCTTCGGACACGTGTCCGGGCTGATCGCAGTGGTTCACCCGCAGGCGTTCATCGAGGCCGTTCCGGCGAAGCGCCGCGACGAGTACGTCGCTCGATCCAACGAGCGTCGTATCGCCGGTCAGCGCAGGCTCATCTCCGCGATGGTCGGAGGCGACGCACTGTACGAGCGTCCCGACGACCGCAGGCTCGGGCACGACGGAACACCGTCGGCCCAGTCCCGCGAGCTCGAAGCCGACGTCCTGCTCACCGACGACGCACGTCTCGGCGACGACGACGTCTACCGCTCGGGTCTGCCGGGGTGCAAGTAGACATGGCAATCCTGGGAGTAGGTTTCGACCTGGTGACCGTGTCCGACTTCGCCGAGCAGATGGAGAAGGCAGGCACGACGATGATCCGCGACAGCTTCACTGCGGGTGAGCGTCGGCACGCGGCGACGAAGAGTTCCGACCCGGCCCGCCACTACGCAGCACGGTGGGCCGCCAAGGAAGCCGTACTGAAGGCCTGGGCAACCTCGCGCTTCGCTCGGCCTCCGCAGATCGGAGACAATCCTTACCCCTTGATCGAAGTCGTCAACGACGCCTGGGGTCGACCTTCGATCAAGCTGCACGGCATGGCTCTCGAATTCCTGCCGACAGTGAAGATCCACCTCTCCCTGACCCACGACGGCGACATCGCCGCCGCCGTGGCAATTCTGGAGGAATGAGTCAGTAGTTCAGCCCGACGCCGGTCCATCTCCAATGGACCGGCGTTTCGGCGTCTGGGCCCCCTTCACGGTGACCGAATGAACCGTTCGGTCACTCCAAGTGACCGAATGTCACGTTCGGTCCCGAAAACAGGGGGTCAGTCGACGGCGGCTGCGCCGGAGCGCCGGGATTGCTTCTCGGCGACGAGGAGGTAGGCCGTCATGATTTGTTTGAGTTCGGCGACGGCGTCCTCGTGGCTCTGGCCGTCCTGGACGGAGAAGTTGAGCATCGAATAGACGACGTGCACCAGAACCTGGGCCATGAGGTTGCGTTTGGCTCGGGGAGTGCGCGGAGTCAGTGGTCCGAGCATCTTGGCGACCTGGTCGGCGAATTCGCGTTCGTGGATGACGCCGGTGGCGCGGGTCGACGGTGTCGATTGCATGGCCAGCCAGACTTCACGGCGCGACGGGTCCGACATCCACATGCCTGCCATGTGGTCGACGAATTTGTTGAGGAACCGGAGCCAGTCGAGGGAGGGAACTTCGCCGTTGAACTCTGCGAGCTCCTGCTGTACTCCGACGAGGTCCTGCCGGTTCAGCTCGCAGACGATGACGTACTTGTTGGCGAAGAACTGGTAGAGCGTGCCGATGGGCAGTTCGGCCCGGGCCGCTACTTCCTCGCAGGTGAAGGACTCGAATCCGACGTCGCTGAGGAGATCCCTGGATGCGGCCAGCAGGGCGTCGAACTTGCGTTGACTGCGTTCCTGCGTGGGGCGACGACGTGGCATCAGCTCCTGCGTCTGTGCGTTCGATTCGAGCGCAGCGTCGAGACGTCTCGCGGTTTGGGCGCTAGCAGAGGACTCCACCCACCCAGGCTAGCGGCCTGACGTGCCTGAACTCCACAACGCGCGGTAACAGGTATCGAAGGACACCGTTGGACGGCGATTGGTTGTCAACCGCAACATGCCCCCTTGTAATCGGCTTGTGACAGGTAATAGGTTGTTTTCTGGTCAAGAAAACAATCGTTGGGTATGGTTCACACCAGTAGTTACGTTTTCGTGCAGGGTGTGCGTCGCCGATCGCGTATCGGGGCGCTCATGTCGGGAGCCTCACCCAAAGGCACAGGAGAACATACGTGGCGACCATTGGTCTTTCAGTCGAGTCAGGTGCGATGAATGCTGTCCTCTTCGATATCGAAGCGGACGCGGTAGTGGCGAGCCAGGTGACCTCGCTGAAGGGCGGTGCATCGACCTCGCTGCCCACCGCAGTGGAGGCGATGAAGGCTGTCGCCGCACGACGGCAGATCGACGTCGATGCCGTGGGGTTGGTCTACGGATCCGCCGACGAACGTGACGGGTTCGCCCGTGCGATCGATGAGAACGACCTCGACGGAATTCAGCTCGTGTCGGCGTCGACCGCACTTCTCGGTTGGCTTGCACGGTCCTCGGAGTTCGACGCCGCCCAGTGCGTGCTCCTCTACTACCTCGGTGCGAAGGGTGTGTCGATCTCGCTGGCCGATGCCGCCGATGCCAGCCTGTCCACACCGAAGACTGCAACCCTCGATTCTCTGACGCCCGAGCGCATCGGCAGCACCGTCCCGCTGGCATGGGAGGTGCTCGACGAGGCGGGCCGCAAGCCCGACGCCGTCGCACTGTTCGGTGATCGGTCCGAGAACAAGGATCTCGTCGACATCCTCAGCCTGGGCCTCGGAGTCCCGGTGGTGCACGTCGGCGACTCGGATCAGATCGCCGCGTGTGGCGCGAGCCTCGCTGTCGCGGGGGACGCCGACGAGGTGCTCCCGGTGCTCGTGGAGCCCGAAGCCTCGCTCGCACTCGACTCCGAGGCGTCGGAGACGCCTGAGCACGTCGCCGAGGCACCCGCCGATATCGCCGTTCAGGCCGAGCGCGTCGCCGTTCGATCCACCGTTGCCCCGGCTCCGCTGCTGTCGGCTGTTGCTCCGAACGTCGCGGTGCGGCGGATCGAACCCGCGTCCTCGTCGACGGGGTCCATTCCGCGAAAGAAGTTCGTGCTGACGGCCGCTCTTCTGGCCGGAGTGCTGTCCGGTGGCGTAGCGCTGGCGTCGACGCTGCCCGCGAACGCGCCTGTCGCCAATGAGGCGAGTCCTGCGACGTTTCCCGAGGTCGACGGCCTCGACACCAGCTTGGTCGGCGCAACTCAGTCCGTCGAGGTGACGCCGCCTGCGCCGCCTGCGGTGCCGGCTCCGGCCCCGGTTGTCATCGATCCGGTCACGCAACAACCGATCGTGGTGGATCCGACGACTCAGCAGTGGACGATCGATCCGACGACGGGCGCAGCCGTGCCCGCCGAGGCGCTCACTCCGATTCCCGCAGCGGCGATTCCGCCCGCAGCGGCCGTGGTGCCGAAGACGACGGTCGCGCCGCCGGAGTTCGCTGTTCCGACGATCGTTCCCGAGCCCGGCAAGTCTCAGGAGCAGCTCGAGCAGGAAGCATGGGATCGCCACTGGGCGCACACCGCAGAGTGGCTGCAGCAGGAGATCACCGGCAACTGACGTGTCGGGCCGCGGTGACAGAATGACCGGAGAGAATCGGTCGAGCTGTCAGGAGTCCTGATGTCGGATGTACGAGCACGGATCGCTGCGGACATGCCGCGCGCGTGGCGCGAACTCGCGGAGCTGGTCAAGTTTCGGTCGGTCGCCGACGAGCGCCAGTTTCCTCGCGAAGAATGCGTCGGAGCGGCGGAGTGGGTGCGCGACGCGTTCGTCGACGCCGGGCTCGAGACCGCGGAGCTGATCGAGACCGTCGACGGCTCGCTGGCGGTCGTCGGGCACCGCGCTGCTCCCGAGGGTGCGCCGACCGTTCTGCTGTACTCGCACTACGACGTTCAGCCTCCCGGTGACGACAAGCTCTGGTCCAGTGCGCCTTTCGAGCTGACCGAGCGTGACGGCCGCTGGTACGGCCGCGGTGCGGCGGACTGCAAGGGCAACGTCGTGATGCATCTGCTTGCGCTACGGGCGTTGGGCGACGAACTGGGCGTCGGGATCACCGTCGTCTCCGAGGGTTCCGAGGAAATGGGGACCGGGGGATTGGAGCATCTGGTCCTCGAACGGCCCGAGCTGTTCGCGTCGGACATCATCGTCGTGGCGGACACCGGCAACGCCGCCGTCGGACAACCGACGGTGACGACGACGCTCCGCGGGATCGCGAACGTCGTCGTGCGTATCGACACGCTCGAGGGCGAAGTCCATTCCGGGATGTACGGGGGACCGGCGCCCGACGCCTTGGCCGCCCTCGTTCAACTGCTGTCCACGTTGCGTGACGCGCACGGCAACACCGTGGTCGACGGGTTGACGACGGACCAGACGTGGGATGGCATCACCTACGAAGCAGATCGGTTCCGCGCTGACGCCGGGGTTCTCGACGGTGTGGGGCTGGCTGGTTCGTCGACAGTCGCGGACGCTGTATGGGCTCGGCCGGCGCTCACGGTGTTGGGAATCGATTGCCCGCCGGTTGTCGGGTCGGCAGCAGCAATTTCGCCGACGGCGTCTGCGCGCCTGAATCTGCGTGTGCCGCCCGGGATCGACGTGCAGGAGGCCCAGGATGCCTTGACGGCTCATCTGAAGGCTCACGTGCCCTGGAACGCGCGGATCACCGTCGAACCCGAGGCAGTGGGATCGCCGTTCGAGGCGAGGACCGACGGTCCGGGATATGCAGCGCTGGGCGATGCATTGGCGGAGGCGTTCGGTAAGCCGGTGGCTGCAGCGGGCCAGGGCGGATCCATTCCGCTGTGCAACGTTCTCGCAGAAACGTTCCCGAAGGCCGAGATCATTCTGATGGGCGTGGAGGAGCCGCTGGCGAGAATCCATGCGCCGAACGAAAGCGTCGACCCCCGGGAGATCGAAAATCTCGCGGGGGCCGAGGCTCTGTTCCTGCAGAAGTTGGGTGCGTCAGACCGATAGGTCGCGGCGGAGCTTGGCGACGTGGCCGGTGGCTCGAACGTTGTACTGAGCAACCTCGATCTTGCCGTCCTCGTCGACCAGGAAGGTCGAGCGGATGACGCCTTCGTAGACCTTGCCGTAGTTCTTCTTCTCGCCGAAGGCGCCCCATGCCTTCAGCGTCGCCTTCTCCTCGTCGGACAGAAGCGGGAAGTTCAGGCCTTCCTTGTCGCGGAACTTGGCGAGCTTCGCGGGCTTGTCCGGGGAGATGCCGACGACTTCGAGGCCTTCGCCGTTGAGTTCGGTGAGGCTGTCACGGAAGTCGCAGGCCTGCTTGGTGCAGCCCGGCGTACTGGCAGCGGGGTAGAAGTAGACGATGACTTTCTTGCCCGCGTAGTCCGCGAGGGAGACGTCGTTACCGTCTGCATCGGGCAGAGTGAACGCGGGCGCCGGGTCGCCGGCCTCGAGCTTCTTGGTGTCGGTCACCAGACGAGACTAACCACCGAGCCGGTCCAAGACACGCAGTGCTTTAGGCTCGACAGTGACAGCCAGGATTTGCAACAAGTTGGAGGACACGTGGCCAGGGACACCGACAGAATCGAGCGCGAGATCGAGGCAGCTCGGAACCAGCTCGCCAGCACCCTGGACGAGCTCAGCGTGCGGGCCAGCCCCAAGCGAATCGCAGAGAACACCAAGCAGAGCATCGTTGCCAAGCTGAACGAGCCGCCGGTGAAGTTCACGCTCATCGGTGTCGGCGCAGTAGTCGCCGTACTCGTCGTGCGCAAGATCTTCAGCTGACACAGGCCCTCTGACCAGGCGATTTCACAACTGGCAGTTTCTCCTGTTAATGTTTCTCCCGCACCGCAGAGAACACGCGGTGCGGATCGGCGCCATTAGCTCAGTTGGTTAGAGCAGCTGACTCTTAATCAGCGGGTCCGGGGTTCGAGTCCCTGATGGCGCACCCAGAAACACCCCGTCACCAGCGTAAAGCTGGGGGCGGGGTGTTTTGGTTTCTGGCGATTGCAGCCCAGCTCATCACCTGCAGCAGCTGCTGCTGGTCACATCTGGTCCAGGCCGAGCTAACAGTGAGAGCTCGCCGCGGTCCGTTCGAGCCTCACGCTCAGTTGAGTCAGGGCCGAGATTTCAAGAACCGCTCTGGGCGGAGTTTTTGTCATTTTGCGGAAGATGGGAAGCAGTCGGAAATCGACCTCCGGACCGCCTCGAGAGTGGGGGCTGCGGGGCGGGCTTCCGCATGCGCGCCGCTTTACGTGCCACCGACCCCGTCGTTGGCGATATCTGACGACGCTTACACCGGCGGATGTTGTCGTCGAGATTCGTACCCACGCGCCCAAGTTCGAACAGGTCCGTACCCCATTGGGACCTCCGTCGCCCAGCCTCATGTCGGGCTCCTTCATCTCTCTCAACAGTTTCTCGAAGCGTTTCCGCGCGTGCTTGTGCATGACCTACCACGAACCCGACGAGTCGCATCGAGTTCGCGCCGCGTGATGCCATCATGCGGTCCGACGGTGCCGCGCTGGTGGCGTCCGGGATTCCGGCCGGTGAGCGACTACGGTCGACATTTGGTTCCCACGGTGTCGGGTGAGAGCGATTCGATGGACAGTGTTGCTCGGCAACGATTCTCGGCGACATGTACTCCAACTTCATCGAATCCTGTTTCAACGGAGACGATTTGAACTTCGACACCACCGCACTGTTCCCACGTGATCGGGTACGAGGAGGCCGCGGCTACCGCGCACCCGAGCTCAGGCCGGCGGCAGACCACTGAGCGACGCTGCTTCGGCTACCGCTTCACTCGACGGCGATGAGTTCGATCAATTCGTAGATCAGGCGAGGATGGCCGGTATCGAAGTTATCGATGGAAATCAGAGAAAGTATCGATTGTTCGACGGTCGCTCTCTTGCTTCACTCGAATGGCACACATACACAACGAAAGGGTCATTCGAATGCGAGTACTTCTGATCGGCGGAGCGTCGGGGATCGCCCGGTCCATTGCGTCGTCTGTTCTCGACGGCGGCGGTGAGGTGGTCCTCGCCGGCCGGCACCGTGAGTCTCTCGACGCAGCAGTCGCTTCGTTGGGTCCGGGAGCGAGTGCGGTGGTGATGGATCTCGCGGACGCGTCTTCCATCGCGCAGGCAGTCTCGTCGGTGGGCTCGGTCGACCACGTCATCAGCCTCGCCGCCGATCATGCGAACGGACCCATCGCCGATCTTGACGGCACCGCAGTCCGAAACGCATTCGACGCCAAAGTGATCGGACCGATTCTGCTGGCGAAGCACTTTTCGCCGAAGGTGCGAGAGGGGGGTTCGTTCCTGTTCTTTTCCGGTGTCGCTGCGTGGAGACCTGCGTCCGGCCTGTCGGTAATGGCGACGACGAACGGGGCGGTGGCGTTCCTGACCGAGGCGCTCGCAGTCGAACTTGCACCCGTCCGCGTCAATGCCCTGTCACCTGGGATCGTGGATTCGGGGGCCTGGGACTCTATGGGACCGGGGAAGGACAAACTGTTCGCGGACACGGCGCGCACCAACCCCGTCCGCAGAGTCGGTCGACCGTCCGACATCGCGGCCGCTGCACTGTCGTTGCTGACGAACACCTTCGTCACCGGCGTCACCCTGCACGTCGACGGGGGAGGGCGGTTGGCATGAAACTCCTCACGGCAATGGCTGCCCTGGTGGCCGTGACGCTGCCACTGGTGGCGTGTTCCGCCCGCGCGACGACCACCGACCGGCCTCTTGTGGATTCTGCGGTCGACCTGGTCGCACCGGGTACGGTGAACGTCGGTGATGCACCGGTTACGGACCGAACCCGTGAGGTCGTCCGTATCGCGCAGACGCTGTACACGTTCTGGAATACCGGTGATACCGCGTATCTCGACCGGGCGGTGGACCCCGGCTTCGTCGACAACACGCTGCCGCCGGGGCGTCCGCAAGGCCCAGCGGGTCCCGTCGCGGCGTCGGACACGTTCCGCGCTGCGGTGCCCGACTTGACGTGCGAGCTCGTCGATCTGTACGTCACTGGTGACACCTTCACCGCACGGTTGATCTTCCGGGGTCATTTCACCGGCACGTACGACGGTCGCACCGGCACCGGACAACCGATCGAATTCGGTGCGATCGACATCCAGCACGTCGGTGATGCTCGCATCGACTCGGACTGGCACCTCGAAGACAACCTCACCTTCCTCCGGCAAGCCGGACTCGTCGCGGTCGGCTGACCGAACCGAGCCGAGCCGCCACCATCGCACACCATTACTTACGACAGGAGCTGACACACATGAACGTCGACCCAAGGATCAGAATGGCCGCAGGCATCGTCATGGCCGTGATCTCCTACGTCATCGCCGTCACGAACTTCATCGACGGAGACATTCGGTCCGGCGTAATCCTCACGCTGATCGGCATCTTCTTCAGCACGATGCTCGTTCAGACGACAAGCCGCTACCTGAAGAGGGATTCAAGCTAGAGCCGTCGGACTGTCGCCGTAGAATACGCTCGACCGATGCCGACTCTGCGAGCCCTCGAATGCTTTGTCGCCGTGGTGGACGCCGGTTCTGTGACCGCCGGGGCAGTGAAGTTGAATCTCTCACAGCCTGCGCTGTCTCATCAGTTGGCGTCGTTGGAAACGGAAATCGGCACCCCGCTGCTGGAGCGGCTCCCGCGCGGGGTTCGGACGACTCCGACCGGTCGCGCGTTGCTCGACGATGCGCGGGCCGCACTCTCAGCTGCCGACCGAATCGTCCGGATCGGACGAGCGTCGGCTGAGGGACGCGAAGGCCGGTTACGGCTAGGGTGCGCCGAAAGCATGACTGTCCCAGTCCTCGCGCCCACGCTACGAAAATGGACGAGAAAGTATCCGCACATCGGCCTGGACCTGACCGAGTTCGCCAGCGCGGATGCGATGGCGGACGCACTCTCGTACGGCGACATCGACCTCGCAGTCGGTCCGGCTTCGACGCAGTTCACCGGCGTCACCCACGTGATCGGGACGGAAGACATCGTCGCGGTGATTCCGGAGGGGCTCGATCTCGCCGACGAGCCGGCCATCTCGTGGACCGATCTCGCCGGAAGACCGATCGTGCACTACCACCCGTCGAACGGTCTACGCGGGTGGTTCGACTCCGTCGCGACAACCCACGGCGTCGAGCTCGATGCTGTCACCCATTCCCGGAACGCCACTACAGCAGCACAACTCGCCCACGCGGGGCTCGGAATCGCGCTCGTTCCGACCACCGCACTCCCCGCGCGGTTCGCCGGCATCGTCACCCCGATGCGGCCACCGCTGCAACGCGCGGTCGTCGCGATGGTCGGAACGCGCACGGACGCACTGACCCGCCGATTCGTCGACGACCTGCTGGCGCGGGGAATGGGAGCGCGGCGCAGCTGATCGGCGCCCGCCTATGGGGCCCGGCCGGCAGACCCCCAGCGCTGCACACCCCGATCGAGCACACAGACAGGGCACCGTCACGTCGACACAACGTGGGCTCAGCACCTCGACTGATGACGGCGAAAAAGACGTGCGGCTACCGGCTCATCACGACGTCCCCTCACATCGTCGACACCACTCGACGGTGCGGTGACTGTCGTTGTCGCAGCGGGGGCACCGCTCAGGAAGTTGCGCCGTACAAAACCAAGGTGTGGTCGATGCACTGCTCGATGAAAGCGCGGTCCAGAGTCTGGTCGATTACGAGCAGTCTGAAATACATCGGTGCGGAGAGTGTTTCGAGTACCGAACGGGGATCGGTGTTCGCGGGCAACTCTCCCCGTTCGACGGCTCTGATGATCACGTGGGAACTCTGTTCGAATCTCTCCGTCCAGAACCGGTTTCGTGCGGCGCTGACGTCCGGATCGGCGGACAGGGCGATGGTCGTTCCGATCAAACGCGTGATGCCCGGTCGTGAGATCAGCTGCGCTATCTGGTCGGCGACCACCATCAGGTCTCCGCGCAGGGTTCCCGTGTCCGGGACAGGATTATGGGTAGCTGCAAGATCCGTGACAGCGTCGGCGATCAACGCGGTTCGAGTACCCCACCGGCGATAGACGGTCGTCTCGGCGACGCCGGCGCGTGCGGCGATGTCGCCGATGGTCAATCCTTCGATACCGTGTTCGCGGGCTTGGGTCCAGAGTTGCGGTGAGCACCGCCTCGCGCACACGTGCCGATCTGCCGCCGGTTCTCCTACGCACCTCGCCGTCACCCGCCGCGTATTCAGGGATGTCGTGTGTGGCCCGGTCCATGGGCTCTGTTTCTACGCTAGATGCCTGCCAGGATCCACTTACACCCTGTTCGGGGCGGTTGAGAGGAACCGTTCGATGAACCCGAGCACCTGCCCTCTTGCGGTAATGGCCCCTTAACGCAGTAATTACTGGCGTTAAGTCGCTCATCTTCGGTCGCCTGCCACCGGAGTAGCTTGATCACGCGTCTGAGATGGGGAATGAAGATGAAAGAGTCGCTGGATATTCGGGCCACCATCGGGGCGAGAACGGTGTCTCGACAGCGTGTGCTCGAGTGGGAGTCCGCCCGCGCAACCAAAGTACTCACCACATTCGCGGCCAAGCTGGGGGAGCGGGCGATGCGCGAGCTGTCGCCGAATCAGTCGGTCCAACAGCTCCTGTCGACCAACCTCGCCGAGCAACGGTCTGCATTGACGCGATTGAAATACGAACTCGGACATGCCGGGATCTACGCTGCGCTCCGACGCGAGATGGCAGTATCGGAGCGTCTCACGCGTATCGGTGTTGCCGCCAGTCGCGGCCGCACCCGACATGCCGTGACACGGCTGCAGGTCCCAGGTGCGGACGCTGAACGCTCCGTGGAGTGGTTCGACAACTTGACCGTCACGAATGCAGAAACCGACATGCTCGACGCGTGTCCCGATCACTACCTTCTGCGGGGGCTACCCGGCGGGCGTCAGGAGGTCATCGAGACGACGGGCGGATCGCCTGCGGCAAGCCGCTTCTTGGTCGACTACACCCGAACGGCGTCGTTGACGATCGAGATCGATCACGACTATCCCATCCAGGTCGCGGGATCAGCTGTTCTCGATGACGGTCTGGTCATCGGCGGTGTGCGACATCAATTTCGCAATGTCAACGGAAACCTCGACGCTGTGCTGACGGTGCAGTTTCCCGGCACGACACCGGCAAGACTGATCGCAGAACATCAGTGGCATCTCGCCTGCGAATTCAGCAACTGGATCGAAGCGGCCCACCGGTCTGTAGCAACCTGAGACAATCCGGGTCTCGACTGGCGTGCTGTTTGCGCGGAGACCGGTCACACCCCGTTCCGTTCGAGCCGGAGGCGTGCGCCAGCGATTCGGTCGGCAGCCTCGCCTGGGGGAACACTGTCGGAGCGGGAGCGGTCGAGAATCGACAACACCGTGTCGTAGATCCTCTCTACGCGGTGGCGGACCCACTGCGCGTCGACACCGTCCTTTTCCCCCGCAACCTGGATGAGTCCGCCGGCGTTGGCAACGTAGTCGGGCACCCACAGCACACCCTTGCTGTGCAGATACTGGCCGACGTCCGCAGTCCGGAGTTGGTTGTTTGCTGCGCCGCACACGATAGATGCGGTCATCCTGTCCGTGGAAGCGACGGTGACGGTCGCACCCAGCGCGCAGGGGGCATACACGTCCAACTCGGCGTCGAGAACATCGTCGCAGACGACGATCGAAGGGAAGCGGGCTGCAACAGCGCGCACTGCTTCGACGTCGACGTCCGTCGCGATGACGTTCGCCCCTGCTCGCACCAGCAAGGCGATCAGCTCGGAGCCGACCTTTCCCACGCCTTCGACCCCGATCACACGATTCGTGAGATCGGGCGTGCCCCAGGTCGAGGTGGCCGCGGCACGCAAGGATTGGTAGACGCCGAGAGCAGTCATCGGACCACTGTTGCCGGAACCGCCCGCGGCCGCCGACCGTCCGACCACGTGGGCAGTCCGTTCTCCGATGACGTCGAGGTCGTCTGCGCCGGTGCCGACGTCGCCCGCCGAGATGTATCGGCCGCCGAGAGTGTCGATGAAGCGTCCGTACGACCGGAGCAAAGCCCGGGTCTTGATGTCCCGCGGATCGCCGATGATCACGGCTTTGCCGCCACCGAGTGGAACGCCTGCGATTGCCGCTTTGTAGGTCATCCCACGTGACAAGCGGAGTACGTCCGTCAAAGCGGCCCCCTGGTCCGAGTAGGGGTAGAACCGGGTGCCACCCAGGGCGGGACCCAGGGTGGTCGAATGGATCGCGATAATCGACTGCAGGCCCGTGGCGTGATCTTCGCAGAAGACGACCTGCTCGTGTGGCAATCCCTCGAGTGCATCGGTCCGGTCGAAGACTGTTGTGTCTGCGACGCCCGCGACGGATTGCTTGCTGAGTGTCATCTTCGAAAGCCCTTTCGAAGAATCATCGTGCATGAGTTCAGGTGTTGGTGCGGTGGTCGACCGATGTGGTCCAGATGCATTGCCTAACCCAGGACAGTTCCGGTGGACTCGGTATTGAATTCCCTGCGCCTGGAGAAGGATCCGAGATGTATCTGCACACCGGTGTGCGGACCCGTGTAGACAACTGGATCGAGATCGTGGTCGTGCCCCGCCTCGACTTTCTCGATCAGAGTAGCCAGCATTCGGCCGACGACAGGTGCGTTCTTGAATTGATTACCGCTGGTGCCCATCGCTACGTAGTAGCCCGGTCGATCGGTCTTGTCATAGATCGGCGTCCAGTCCGAGGCAGCGTCGTACACGCCGGCAATTCCTTTGGGCTGGGACGGTACCGGCAAATGTGGAAGACGCCGAGCTGCTCTGAGGACCTGCGCCTGAAAACGAGCGGCAGTGCGGTTCGGGTTTGCGGTGTCGGGGTCGTCGATCCATTCCAATGGATCGCACTCGGGCTCGGTACCACCTATCAGAAAGCCACCGCCGTGTTCTGGTCGCATATAGGTTCCCAGATCGAGATCGGCGATCATCGGCCCGAGTCGCGCATGGTGGTTGTAGCCTTTCGGCGCCGAGACATGATGAACCTCCTGCCTGAGGGGGCGAACGGTGACGGTGAAATCCGATCCCACTCCTGCCATTGCGTTCAGCGCATTCGACCACGGCCCAGCAGCGTTGACCACGACCGAGGTTTCGACGGTGTCGCCGTTGTCCAGTCGAAGGGCCCACTGCCGCGAGGCATGTTGTTCGATGCCGATCACTGTGGTGCGGAACGAATGGATCGCGCCTTTCGCTGCCGCGGCAGCGCCCAAGTTGGCCGCCGCAAGCTGGGGGTCGTCGACGAAGCCGGCTTCAGGTGTGAACACCGCTCCGAGCGAGGTGTGGGTGTCGGCGTAGAATTCCTCGCTGTCAACAGGTTTGGGAGGGTAGTAAGACCCGACATCGATTCCTGGGATCCGATCGCCCAACGTTTTCGAGTCCCACAGCTCGTACCTCACCCCGATCTTGTCGAAGAGTCGAACCGTACGTTCACGTGGGGCGAGGTCCACATCGAGGAATACCATTCCACATTCGTGGAACTGGGCAATTGGTCCGCGGGCGGAGTCGTCCAGATGTTCGCGCCAGCTCTTCCAACAGTGCGCGGCCTCCCATGCTGCAGCCATCCCGTCGTACGTCGAATAGTTGTAGCGTATGACCGCGCTGGAGGCGCTGGTGGAACCGAACCCGGAACCTCCCTCCTTGTCGAGGACCAGGACTTCGTAACCACGAGCAGCAAGTTCGTAAGCGATGGAGTTGCCGATCACCCCGGCTCCCACAACTATCGCATCGGTCGATCGGGGCATCGTTCCTCCAGATGTGTTGTTGCGACGGTGTACACGAAGCGAACCGCTACAACCACAAGTTTTGCCTAGACCGGAGGGCGACGCTATCTCCATTTGTGGATACTTCGGTTGACTACGAACAGAATTTGTCGCGTACGGCGCCCGTACGGAACAGTCAGCCGATCGACGAGTCGTGTGCTTCGGCTATGGACTTCATCTTCAAGCCGAGGTGCAGAGAGAGTCGGTCGTCGCCGTTGTCGAAACTGCAACCGGTGATCTGCTCGATGCGTTTGAGTCGCTGGTAGAGCGTCGCACGGTGAATTCGCAGCAGGTCCGCGGTGCGTCGAATATCGCACGCATTGTCGAAGAATGCGCCGAGGGTAGTCGTCAGTACCTGTTGCTTGTCCGCGGCTTCGAGTGCCTTCACAGGTGAAACCTGTGTAGCTCCGATGATTTCGTCACGGGACAGTCGCAGTAGGACGTCGTAGGGACCCAGGTGGCCCCATCTCGCCACGTCGCCGAGCGAGGGGACGAGCAGTGCAGCGCGAACTGCGGCCGTCGCGCTGCGATAGGCGCGGTATACCGCGCCGAGCTCGTTCACGGTGTCGCCGACGCCGAGGACGAATCGACTGTCCCGACCACTCAGTTGGCGAAAGCGATAATCCGCGCGTTCGGTGACGCGCTTCAATTGTTGTGGCGTCGGAATATTCTCGAATGCAAGAAGGATCCACGCGCGGGACTTGTCTGCCACCATCAGACCGGCGCCGGTCGGAAGGGTGTCCAGCGCTTCCTGCATCGCGACCTGTACCGCTATGTCGTCCGATGCTTCTACCGAGTGTGCAGTGTCGCGTTGCGCTGCGATGACCTGATAAAGCATCGGTCGCGGGGCGAACAGCTGGTCGGTGACTACATCCTCGACGGCCTGCGTCCTGACCTCTGGAGTTGAGCTGACGAGGTTGCGGAGAATCGATTCGCGACGAGCATTCGAACGCTCATGACGCAGAAGTCGTTCGTACAGCACAATGCCCGCGCGCGAGGCAGTGTCCTCAGCCATTTCGACGTCGGACTCGGTCAGAGGGTTCTCTTCACTGTCGATCAGCCAGAGGAAACCGAGAAGCAGACTCTTGCACCGCACAGGTACACAGAGTCGCTTCTCGCTCCCCGGCACATCGGGCCGTGCGCTACCCGGTTTGATCCAGGTGCCGATGCCGAGAGCGAGAAGTGGCCGCGAAACCTCCTCGTGTACCGCTCGATTCAGAATCGATGCGACGCGCAGGGAGTCTTCGTCGCCGAAGTGTCGACTGGACGCAAGGAGTCGGATGGACGGGTCGTCGATGGCCACAGAACGGCGGAGTCGCCCGGCCAGGTCGTCGACGAGGAGCTGCAGTTCGTCGATGGACATGTGGACTCTCCTCGCAACTCTCGACAGGCACCTTGATGCTAGTGCAGCGCGGTCCGAGACCACCTCGCTCGATCACCGGACATGGCATTCCTTCAGATAGCTCAAGAAGGATGCCTGTACTCCGGTGACGTGCGTCTCGTCGAGCATCGAAGTCGACAGGAGCTCCGAACGACCTTGTGCGCGCAGTCCCTCGAGCGCTCTGAGGACATTTCGGGCCAAGCCGCGCTACACAGGGACATCGCCCCAGAGTTCTACCTTGTTCAGAGTGACGTGGAGACGTCCGGCGCCTGGGCCGTCGTCGCTCGCTTCCGGAAGGTTTCCGATCATGTCGAACAGTTGGCTGTCTGCGCTGCTGATCCCGGGTGTTCCCGCGCCGACCGTCGAGAAGGGAGTTCCGCCGCGAAGCCACGCGTACAACGCGAAGAGCCCACCGTACGAGAACCCGAACAGCCCGTGACCGGTGTCGCTGACGCGAAGGTGAGAGTGCAGACGAGGGTGCAGTTCGTCGGTCAGAAAGTCCAGAAACGTATCCGCATTGCAGTCCGAGTGTTGCTCGATGTAGGCGTCGATGTCCCCTTGACTCATCGCCCCGGTTTCGCGTGCGGACTCCAATGCAGCCACTACGTCATCGCCGATAGGTTCCCCGGGTGGCACGAGGTCACGGTTGCGAAGCCGCGCCCAGTCCGATGCCTCGTCGCCGGCGTAGCCGACGGTGACTTGAATGTAGGGCGCAATGCTCAGATACGGATCGCGTTGCGTGACGATGAGTGGTGCGGTGAAACCCACGGTCCAGTTGCCGTCCAACACGTAGACCAGGGGCACTGATTCGCTGGATTCTTCGTATCCGGGAGGTGTGGTGATCCAGATTCCGTACCGGTTGCCTGAGCGTGACTCCACTTCGAGGTATTCGGTGTCCGGGAGGCAACCATGCAATATCGCGCTCAACGAATGTCCTTTGCTGTCGTGCCGCTCTTGACTACGAGAACGGCCATCTCGGGATCGGCGAAGACATCGGGGTCTTCGAGAGGGTCTTCCTGCCAGACGGTCAGGTCTGCTCGCATTCCAACCCGCACCATGCCCACGGTGTCGCCCACGCCGAGGATGTTTGCATTGACGCTCGTTGCGGACACCAAGGCCTGCATCGGCGATTCCAACTCCGAACGCACGCGCAACTCGTCGCCGCGCCGTTGCTGATTCGGACCGATGAGGTCGGAACCGAGGCCGATGCGCAGGCCGGACGCGCGGGCAACCTCGAGAGCGGCCGCCATCCGCTCTCGAACTCCTGCTACTCGTTCGACAGTCGCGGGATCGACATCCGCCACCCCGTCGTTCAACAGTTGGTCGATCACGGAGAAGGTGGGCACCATAGCGACGTCGTGCTCGAGCATCAGAGCCGCTGTCTGCTCGTCGATGTCGGTGCCGTGTTCTACGCAGCGCACCCCCGCCTGTACTGCGTTGCGAATCCCTTCCTTACCGTGCGCATGCACTGTGACGTACGTGCCTCGCGCTGCGGCTTCTTGCACAGCGACCGCGATTTCCTCGACGGTGAACTGGGTGTCCGCGAGGCGGTCGTGCCCGCCCACGACTCCACCGGTCACGCACAACTTCAGAAACGTGGCACCCCGGCGAAACGTCTCACGCACGTTCTTCCTGAGTTCGTCGGCGTTGCCGGACATCAGCGACAGCGCACACAGCCCGGGAATGTGATGCTGTGTCCACAATTCTGTGGGTTCCCAATCGGCGCCGTAGTATCCGTGCCCGCCGACCTGGCATTGGACAGGGCCACAGGACAGGACGTGCGGACCCCGCACCTTGCCCTTGGCGATGACGTCGACGACACCGCGGTCTATGCCACCGGTGTCGCGAACGGTCGTGAAGCCGGCATCGAGGGCGAAGCCTGCCGAGGCGAATATGTCGGCCGCGATCTCGGCGGCAGACAGTTCGAATCCGAACTGTGCTCTGATGGGACTGGACAGACCGAGGTGAACGTGCGCGTCGATAAGTCCGGGGGTGACCAGCCTGCCATCCAGATCCACCGTTGTTGCGCCTGCTGGTGCATCGCCGAGGGCGGTGATGATCCCGTTATTCACGCAGACATCCACCGCGGATGGTTCGACACCGGATCCGTCCGCGACTCTTCCTCCTGCGTACCACGTTTCCGTCACACAACCTCCCGGTCTTCGCCTCTTCGGATGTCTCCTCCGTAATGGCAACGATGACGCATGTCTTTCATGTGCTTTCGCCCAGGTCCCATCATGGTGCGTGTCCACCGGAACGGACAGTGGCCGCGCGTTGCGACTTGGGCACGGGACCATCGACATATGTCGAGTCCCGGTTCGATCGATTGCTTCGGGAGGTGCCACTGCATCGTTGGGTTTCTCAGCTGTGCAAAGGGCGGTCCGTCCCTGCGATTCTCGATTCCGGTATGCCCCGCCAGAGGACCGGAAGCGCAATCGAAGCGACCGCGGTTGCATAGAACGCCGGCGACAGGTTGCTGCCCGTGGAGTTGACCAGCGTCTCGCATACCAAAGGCGCGGTACCGGCAAAGAGCGCGTACGCAAGGTTGTACGGCAGTGCGGTACCCGTGAATCGAGCATTAGTCGGCATCATCTCGAGGACCGCGAGAAGAGCTGAGGCAAGCAAGGATTGCACGATAACCAAGACGATCAACGCACCTGCGATTGCGACGATGTTTCCCGTGCCGATCAGAACGTAGCTGGGAACCGCGACAAGAACCGATGCAACCATTCCGATTCTGACCAGGGGACGCCTGCCTATCCGGTCGACAGTTGCGCCGAAGGCGATGTACAGAGGAACCGCGAGCACCAGGGCACCGGACGTCAGCATCAATGCAGCTGTGCTCGACACTCCTGCAGCGTGTGTCAGGAATGTCGGCATGTAACCGATGAGCATATGAGTAGCGACGCCGAGCGACGCGAAGTAGACGAACGCAGCGACCAGAGACCGCCAGTGATTGCGTAACAGATCGGCCAGGGGGCGAGTGAGAAGAGCTTCTTTTTCTTTCATCTCGGTGAAAGCCGGTGTTTCGTCGACCGCAAGCCTCATGAACAGGCCGGCAATTGCGACAACCCCTCCGATGATGAACGGCCAACGCCACCCACCGTCCAGGAAGTACTCTGTGCCAACCGAATTGAACGTCAGTACCGTGATTGTCGCGGGAATGCTGCCGACGAAGGACGAACCGGCGATGATTCCGGCGTAAAGTCCCCGACGGTGGTATGGCGCGTGTTCGACGACGAAGGTGGCTGCTCCGGTGTATTCGCCGCCGGCCGAGAAACCCTGAACCAATCTGCAGACCAGCAGGAGTAGTGGGGCAGCAGCGCCGATGGAGGCGTAGGTCGGCAGAAGCCCGATAGCCGCTGTCGAGCAGCCCATCAGCGTAATTGCCAAGGACAGGGATCCTCGGCGGCCGAACCGGTCGCCCAGCCTGCCGAAAACCACGCCGCCTGCGGGCCTGGCGAGGAACGCGACACCGTAGAGTGCAAAGGTGGCGAGCAGAGCGCCGCTGCCGAACTCGGCAGGGAAGAACACTGTGGCGAGAACTGCGGCGCTGAAGCCGTAAATTGTGAAATCGAACCACTCGACGATGTTCCCCGTTGCGCCGGCGATCAGCGCCTTTCGACGTGTGCGCGCCCGCTCGGGTGAAGTTCTTTCCAGGCTCTCGATACGAGCGTCGGCTGCACCGGTCATGGGGTTCCTCTCGAAGCGGGACTGTAGACGTTTCATCGACGGCGGCGTGGACGCCGAATTCTTTCGAGAACGCCGATCAGAGAACGTCGGGGTCCGAACACTCGCCCCCGCTTTTCGGCGTGACGAAAGCCTATGGCCGGCGATGTAGGCTGCATCACTGCCATATGTTCACAATGTGGGCGAGAACTACTTGCATTTGTCGAGAGCGACGAGAAGTGCAGCGGGCTGACTACTTGCTTCCGGACGTAACGGCGTGTCACGCGCCGGCGAATTACTACCTATGAGAAGCAAACTTATTGCAGCCGCACGAGTTAGCGTCGTCATGTGCGGTCTGGCCACCGCTTCGATCTCGACTTCCGGGGTGGCGTCTGCCGGCCCGCAGGACTGTGCCGTCGTGCACGACTCTTTCAGCGCATCGGTAACCTGTCACGACACCGGAGCTCCGCCCCGGAGAGAGTATTTCCTCAGCATCGAATGCTGGGGTCTTCATGGCATCCCCAATGCCTTCCCGTTCTACGCGGTCGGGCCGTACACCGCGTCGACCAGCTCGTTCGGGCCGACAGGTCAGGCGTCGGGTACATGCAGCTCGGGGTGGGGTGCACTTGTGCCGAATGTCGGAGTGGTCACCGGCGCTCACGTGGAGACGTACGTTCAGGGAGGCTGAGTCGCGTTTCCGCACCCCCGAGACCGCGACGGTCAGGGCTGGTCGAGATCGGCAGCGCCCAACGGTATGGGCCGGCTGCACAGTTCTTCGGCCTCGGCGCGTGAAAGTCCGAGTGAGACAAGGATTCCAGCCGTCAAGGCGTCGGCGGCGGCTGCGTCGTCGCGGTCGGGTTGCTGCAGGAGTAGTTGCCCGAGGCCGAGGAGGGATCCCGCGACCAATGCCATGGCGAGGTCTGTATCAGGGGCGACGAATCTGCCGGCTTCGGTAGCTGCGGCGATGTCGCGTGCGGCCCTCGGAGCCAGGCCCTTCGTCGAGGCGATGAGGGATGGTCCTGAGTTGACGAGAACCCGGCTCAGGTCGGGTTGCAGGCGAAAGAGCCGTCCTGTGATGCGGAAGGACTGTGCGAATATCTCCGCTGGGTCGCTGAGTTCGACGGTGAGTGAATCCAGGTAGTCCCCGAGGGACTCCAGTGCGCTCTCGACTGCGGCAGCGAACAATTCGTCTCTGCTGTCGAAGTGGTTGTAGAACGAGCCCATTCCCACGTCGGCGGCTTGCGTTATCTCCAGGATCGGCGCGTTGGGTTTACCGTCGGCGATGAACCGCTGCGCAGCTGTGATCAGCGCGGAGCGGGTACGAGCCTTGCGGCGTTCGAGCCGGTTTCCTGCAGTGGTCATTCTGCTGGTCACACCCCTCTTCGCGTGAATGTCCGTCGCCACATTAGACCACCCTCATAGCTGACGATTTAGTCAGAACCCTTGACTGACGGATCACTCATAGGTGACGATATCGTCAGAAAGTGGACGAGGGAGGGAACAACGATGACGGACGCGCACAAGGACATGCACGTCGACCAGGGCGCGCTGCCAGGCGAGCACCCGGGGCGGGCAAAAAATCCGATCGTCAAAATTCACGACATCGCCTGGCTGGAATTCTGCAAACCGGACCTTCTCCGTGCCGAGGCATTCGCGTCGGCATTCGGGTTCACCGTGACCCATCGTTCGTCCCAGGAGCTTCACCTTCGGGGCACGCAAGGCGGTTCGCCGTGCGTCGTCATTCGCAGAGGCACGCGAACCCGCTTCGTCGGCGCGGCGTTCCAGGCCGTCGACGAGTCCGACGTACTTCGGCTGGGCAAGGCAACCGGACGTCGGGTCGATCGACTGCACGAGAGCATCGGCGGTATCGGGGTCACTCTCCACGATCCGAGCGGACAACCGGTACGCGTGGTCGCCGGCACCCGGGCTCTTTCTGCGCTGACCGGCCAGCGCATCCACCCCCACAACGACGGCGGGAGTCGTACTCGCGTCAACGCGACGTGCCGAACTCCCCATGAACCAGCGCTCGTCGAGCGCATCGGTCACGTCGTCCTCTCGCGCACTCGATATCTCGAAAACCTGAACTGGTACCTGGAACACCTCGGGCTCATCGTGAGTGACTTTCTCTTCTACGAGAATCAGCGCGAACGTGGACCGGTGATGAGCTTCATCCGCTGCGACCGCGGCGACACCCCGACCGACCACCACACCGTGGCGATGACACTGGGACCCTCGGATCGATACGTGCACTCGGCCTACCAGGTGTGTGATCTCGACGCTATCGCCGCGGGAAGCGAGTTCCTGACCGAACGCGGCTACCGCCACTCGTGGGGGATCGGCCGACACATCCAGGGAAGCCAGATCTTCGATTATTGGCGCGATCCCGACGGTTTTCTGGTCGAGCACTTCAGCGACGGCGACCTGTTCGACAGCTCACTCGAACCCGGTTGGGCCCCGATGACTGCGTCGGGCCTCGCCCAATGGGGACCGCCGGCAACACGAGATTTCCTCGGCATCGCGCCCGGACGGCAATCGTTGGGGGAACTGCGGTCGATCATCTCGTCGCTACGACACGACAACGAATTCGACGCCCAGCGCTTGCGGGGCCTGCTGAAAGTAGCCAACTCATGACTGTTTCGATTCTCCGTACCGTCGACGCCTGGTGGGTGCACACGCCAGGCGGCGCCGTCCGAGTCGACACCGACGCGGTGACGACAGCCGAGCTCCTTGCCGACCGGGCCGCGATCGACGCCGCACGCCGCGGTTCGGCGACCGCGTCGGTGGAGGGTCTGGCGCTGGTCTCGCCGGTGACCGCGCCGTGCAGGGTCGTCGCGCAGATGACCAATTTCGTGACACACGTGAGGGATTCGGGGATGAACCCGGAGACGGTGCCGCTGACGTTCTTCCGCAAGGCATCGGGGTCCATCAGTGGTCCGGCAGACGACATCGTCAAGCCCGCGCATGTGCAACTGCTCGATTACGAGATCGAGATCGGGCTCGTCTTCGGCGCATCGATGACCGTGGGCACGGCACTCGACGAGAACAACATGGCCGACTACATTGCAGCTCTCGTCATCACCAACGATGTGTCCGCCCGGGACGTACAACTGCCCAAAACTCAGTTCTACGAGGGAAAGTCGTACCCCACGTTCACGCCCGCCGGACCGGTGTTGCTGCTCCTCGAGGCGGGCGACTTCAGCCGCTTCACCGATCTCTGCCTCACCCTGCGCGTGAACGGTGAAGTACGGCAGAACAGCACGGTCGCGGACATGATCTACCACCCGTTGGACACGTTGCGAACGTTGACACGATTTCAGCGTATGGACCCGGGTGATCTCTTGCTGACGGGCACTCCAGGCGGGACAGCGCTGACGGCGCCCGCCAAACCGATCGAGATCATCGGCTCGCTCCTCCCTCCCGCACTCAAATGGAAGATCTTCTTCAAGAAACAGTCGTCCAACCCGTCGTATCTGCAGGACGGCGATGTGCTGGAACTGGCCGTGTCGACACCCGATGGGGCACTCGATCTCGGCATTCAACGGACCAGGGTTCGGTATGCCTGAGTCCGTCGATCACCACCCGGTCGTGATCATCGGCTCGGGGCCCACCGGGATGACGGCCGCACTGTTGTTGGCGCAGTACGGAATCAGCTGTTCCATCATGGACCGCTGGGAGGGTGTGTACCCGCAGCCTCGGGCGGTGCACATGGACGACGAGGTCTACCGAATACTCGGTGGCCTCGGGTTGGCCGAAGAGTTCGCGGCGATCTCCAGACCGGCCCGCGGGTTGCAGTTGGTCGACCGACGCCTCACGACGCTCGCAGTGTTCGATCGAGACCCCGACCGCAGGCCGCACGGCTTTCCGCAGGCCAACATGTTCGATCAGCCCGACCTCGAGCATCTCATGCGGTCGCGGCTGTCCTCGCTCGCCGGCGTCCACGTGGCAGGCGGCTGCACCGTCGTCGACGTCGCGAACAGGCGGGACCACTGCGTCGTGACATACCTCGATACACGCAGTGGAGAACGCTGCGCCGTCACCGCGGACTACGTACTCGGGTGCGACGGAGCGAACAGCGTCGTACGGGCATCGATCGGATCGAGAATGCGCGACCTCGGCTTCGAGCAAAGATGGCTGGTAATCGACATCGCCACCGAGGCCGAGCTCGATTTGTGGGAGGGAGTGCACCAGGTGTGCGACACCGAACGCGCCGCCACCTACATGCGCATCGGCGACACTCGTTATCGGTGGGAATTCCGGCTCCGCGACAACGAAACTGCCGACGATTTCAGCGACCTCGACAGCGTCCGCCCTCTGCTGTCGCCCTGGCTCGGTACTGCGGATCGGGACGCACTGCACCTGATCAGGTCCACTGAATACACCTTCCGTGCTCGAGTGGTCGACCGGTGGCGCGATCGCCGCATCTTCGTGCTCGGCGACGCAGCGCACCTGACGCCGCCGTTCATCGGGCAGGGGATGGGCGCGGGTGTGCGCGACGCGATGAACCTGGTCTGGAAACTGGTGGGCGTCATGATCGGATCCTTCGCCGACGACACTCTCGACTCCTACGAAGCGGAGCGCAAACCTCACGTGACGTCGTCGATTCGATTGGCCGTGGCAATCGGGAGGGCAATGACCGGTGGGGGAGCGATCACCGACGCCGTACGCAAGACCGTCGCGCCCGTCCTCGGACACCTACCCATGATCGGAGCGCAGGTGACCGACAGTGCCTCGCCGCGCCTGTCGCCCTCCTATTTCGTTACGCGAAAGGCATTGTCGCGTGGGCTCGCCGGATCACTGTGTCCCAACGTTGTCGTCGATCGCGGGAGGAGGGTCGACGACGTCGCCCCAGGGTGCTTCCTGTTCGTCTCCACCACACCGCTCACCCGAGAGCAGAACACCGAAGTTGTCCGCCGAGGCGCAACCGCACTGGAGGTCCCGCAATCCTCGGAACTCGGGATGTGGCTTCACCGACGCCGCGCGGTTGCTGCCATCGTGCGGCCGGACAGAACCGTGATGGCCGCAGGCCGGTCGGTGCCGTCACTGCACACGCGGTTGCCGAGTTGCGCCTATCGAATTGTCAGGAGCTCCGGTGACCGTTGACTCGTCGGTCCCCCGATACCGACAGAACATCTACGACGTCGACGCGATCGTCGACCCGTATCCCCACTACCAGCGGCTGCGCGCCTTGGGTCCTGCGGTGTGGTTGCCGCACCAACGCGTCTATGCCGTATCGCGTTACGCGGACTGCAAGGCGATGCTGCTGGACGACGAGTCGTTCATCTCCGGCGACGGAGTGTCGCTCAACGCCGTCGCGAATCGCCTGGGGCGCGGCACGACGCTCAACAGCGACGCGGACGACCATGCGACCAAGAGATCCGTTCTGGCGCACCGCATGACCCCCAAAGCCCTGAGAAAGATGACCACGACAGTGGAGGAGGCCGCCGACGGAGTGGTCGATCGAGCGATGTCGATGCTGGACGTCGATGGGGTCGAGGACTTGGCGACGGTCCTTCCGCTGTCGGTCGTTCCCGATCTGGTCGGATGGCCGGAGGACGGCCGCGAGGAGCTGTTGCGCTGGGCCGGAGCGACATTCGACGCAATGGGACCGGTGAATTGCCGGTCGGTCGGTGCTGCGAAGGCCGTGGCGGAAATGATGGCGTTCGCACGTCGCGTCGTGAAGAACAGATCGGTGCTGGAAGGAAGCATGGGCGGCGATGTGCTCACTGCCGCCGACGAGGGCACGATCGACCCGAAGGCGTGCCCTGCGTTGATGGTGGATTACATGGCGCCATCTCTGGACACCACCATCGGAGCCATCTCGAGTGCGCTGTACCTGTTCTCGCAGCACCCGGAGCAGTGGCAGGCGGTGCGGGCCGACCCCACGCTCATCCCAGGCGCCGTCAACGAGGTGGTCCGGTTCGAGTCGCCGCTACGCGCGTTCTCGCGCAAAGCAGCGCGCGACGTCGACATCGGTGGAGTTCCGATTCCGCGTGGGAGCCGCCTGTTGGTGATCTACGCCTCGGCCAACCGTGATGCTGCCGAATGGGATCGACCCGACTCGTTCGACATCACCCGCGATGCTGCTCGGCAGCTCGGCTTCGGGTCCGGCGTGCACGGTTGCGCCGGCCAGGGTTTGGCACGGTTGGAAGCACGATCGATGCTGCAGGCGCTGGCGCGTCGGGTCGAACGAATCGAACTGACCGGAGAGCCGAAGTGGGCCGTCAACAACATCATTCACCGGCTCGAACGGCTACCGCTCGAGCTGGTACCGAGCAGGGGAGAGCAAGCATGAGGATCGACGTCGACTGGGATCGCTGTGAAGGCCACGGACTGTGTGAAGAGGCCGCACACGAGGTGTTCAGCCTCGACGACGACGGCGAACTGCACTACGCGTACGACCACCAGGACGTGCCCGAGGAGCAGGTCGCTGCGGTGCGGTCCGCGATCGGCGCCTGCCCGGTGGCCGCGCTGCGCGAACAGAAATGAACGCAGCTCCGATTGTCGTCGTCGGTCGGTCGACAGCCGGTTGCGCGGCCGCCCGTGAGCTCCGAGCCCTCGGTCACGACGGGGACATCGTCATGATCGGTGGGGATCCGGACGGGTCGTACTCACGGCCGCCGCTCTCCAAGCACGTCCTGAACTACGGCAGCGGCACGTCGGCCCGGTGGGATCTGTCCGACTTGGACATCACCGAACTGAACTCTGCTGCAACACGGTTGAACCCAGACCGAAAGACCGTTGCTCTCTCGGACGGAACCGACGTCGAGTACGGCACACTCGTCGTCGCGACAGGCGCCGATGCTCGACGCCTGGCTCGGGTCGGCCAAGCGGGGGAACTGGTCGTCAGAACCCATGACGACGCACGGGTCCTGCGTTCCCGGCTGGACGCGGCATCGTCGGCGATCATCGTCGGCGCAGGCTTCCTCGGAATGGAAATCGCCTCGGCGTGCGTCCGACGCACTATCGAGACAACCGTCGTCGACGTGGATCCTCCTCTGGAGCGAGTTCTCGGAAGCTTCCTTGCTGCGGCCATCGAAGAGCGCCTGGCGGAGAACAGCGGAAGTATGCTGCGCCCTGCGGGGCCGGTAACGCTGTCCGGCAGTCCCGTGGACGGGATCGTCCTGCCGGATCGCACTGCGCTGCATGCCGATGTCGTTGTCAGTTGTGTGGGGGAGGTGCCGGCCTCCGACTGGCTCGACGGTACCGGCGTTGCGGATCGAGACGGTGTGGGGATAGGAGAGGACTGCTCGACGTCGGTACCCGACGTGTTCGCTGCCGGCGACGTCACGTACTTCCGGGAGCCGTCGAGATATCCCCGACGCGGACCGTTCTGGTCCAACGCTGTGGCTCAGGGCAGGGTTGCTGCAGCATCCGCGCTCGGAGCAGCCGCTCGGTGCGCTCCGGTCGACGACTACTTCTGGACCGAGGTGCTCGGGTTGTCCATCAAGGCGGTAGGTCCGCTGCCACTCGTCGGTGAACCGGAAATTGTCACCGGTTCGGTGGACGACGGGTCGGCCCTGCTGCGCTGGACGCACCCGGACGGTCGAAAGACTCTGGTGGCGTACGGGCTTCGCATGTCAGTGGGAAAGCTCCGCGCACTCGCGCGGGCGGAACAGGGGCAAGGATGAAGACAGCAATCGTGGCCAGCGCATCGTCGGGAATCGGCCGCGCTTCGAGGCCGTAATGCGAGTGCAATACGACGGTCACGGCCCGGTAGCGGGCTCGTCTTAGTTTGAGGCATGAAGTCTTTGAGGCATCCCGCTGCACAGATCGGTCTCGCTGCGATCGGCGGCATTGTCTTCGGTCTGCTCGTCGGTGAGTGGGCAGCGAACCTGAAGTTCATCGGAGACCTGTTCATCCGTCTGATCCAGATGTCCATCGTTCCGTTGGTGATGGCATCGGTCATCGTCGCCACCGGATCCATGTCGGGCACCGGTACCGGAAAGATCGCGTTCCGAACGTTCAAGTGGATGATCGGGTTCTCGTTCGTCGCGGCTGTCTTGGCTTGGGTGCTCAGCAGTCTCGTGCGGCCGGGGTCGGGAATGGTGTTCACGCAAGAGTTGGACCCGAGCCTGGAGGAATCGGCGGGGGAAGCACTCGGATGGCAGGACACGCTGCTGAACTTCGTGTCCACCAACGTGTTCGACGCGATGTCCACCGCGACGATGGTGCCGATCATCGTCTTCTCGCTGCTGTTCGGAATCGCACTGCGCATCCACGTGAACAAGACCGGCGACACCGGCGTCCTGAGGCTGTTCGATCAGATTCAACAGATCGTCCTCACGATGATCCGTCTCGTCATGGTGATCGCCCCCATCGGCGTGTTCTGTCTACTGGCAGCTCTCGCTGGAGACGTCGGCTTCTCGGTGGTCTCGACGGCGCTGAAGTATCTGGGCACGACACTCATCGGCGTCATCGTCCTGTTCGCGCTGTTCGTCGCTGTCGTGGCAGCACGAACTCGTCTCAGCCCATGGAAGCTGCCGAACAAGCTCACCGAGCAGACCATCGTCGCAGTGACGACGACGAGTTCGGCCGTCACCTTCCCGACGGTGCTCAAGAACACTGTCGAAAAGGTGGGAGTAAGTCAGAAGGTCGCCAACTTCACGCTGTCCATCGGCCTGACGATGGGTTCCTACGGCGCGGTCCTGAACTACATGATCGTGGTGATGTTCCTCGCGCAAGCCGGAAACATCGACCTGAGCATCGGACAGATCGCCCTCGGTATGGGATTGGCGATCCTCCTCAACATGGGCACCATCACCGTTCCGGGCGGATTTCCCGTCGTCGCGATGTTCCTGGCCACCTCGCTCGGCCTGCCGTTCGAAGCCGTCGGGCTGCTGATCGCAGTCGATTGGTTCGCCGGAATCTTCCGTACCTTCCTCAATGTCAACGGTGACACGTTCGTGGCGATGCTCGTTGCCAACGCCGACGACGAGATCGACCGCGACGTCTACAACGGGACCAAGACCGTGATCGCGGAGGAAATAGATCTGGACGACTACCAGGGCGTCATGGCACGAGCGGATCAGGCCGACTGAGCACCGGGATCTGTTGCTCACAGCGCCCCACGGACAGGTGAATTTCCACGTGGTCACCGTCGTCGATGTCCTCGGGGCGGCGTAGCGCGACCTTCAACGGCACCAGGTATGCACCGTCCTTCGGGATCAGAGAAGTCTCGATTTCGGTGTCACCGATCTTCACCCGAGCGGGGATGACGCCCCATCCGTAGGTCAGCTCACCGAGGTGAGCGTGCAGAAAGTCGTCGACGTGCGCGGGAGTGGCCGCGAAGTAGAACGGCGCGGGACCGCGCCACTGGAACACCTCGGCGTCGAAGACCCAGTCCATGGCCGAAGTGTACGACCGGTTCACGGCACGCGGAGTCCAGGCACTTCTCCTGTTCTTGCGGTCTCGGACGCGATCTCGTGCAGCTTGCGATTGGTGAGCGACGACTCCCGACGAAGCATGTCGAAAGCAGCGTCGCGATCCACCGTGGCCGTGGCCATGACGACTCCGATCGCGATGCCGATCTCACGGCTACGAACAAGCGCGGAGGCCAGGTGGTCTGCCCGCTCCCGTGCACTGGCGTATGCCAACCGAAGGGCCGACTGGTCAGCGAAACGTGCACACCGATCCAGGACGTCGTGTGTGAACGTGCGTGGTTCCGTCGAGTAGAACGTCATCACGCCCAGCTCGACGTCGTCGAGAAGCAGTAGGAAGCTCGCTGTCGAGCGCACCCCGGTACGAGCCAAGATCTCCTGGGAATACTCCGGACGGTCTGGTTCGGTGGCCATGTCGTCGACCACGACGGCTCTTCGGCCGTCGATGACCGCCTCGGTCGCCGAGTACCCGGTGATCGACGCGACCTCCAGAGCTGTGCGCATCACCGCTGGATCGGTCGCGGCGACGATGATGGGTCGGGCACGGTCGGTCATCGCAGTGATCGACGCACCCGTGCATCCCACGGTCGCCACGGCCAGGTCGACGATGTTCTGGCAGGTCCGATCGGTGTCGGACCCGCTGTTCGGCCGTCTGATGTCGGACCAGCTTTCGACTATCGACTTCGCGCCCACAGACGACCTACTTCCGTACTTGTTCGGATTCGACATCGGAGGTCGAATCGAGGAGCTGATTCTGGCACGGGTCGTGCCGAGGCAAACGTGTGGCGTCGCGTACAAAACACACTGGTCGGACCTTTTTTCTTCAATCAATGCGCGGCCGAGAGCTTCATGGATCGCTCGCAGGTAGTGTGGCGCAGATCACTTACTTCTTCGCGTTTGTTTTCCTTCGTTCGAACCGACTTAAAGCTGCCGGTTCCCACCGGCCGATCGACCCTCGAACGCCGTACACGCTGTGCGGCGTCGCGAACGACATGGAGGAACCTGATGTCCGACTTCATCGACAAAGCGCAACACAAGGCCGACGAACTCGCCGGTGATGCGAAGGAGCGCATCGGCAACGCCACCGGCGACGACGAACTCCGCGGTAGCGGGGCGGCGCAGAAGGCCAAGGGCAATGCCCATCAACTCGCCGACACCGTGTCCGACGGCGCCGAGGAACTGGGCGACAAGGCGTCGGAGGTCGCTGACAAGGCAGCAGACGTCGTATCCGACGCGGCCGATTCGGCAACCAAGGCAGCCTCCTCGCTCGCCGACACCGCGGCATCGACCGCAGCCGACGCCAAGGCGTCGGTCACGGACTTGGCCGACAATGCAGCATCCAAGGTCCGCGAGGTCGACGTCGACAGCGTCGTGGACACGGCGACATCTCCTCGAACCGTGGCCGTCGTCGCCGCTGTGATCGGCGCCGGGACGATCGCGTTCGTCATTGCCAGGAGAAACCGTCGTCAGCGTCAGCTGAAGGCCGCGCCGACTCGCGCAGTGCGGGCACTGGCGCGGAGCATCGAATCGAAGTCCCTCTTCGACCGCTGATGGTCTCTCGCATCGACGGGTTCCAGCGCAAGCACCCGGCAGCAGGGTTCCCGCTCGCGGTCGTCTACAAATTCCTCGACGACCGCGGCGGATACCTGGCGGCATTGATCGCCTACTACGCGTTTCTGTCGCTGTTCCCGCTGCTGCTGCTGTTCACCACCCTGCTCGGCATCGTGCTGGCGGGCAATCCCGATCTGCAGGAACGCATCCTCGACTCGGCGATGAGTCAGATCCCGGTCATCGGAGACCAGCTCGGCGAGCCCGACCGGCTCAGTGGTGGCGTCACGGCAATCGTGATCGGTGTGGCCGGCTCGTTGTACGGCGGTCTCGGGGTGTCACTGGCGGTGCAACACGCGTTGAACACTGCGTGGTCCGTCCCGCGCAACAACCAGCCGGACCCGATTCGCGCCCGAGTGCGCGGGCTGCTGCTGCTCAGCACCGTCGGCAGCGCGATCATCGGTTTGACCGTGCTGAACGTCGTCGCGTCGTCCGGCCTGTTCGGCTTCGCCGGTGGTGTGTCGGCGATCCTGGGCGCGATCGCGCTCAACAGTGCGGTGTTCGCTGCCGCGTTCCGTATCGGAACCGCGCGGCCATTGAGTGTCCGCGACGTGCTGCCCGGAGCCGTTGCAGCCGCGGTGATCTGGCAGGCTCTGCAATCCTTCGGCGGTATCTACATCCGCTACGTCGTCGGCAACGTCAGCACAAGCAACGGTGTGTTCGCAATCGTGCTGGGGCTGTTGGGTTTTCTGTACGTGGCGTCGGTTCTGATCGTGATCTGTATCGAGATCAACGCAGTTCGAGTAGACCACCTTCATCCGCGCGCGCTGCTGACACCGTTCACCGACAATGTCGAACTCACCGAGGGCGACAAGAACTCGTACACCGGGCAAGCGGAAGCTCAACGCAACAAAGGGTTCCAGGAAATCACCGTCACCTACGAAGACAACCCGCAGAACGACTGAATCGCGTGCAGTTCAGGAGTCGAAATCTGTGCTTCGTGAAACGGATTCCCACGACTCGGCGTCGGCGCGCAGGGCGTCGAGCGCACCGGTGAATCCGTCGACCGCGTCGTTGCCGAGGAGCAGCAGGAACGGGGGATCGTCGGATTCGACTGCGTCGACGACAGCTTGTGCTGCCTTGACCGGGTCACCTGGCTGGTTGCCGTGCGCTGCGTCGTTCTCGATCCGGCGCGCACCGGCCGTGGCTGCGTACTCGGCGATGGGGGAGGCGGACTGGGTCAGGGATCTGCCCGCGAAGTCCGTGCGAAACGCGCCGGGTTCGACCGTGAGGGCGCGGATGCCCAGGGGGGCGACCTCTCGACGAAGCGACAGTGTGAGCGCCTCGATGGCGGCTTTGACCGCGGCGTAATACCCGGACCCGGCGGGTGAAAGGCGCGCCCCGATCGACGAGATGTTGACGATCGTCCCGGAGCGACGGCCGCGCATTCCCGGCAGAACGGCCTTGATCGTGCGCACGGTACCGAAGACGTGGGTGTCGAACAACCGGCGGACCGCACCGTCCTCGCCCTCTTCGACCGCGGAGCGATATCCGTAGCCCGCATTGTTGACGAGTACGTCGACTGCTCCGAACCTGTCGGTAGCAGCGTCGACGGCAGCAGAGACATGAGTGTCGTCGGTGACGTCCAGAGCGATCGCGAGTGAGGTGTCGGGGTAGCGGGCAGCGATGTCGGCGACCTTCGATACGTCGCGCGCGGTCACCACCACCTGATGACCACGTGCCAATGCTGTCTCGGCCAGATGCCTTCCGAGGCCCGTCGAGCATCCGGTGATGAGCCACGTTGTCATGGGTGCTCCCTTGTCGGCTTGAACGTGTGGGTGTGCGGACAGTGAGACGATCACGTCAAGGCTAGGGCAACCGGTGAGGGGTCGACAGAGACCGTCGGCGATGATGGTTGAATCTACAATCGACACGGGTGGGCTTTCCGCCCCGAATCGAGAGGTCGAACAATGCACCTGGGCGTAGACAGCTTCGTCTCCTCCGTGACGGACCCGACCGATGAACGCGTGATCGGCCCGTCCGAGCGAATGGGCCATCTGCTGGAGGAGATCGCCCTCGCGGACCGGGTCGGGTTGTATTCGTTCGGCATCGGCGAGCACCATCGGAGCGAGTACTACGATTCGGCGCCGTCGATCATCCTGGCGGCCGCGGCCGCTCGCACGGAACGCATCCGGCTCGGCAGTGCAGTGAAAGTGCTCAGCGCGGACGATCCAGTACGCGTGTTCCAGGAATTCGCCACTCTCGACCTCATTTCGAAGGGGCGGATCGACCTGGTCGTCGGCCGCGGATCGTTCACCGAATCCTTCCCGCTGTTCGGCCTGGATCTACGCGACTACGACTCGCTCTTCGCCGAGAAGCTCGAATTGCTGCTCGAGATCCGCGAGAACGTGGAAGTCACGTGGTCCGGGCGTCACCGACCGGCTCTGAACAGGCAGAGCATCTTCCCCCGGCCGGTACAGGATCCGCTGCCGATCTGGGTCGGCGTCGGAGGAACTCCCGAGTCCTTCGTTCGAGCCGGGTTGTTGGGTCTTCCCCTGATGATCGCGATCATCGGCGGCGAACCCCGACAGTTCGCGCCGCTCGTCGATCTCTATCGACGGGCAGGCGCGGAGGCCGGGCACGCACCCGAAAAGCTGCAAGTCGGACTACATGTGTTCGGTTTCGTGGCCGAGTCGACGCAAGCGGCAGCGGACACCATCTACCCCGGCTGGCACGAGATGTTCACCAAGGTCTCACGCGAGCGCGGCTTCGCACGCCCCACTCGGGAACAGTTCGACGCGACGTCTGGCCCCAACGGAGCCTTCTTCATGGGAGACCCGAAGACCGTCGCAGACAAGATCCTGCGCGTGGGTGAGCAGCTGGGCGGTGTCGATCGGTTGTCGTTGCAGATGACGAATCCTCGCCTTGCGCACGGAGATCTGCTCCGAGGAATCGAACTACTGGGGACCGAGGTCGCACCGCTCGTGGCGAAGGCGTAATCCGCCGCCGATCACCTAACTGCCGAGTGGCTGCCCGATGCCGTCCTCGGCGCGAAGACGTTCGACCTCGGCACGCGAGTGCCGCACCGCTTCGGTGTCCGCGCCCTTGGCGCTCGCGATGTCGTGTGCGAGGTCCAGGATTGCGCGTCGAAGATGCTTACGCGCTTTCCGGGCCCGTCGATCGGGCGACGACGCGCGGAATGCCTTTCTGGCCTTTCTGTCCAGAACGCCGTCCACCTCGGCGTCGGTGAGGAATCCTGCATCGACCTCGGGAGCCAGAATGTCGCGGACGAATTGGTACTCGCGTGGTGCTGCTCGGCGGAACGCGATCGCCAGCACCGTGAATGCGATGACGACGGACGCGAACATGACGCCGAACAACAGAAGCGGATTACCTCCGCCGAGCCCGGTGGCGTCGTCCCAGGTGAAGTGCAGGAACACCCCCGCCGCAACGAAGGCGAGACCACGCCCGATCTTGCGTGGTTGTGCTTTCGTCCCGATGAGGTACACCGCGCCTGCGCACACCAGCGCACTGAAGAGAGGGTGCGAGACGAAACTGACGGCAATCCGCGTGAGCGACATGTGGACGGCATTTCCGACCGGGTCGGTTCCGAACGTCCGGGCAGTGGCGTTGGCTGCGTAGAGGAAGTCCTCGAACATTGCGAATCCGAGTCCGATGAAGGCGCCCAGAATGAGACCGTCGTTGGCCGTTCGGATCAGCCGCGGGGCAAGGCTCATCAGCAGGATGAATCCGCAGAGCTTGGCCGCTTCCTCGGTGATCGGTGCAGTCGCGCCTGCAGCCCAATTCGCGCTCCACGCTTGGCCGAACAGCTTCGGGTAGATGCTGAGCATCGCAGTGTTGACCGTCATCGCGAACGCGAAGGTGGCGGGGATTGCTCCCCACAGCAGTGCTGCCGCGACCAGTCGGCCTGGCTGCCGTTCCCACCGGTCGATGTGACGGAACCACGCGAACCACGCGAGTCCGCACAGAGTGCACAGCACCGCGGACACGGCGAATCCCTCGGCGTAGAACCCGGCTCCCGGTGCGAAGAACGCCCAAGCCTGAAACGCTCCGACTGCAGTGAGCGCGATGTACACCCAGAACGACAGGTTGTGGGGTTGCACGAATTCGAATCGTTCACCCCACCCGGAGACCTCGAGCGCCTCCTGCCGACGGTGCTCGGCCTCGGACGACGCGGTGTCTGTCACGGCGTCACTCATCGGTTGCTCCCGTCGACGGTCTGGATGCTGGAGATCATGTCCTTGATATCGGTTGCCGCCGCGGTCATCTGAGTGGGCGGACCGTACGCCGTGACCTTCAGGCCGGTGCCGTCGACAACGAACGCCGCGACCAGTCCGTCTCCGCGGACGCTGCTGTAGGCCTGCACGACACCGGTTTGCCCCGCCGCTGTGGTCAGAGTGGCCCGGTCTCCGTCGACGCGGAACGACGGGTCGGTGGTGCGCGAGGTGACCTTTTCCACCTGGTCCACCAAATCGTCCGGTGTCCCGTCGAACGAGTCCGCCGTCACCTGAAACGTGACGCCGTCCCCGGATACGGTGGCATCGCCGGATCTCCTGTCCTCTTCGCCCACGCGAAACCCGGTCTCGACCTCCCAGCCTGTCCTCGGCGTGAAGGCAATCGTGTCCGTGAGCGCTAGTTGTTGACCGGCGCGCACCGGATCGTTCCAGCCGATGGCCGCATCGACGCGCGGTACAGCGACGGTAAGAACGAGAAAGACCGCGATGACGAAAAGCGCTGGCGCGAGCGTTCTTCGGTCGAGACCGAGCACACGGTGCTCGGCTGGCACCCGTTGACGGTGCAGTCCGGGATGAGTCTGTGTCACGGGTTCCCTTCGCGGTCGTCGGTAGGAATACTTTCCCACAGAGTCCGCGGAGACGGGGGGCTACCCGACGACGTGTCGGGAGGGTCGAGAAAGAATCAGCCCAGACTCACATCGACGGACTCGATGACCTTCAAGAACGGACAGATCGAGACAGCTTGTGCAAGTACGGCATCGGGATCCTCGACGTCGGGTACCTGGACCTTCAATGAGAATCTGGCGTCGTAGCCGGAACTGTCGGAGTCGGTGAGAACAACCTTGCCTTCGACGGCGACGGAGTCCATGCTTCCTTCGACCGTACCGACGGCGATGCGCAGCGATTGGACGAGGCAGCTGGCCAAGGCTGCGGCCATCAACTGTTCGGGATTGGTGGTTTCTCCTGGCCCGCCGAGCTTTTCGGGCTCGTGGACGTCGAGTGACAGGAATCCGTCGTCGGACGTCACTCCTGCTTCCGTCGCGGTTACCAGGGCGGTGTAGAGCTCAGCGGTCATGTGGTGTGGGTGTCCACAAACATGGTCGTCCAAACCGTGCGGCTCGTACGACTGTTCAGCACCGGCGTCACAGACGTCCGCGTAGAATCCTGCGCCAGTAGGCCTGCGGCAAGGCGTAGCGGTCGAAAAGAAATGCCGACCTACGCGGTTTGAGCGGATCGAGGAAACTCGGAAGTGAGGACGAGACCACGAAATCTCGGTCGAATTCACCCGCGATCAGGGTATGCGAATCGACCGCCACAGGTGCAACGGTGTAACCGTCGTACGAGGCCAACGGCTGCGACCGCCGGGCAGCCGCGATGTTGTCGACGAGAGTCGCAGCTTGCTTGCGGAGGGCGCCTCCCGACGGGTCGGTGCCGGTTGCGGCGATGTCACCGAGGGACCACACGGAGTCGTGGCGAACGTGCCTGAAGGTCATCGGATCGATGTCGACGAGGTGGGCGGGTGTGTCGTCGGCGAGGTCCGCCAGCCAGCTCGGCCCACGAAACCGCGGGACGAGGTGAAGGAAGTCGTAGTCGATGCGGTTCTGGCTACCGCCGCCGTGAACGTGCAGGCGCTGGTGGTCCGCCTCGATTCCGGAAATGCTGGTGTCGAACAGAACTCGCACACCCAGTTCGTCGAGCCTGCGGCGCAGGATGTCGTCCAAGGCAGGAACACCGACCAGATACGAGCGGTCGACGACGAGTGTGATGTCGATCCTCGGCAGGCGGCCGTCTCGTTGCCACTGCGACGCGGCAAGAAACAGCGGCTTCAGTGTGGTGCCGCTGCAACTGACCGGTGGTCGTGGCAGCGTGAACACAGCGTGCCCGGGCAGAGCAATCGAGTCGACGAGAGCAGCGGTCTTCTCCGCGCGGTCGAGATAGTTGCTGGCGACAGCGGGAGTCTCGAGGGCGTCGAACACGTTGGGAAACTCATCCAGATCCGGCACGAGACCAGCCGCGATGATCAGGTCGGTGTACTTGTACTCGCGGCCCGAACCGGCGCGCACCGTTCTGGACTCCGCATCGATCGAGACCACCGAGTCCTCGATCCACCTGCACCCGTCGGGAGTTACCGACCGCTGCGTCTTCTGCGCAACGGCCAGGCGAGCCTGGCCTGATCCGACGTAGGACAGCATCGGCCGGTACGTGTGCACTTGTTGTGGCTCGATGATGGCAACGCTGTCGGTCACGTGTTCTCGCAGCAGACGAGCGGCGGTGCTGACGCCGGCGTTGCCGCCTCCGATGATCAGAACATCGACGGTGTCGGTCACCTCCCGCCCATGTCGAGGCGCAGAAAAGGCAGTGGGTGCGGGAGTACCGTCGAATGTCATTGTGCGAGGCATACCCAGGTAGGTCGCGCGAAAACCAGCGCCGGGGTTGATCACGGGGCTCGCGGGGAATTGGCAACAGATCATGAACATACTGCCCAGCACTCGGAACCTCGGATCCGTCAGGCGACGAGCGTCGGCGACGGTCGCGCGATACAAGGAAATTTCGGCTACACGAGACTCGAGCGCTCTGGCCGCCACACTGACGTTCTACGGCGCCATCGCGGTGGTGCCCTTACTGCTGTTGTCCTTGCGAGCTTGTGCTCTGGTCACGTCGGCGTCGTGGGTCGAAGCGAGAGGCGACGACGTCGCATCGTTGCTACCCGACGCGCTCGGGGCGCGGAGCGTTGTGCTGCAGCTGGTTTCGGCGGGAGCCGAGTTGAGTCTGCTGCACTGTGTACTGGCGATCTTCCCTGCCACGTTCTACGGCGAGGGCCTGCGCCGAGCGCTGACCTCGCGGAGGCGACCTCGCCCCACATCCTTCGACGGTTGGCGAGGCCGGCTTGCCCTGGTACCGGTGGCAGTGGTCGCGCCGCTTCTGCTCCTGGGAGTGCTGGCGTCGGCAGAATGGCTCGCCGATGCGACGACCGGCGGGGGAGTTGCGGCCTTGTTGCTGCGCGTGTGGTTGGGCTTCGTCGTCGTGTGGCTCGTGCTCGGTGTCCTGGTCGCGGGTGCGTACTCGATAGTGGCGGCAGAGGACATTCCGTTTACCGTCGTCTGGTGGTGTGCCGCGGTCACAGCGTCGTTCATCGCAGGCTTCGTTCAGGGCTTCGTTCTGTTTCTGGCGATTCCGGTGTCGCTCGGCGCCCCGTTCGGAGGCCTGACCACTGTGGGAGCCGCGATCGCGATCGGTCTATGGATGTGGGTGCTCCATGTCCTGCTCATCACGGGCTGGACGTTCACCCAGGCGACCGCGCAGGTTGTTGCGCAGGGGCCGCGAGCCGACGATGCACCACCAACAGGAGTTGAACCAGCCCGATGAGCGCCAATCCGGCTCCGACGGCTCCACCTGCCGCGGAAGTCCAGGTCTGCTCCGGGAAGATCATGTTCGCGCCGAGTATCAGCAACACGGTGACAGCGCGAGACGGTCGTTCCCACACGGTGAGCACGCCCGCCTCCGGCATGCCGACTGCGGCCGCTCGGGCGCGAACGGATTCGTGGACGAGCGTGGAGGCTGCCATCGTCGCGATCAGCGGCAGCGGCACACCCACTACGGCGGCGCACGCATAGAAACACAGATCGCTGACGCGATCAGCGGTGGAATCGAGGACCGACCCCCACGCGGATGCGCGGTCGGACATGACGGCCACCGCACCGTCCACGCCGTCCAGCAGGGTCGACGCCAGAATCAGCACCATTGCCGCCAGTACGCCCCAGCGACCGAATGCACTCGCCGCCACCGCGATCGCCGCACACACCAGCGCCAAGACCGTCACGGTCGTCGGGGAGACACGCCGTCGAACGAAGGGGGCAGCGCAGAGGTACATGATCCCGAGCCAGCCGTCGATCAAACGCGAAGACGACGCGTCGAGACCCCCGTGCAGCGTCGACCACTCCGCTCGGTATCGGTCACGATCCATCACGGCAATCACCTGTTCTCGCGTCCCGACGCCTGCGCAAGCCGCGACGGAGGCGAATCACGGCAGGAGAGATGTGCTCCGGGCGCGACCGGCGTCGGCAGGACGAAAATTTCGACTGGAAAATCAAGAGTTGTCGGCTGCACGCTCAACCGAAGACCCTCGCTGCTTCGGGACGGATTCCCCGAACCGGACAACTCAAACGTCAGCCGAGAGCGAGAACGACCCATGGTTCGGGTGGCGCGGATCCTCGAGGTTTGGGTCTTTCGCCAGGCGGCATACCTACCCTATGGCGAACACGACGGCAGTCCGTGCCGGTCACGATATGCAGAAGTTCTTCGACGTGGCGGTCGATCCGGGTGTGTATCGACCGCAAGAGGATTCGTGGCTGCTGGCCGAGGCCCTCACTGCGTCGGGAATTGCCGTGGGTGCTCGGGTCGTGGACATGTGTACCGGCTCGGGGGTGCTCGCGGTTCATGCCGCACGGTCGGGGGCTCGAGGCGTGCACGCGTTCGACATCGATCCCGTCGCAGCGACGTGTGCCCAGAAGAACGCCCGCAATGCCGGGTTGAACGTGGACGTGCGGCTGGGGTCGTTCGACGATGCTCGACGAACAGGGCCGTTCGACGTGGTGGTGTGCAATCCGCCGTACGTACCGTCGGACAACGTGCCCGTCGAGCTCGGCCCGGCCCGGGCCTGGGACGCGGGCCCTACCGGCCGTCTCGTGCTCGATACCTTGTGCAACAACGTATTCGACATGTTGTCCACGGGTGGCACGCTGCTGGCGGTCCAGTCCGAGTTCGCGGATCCGCAGCTCACGGTATCGATGCTCGCGGCGCGAGGTATGTCCGCGGCGATCGTCGATTCGCGCACGATCGGCTACGGTCCGGTCATGTCGTCGCGCGCCGAGTGGCTCGAGAACGTGGGTATCGCGCGCACCGGTCAACGGACGGAACGATTGGTGGTCATCCGTGCCGACAAGCGGTGACCGCGCGCGAACATCGATCCGGGTCGTGGCCAACGGACCGATCATCGTGTCGGGTCCCGTGGACATCGAAACAGATGACGGAACCCACACGACGTCCGACCGGTTCGCGGTCGCGATCTGTACGTGCAAGCGCAGCAAGACCTACCCGCTGTGCGACACGAGCCACCGACGCAAGCAACGGCCCGCATGACTCGAGGCGTCACCGTTGCATCAGTGACGACTCGCCCTTCTGCCACGCACCCATGATGTGGTCGGCGAGGGCATCCTCGACGTAGGACAGAGCGCGCATCCCGAACACCACGTCACGTTCGAGTTCGGGCTCCCGGCGCAGAAGATCCCCGACGACATCATGGCGCAAGACCTGCTCGTGAACCGCGTCGGCTTCGACGTGTTCGGCGTAGAAGGCAACGCACGCTTCGGGAGCCCCGAGCCTGCGCAGACCGTCGACGAACCGTCGGGAACCCGGCGAGGACGTGATCTCCGTTGCGGCCAAGTGGCCCACCGTCGCTCCGCGCAAGCTCCGATGCAGGCCGAACAACGACATCAAGTTCACCCAGACCAGGGTCTGCGCTGGTACACGGTCGAGATAACCCAGATACGACGAGTCGAGATCGGCCGCGTCCATCAGTGCGCTCCACAACTGCTGGTGGACGTGATCGCCGCGGCCACCGCCGTATTCGTCGAACTCGACGGCGACGTACGACGCCTTCGCCTGACCGATCAGCCGAGGTATGGCCCAGGCGTGCGGATCGGCTTCCTTGAGGTGGTAGAGCGACCGATGGGCGAAGTATTCGCGCATGTGGTCCCACGTTCCCTCGTCTCTGAGAAACCAGGACGGACCGCTGCCGCTCCTCGGTTCGATGGACAGAGCGTCCATCTCGGCAACCGCGTCGACGCCGTCCTCGACGGACTCGCGGATGTGCGCCAAGAACGGCTCTTCGATCGATCGCCGGAACGCCAGAATTCCAGGGTCCCACTCGAAGTCGTCGTCGATGGCGTGGAATCCGCGATAGTGAAGTTCGTAGCAGATGGTCAGCGCCAGTTGCGCGTCCCGGCCGACGGGATCGACGTCGAAAACGGTGGCCACCGACGTGGTCGTGCCGGACAGGTAATCGACAACGGACGCGGACACTTCGCCGTCCGGTGTGGGCAAGGTCGGGGATACAGCGGCGTGCGCTGGTGCGCTCATGAGGTTCGTGTACCCGGGCGGCGGCCGATCAATCGCGGCCTACCCGACGTGGGTTCTGGAGTTCCCGGTTCATCGACAGGGAGCGGTGTTACCTTGACGTGATCAGGTCGATGCTGATTCGAGATATTCGCGATCGACGGTCGTGCTGTCGGCGGAGCAGCGTGAGGCAGGTACTCGATCTCCAAGTCGTTCGAAGGAAGGCGTCAAGATGAGAACGTTCACGAAACTCTTCGGTGGTGCAGCAACTCTGGGTCTGGCCGCAGGCATGTCATTTCTCGCTCCCGCCGCCGCTTCGGCTGCTCCCGTCGGGTGTACCACGGCCCCCGGCGGAGCATCGGAAGCCGCGGTGGAAGGCCAGTCGCAATGCGACAGCGTCGCCGACGGAACGAGTGCGGCCGCAGGTTACGGATTCGAGGGCTGGGGCTCGGCGGCGGCGCTCGAACAGGCAGCGGCACTCGCACTCGGTCTGAACGGCGGCACCGCGGTGTCCGACGCCACCGCCGGTGCGGGCCCGGCAGCGATCTCGTTCGGGCCGGACAGTTCGGCCGTGAACGAAGGGGTGGGGCCGGGGTTGTCGATTGCGGTGGCTGGTCCTGGCGGAACCGTCACGCTGACACCGACTGGTGCAGTCTGCACCGGTCTCAGTCTCGCGGGTAGCTTCACCACTCTTCAAGGCTGCATCGGGCGCTAGCCGACTTGTGTGCCGAGAACCGGGTCGGGGATGTCCTGGTTCTCGGCTTCGTCGTGCGCCGTCGGACTCGTAAACGGTCACTGTTGACTGATTAAGCGTCAACCCTTACATTCACCAGTGAGCGAGTGAGGTCACTGTGACTGCATCGGAGTGCGCATGTTTCACGATCCGTGGACCACGAGAATCGAGTCTCTGGACCCGACTACCGATTACGAAGAGATATACCGCCTGCACTACTCCTACGTGTTCCCGTGGGACACGGTTCAGGCCCTCAGCTTTGCGTTGTTCCGCACCTACGCAGTCCCGACCGTCGGAAGCCTGCTGGCCGCGACGGGCGAGTTCACCGAACGTGTACAGCAGCGCTACGACGACACCAATCTGATCCTCGACCAGGTCGTCGAGTCGGGGTTCGCGAGCGTCGACGGCCGCACGGCGATCCGTCGGATGAATAGAATGCACGGTGCGTACTCGACCTCATGTCCACGTTCGCGCCGTACAAGTTCCTGCCGAAGAAGGTCTTTCGGCGAATGGCATACGCGCTGATGGACAAGCCTCTGCTCGACGCCTTCAATTACCCGGGGCCGACGAAGCTCGAACGGTCGGTTGCCGAAGCCATGGTGAAGGCGCGCGCACGTGTGGTCCGGCTCCTCCCTCCGCGTACGACGGCATACCGCGCCCGCGATCAGAAGGCGGTCCGTTCCTATCCCGCTGGGTATCGGATCTCGGAACTCGGGACGTTTCCCACGGGATGTCCGGTGGACCACGGTCCGAGCGAGCCGCACAGACGCTCTCGCCGGTGAGCCTGCAAACAAGAGATTTCGATGGTCGGCCGGTGATCCGGGCCCGTCGATTACGTGCATTTCTAGTGCAGTAGAACGCTTTCCGCGTGTGAGTACCACTGGCTGAGATGGCGATCGGTCGTCGGATCGTGTGGATCGAACGTGTAGGTCATGGCGGTTCCGCGCATGCTTGTCAGGAGGAGTTCCCTCATCTGCTTGTAGCCGGGTCGGGTCGTGCACTCCGGACCGAACAGTGCGTCGGTCCGATCACGGATGACCTGACCCATTCGCTGTTCCACGGGCCGGAGCTCGGCTCGCAGCTCGTCGTTGGTGCGCGCAGCATTCCACAGCTCGTTCGATGCCCAGAAGTAGGGCTGGCTGTAGTTCGACCACATCGCGTCGATAGCTGCCCGAATCCGCGCCTTGAGTTCCTGGGGAATGTCCGAGCTGATGTGCAGACCACGGATGCGCTCGAGCGCCAAGTGGTGGACTGCCGCACTGAGCAACTTCTCGCGCGAGGGAAAGTGATGCAACAATCGGCCGCGAGACACCCCGGCCTGCTGCTGGATCCGCAGGGTCGACGCTCCCGAGTACCCGTGCTCGATCAGCACCGTGACTGCCGCACTCAGGATCTTGCCCTGGGTCTCCCGGCTCCGGTCCTGTTGGCGGCGGCCGGTTCCGGACGGCTCGGCCGGCGGTCGATCCGAGTGAGGCTGATCGATACTGGACACGGCCGACAGTGTAGTGACCACGGCATCTCGCTGAAGTCACCACGCGATGCAGCGCTGGTTCGCTACGTCGGGTCGGCCGGGGCGTCGGAGAGCTCTTCTTCACCCGCCGGGGGCCATGCGCACACGCCGCCCGCGCATGCCTCGGCGGGTTCACCGAGCATGCGGAACGACGTGCCCGAAGCGGCCCCTGGTGCCGGGTCAGACATCGGCCGCGGCGGTGTCGGCTGTGGTTTCTGCGGCTACGGTGCGGAGGACATCAGCGAACGCGCTGGGCTCCTGTGCACCCGACACCCCGTACTTGCCGTTGATCACGAAGAAGGGGACACCGTTGATGCCGAAGGTGCGGGCTTGGTCGATGTCGGAAGCGACGGCATCCGAATACCTGCCCGCCGTCAGAGCGGCTTCGGCGTCCGCCCGGTCGAGTCCGACATCGGCGGCGAGGTCGGCCAAATCGGATATCCGTCCGACGTGCCTGCCCTCGGTGAAGTAGGCCAGGAACAGGCGCTCGGCAAGCTCGAGCTGCCTGTTGTGCGCTTTGGCGTAATGCAGAAGTTCATGCGCCTTGAGCGTCTTGGTGTGTTGCAGCGCGTCGAAGTCGTAGTTCAGCCCGACGGACGCGGCGATATTTTCGACGTGCGCGAGCATCTGCTGGACCTGATCGGCGGGGATGCCCTTGTGCCCCGACAGAAAGTCGACCTCGGAACCGTCGAAGTCCACCGGGGTGTCGGGCGCAAGCTCGAAGCTGTGGTACACGACGTGGACGTTTCCGTCCTGGCCGGATGCCGCGAGGCCTTCCTCGAAGCGGCGCTTGCCAATGAAGCACCACGGGCAGGCGATATCGGACCAGATGTCGACGGTGATCGGAGCCATGAGGAAGAGAACCATCGACTGTTACCGATTGTTCCCGAGTGTCGACTCCGATCGCCGTCGACACGAGTAACCGCCTACGTCATCATGCGGCGTGCTTACCGGAGGCCTTTTCCGCTCGGCGCTCGGCGAACCTCCCGCTTTTCGTCAACACCTTGGAGATCAAGTTCGGCTTGCCGGATCGCCTCTCGATTGCCAGACCCCCGAGCACCAGAATTCGCGCGAGAATCGGCAGCGCGATCGCGACGAACAGGTACCGGTACAAGTACTTTCGAGCCAGAAGTGGAAGCATCGGTCAACGCACCGCGCGTCGAAGCCGCAGAGCCGCAACCACCGCGAGGGCGATGACCGCGCCGACTGCCGCAGCGCCCAGTAGGGACACACCTTGCGCGAGGTCGAAGTTCCAACCGATGAAGTTGATCCGGGTGTGCACCGTGTTCTGGAGCACGAACACGACGAGCGCGATGGCCAGAATCAGGGCGACGATCAGCGCGAGCTTGGAGGTGATTCCTCCGCGGCGGCGTGGTGCGGGGCGTACGGAGGTGGAGTCGGTGGTGGTCATGATGCTTCCTCGGGGCTGAATTGGAACTCGGAGTGTGAAACTTGGCGGTGGCGCGGTTGTCGTGTCGAAGGGTTCGGCCCGCAGGGTCCCGGCGTGTGCGGGGACCCTGGCGGGCCTGAACGGTGGTTACTTGAACGTGTCCTTGATGTTCTCGCCGACCTTCTTCACGCCCGCCGATCCCTGGTCCTTCTTGCCCTCGGCCTCGAGGTCCTTGTTGTTGGTCGCGTCACCCACGACCTCCTTGGCCTTGCCCAATGCGTCTTCTGCTGCGTTCTTGGCCTTGTCGATGAAGCTCATCGGAGCACCTCTTCTGTGTGTGATTGAAATTGCAGATACTCAGTCGGTTTCCAATGAGAAAAGCAAACGTCGTTGTGATCTGAATCACATTTGCCAATCCGGGCGCGACGAACCGCTGGAAGAGGCGCCTGCGGGGTGTTGACAGAGGGATGTGACCTGCTTCATAGTGGTGGCGTTCTCGTTGTTTAGACCGGTCAAATAGTTCGGTCTAGTTGGCATCTCAACGCGCGTACCCGGCGCATCTCGAATCGAAGAAGGAAGACAACACGTGATCACGAATCGTCGCAGCAGGGCCGCATCCACCGCGCGCACCGCACCGACCGCACTTGCCGCATCGATAGCTCTTGCCGTGGTGCTCACTGCGTGCAGCAGCACCGGGGGAGCCCCGGAATCGACCGGCCCGTCTGCAGAGGGCGGGACTGCGGACACGCCCAGGGCCACGATTGCGATGATCACCCACGCGCCTCCGGGCGACACCTTCTGGGATCTGATCCGCAAGGGCGCCGAGGCCGCGGCCGCCAAGGACAACATCGAACTGCGCTACAACGGCGAAGTCGACGCCCCGGGCCAAGCGAATCTCGTTCAGAATGCGGTCGATTCCGGCGTGGACGCGATCGCCGTGACACTGGCCAAGCCGGACGCGATGAAGACCAACGTCGAGTCCGCAATCGACCAGGGGCTACCCGTGGTTGCCTTCAATTCCGGTTACGACAACTGGAAAGACATGGGGCTGCAGGGATACTTCGGGCAGGACGAGCGGATCGCGGGCATCGCCGCGGGCGAACGATTGAAGGCGGACGGCGCGACCAACGCCATCTGCGTGATTCAGGAACAAGGCGCCGTTCAGCTCGAAGCGCGATGCGCAGGCATCGCCGAAGGATTCGGTGGGACGATCGAGAACCTCAACGTCAACGGACAGGACCTGCCGTCCGTGCAATCGACGATCCAAGCGAAACTGCAACAGGATCCGAGCATCGATTCGATCGTCACGCTGGGAGCGCCGATCGCACTGACCGCAGTGGATTCGGTGTCCGCGGCGGGGTCCGGCGCGACTGTCTCCACCTTCGACACCAATGCAGCGTTGGTCGATGCCATCAAGTCCGGCGACGTCCAATGGGCCATCGACCAGCAGCCGTACCTACAGGGTTACCTCGCGATCGATTCGCTGTGGCTGTACCTGAACAACAAGAACACGATCGGCGGAGGCCAGGCGGTGCTGACCGGTCCGTCGTTCATCGACAACACCAACATCGACGCCATCGCGGACCTCGCTGCCGCCGGCACCCGGTAGCGGCGCGCTACACGAGGGATGCCGTGAGACCACCGTCGAGAACGTAGTGGCTACTGGTGACCCATGATGCGCGGTCCGACGCCAGGAACGCGGCCACTTCGGCGATGTCTTCCGGAGTGCCGAGTCGGCCCTGCTTGGCGGCAACCAGGTCTCCGAACGGAACCTGTGTTGCCGCCTCGAAATCCGGAACGAGTCGGTCCACCATCGCAGTGTCCGCGAACCCGGGGCACACCGCGTTGACTCGAACGCCGGACGGCCGCATCTCGACAGCCGCGACGCGTGTCAACTGGATCAGTGCAGCTTTCGTGGCGCAGTAGGATCCGAGCAGCGGGCTTCCGCCGATGCCGGCGACCGAGCTTATGTTGACGATGTTCCCTCGAGACTCCACGAGCGGCCCGATTGCGGCTTTCATGGCCAGAAACGGCCCGCGCACGTTGACGGCGTAGATCTTGTCGAAGCTCTCGGTCGACTGCTGAAGAAGCGGTGACGAGATCTCGATACCGGCGTTGTTGACCAGAACGTCGAGACCTCCGAGGATTTCCACGGCCTGCCCGACGGCTGCCTGCACTTGTTCCTCGTCGGTGACGTCGCAGTTGGCGATCCCGGCCGCGCCGATCTCCTCGGCCGCTCGGGCGGCGGCCGCCTCGTCGATGTCGCTGACCACGACTCGGGCTCCGCGTCGCACGAACAGTGCCGAGATGGCCTTTCCGATTCCGGCGCCGGATCCGGTGACGAACACGCGCTTGCCCTCGAGTTCGGTCATGGTGTGTTTCCTTTCGTGTTCGAGTGGAGTTGCATCGTGGTGCGTACTTCGGTCTTGAGGATCTTCCCCACCTTGGAGCGGGGGAGGTCGTCCCAGATCTCTATCTGTTTGGGGGCTTTCATGCTTCCGATGCGCTTCTTCACGAAAGCGATCAGTTCGGTCTCGGATGCCTGTCGATCCGGTCTCAGCTGCACAGCGGCCGAGACACGTTCTCCCCACTTGTCGTCGGGCAACCCCACAACGGCGCTTTCCTTCACCGCTGGATGTGCGAGAAGTGCCTGCTCGACCTCGGCGGAGTACACGTTGAAACCGCCGGAGATGATCATGTCCTTCGCTCGATCGACGATGTACAGAAAGTTGTCGTCGTCGAGGTACCCGATATCGCCCGTGTGGTGCCAGCCGAACGCACCGACTTCTGCTGTCGCGTCGGGATTCTCGTGATAGCCCGCCATCACCAGTGGACCCCGGACGACGATTTCACCTCGCTCGCCCGGCCCGAGCAGGAGCCCGGCTTCGCTCATGATCGCGACCGTGGTGAGCGGCGTCGGCCGGCCGGCCGACGCGAGCCGCTCGGTGGCGATCGAACCGTCGTCTCGGAAATGGTCGGCCGGCGCGAGCGTGGCAATCATGTTGGGTGCCTCCGTCTGCCCGAACAACTGCCCGAGGACGGGGCCGATGCGTCGCAGTGCTTCCTCGAGCCGGGTCGGCGACATCGGTGCGGCGCCGTACCAGAGGCACCGCAACGACGACAGGTCCGTCGAATCCAGTGCTGGGTGGTCGAGCAATCCGTACACGACGGTGGGAGGTAGGAAGGCGTGCGTGATGCCATGCTCGTCGACAAGCTCCAGGAACCGGCCGACGTCGGGCGCGGGCATGATCACCACGTGTCCGCCCAGGCTCAGGATGGGAAAAGTCAGTACCCCGGCAGAGTGTGTCAGCGGCGCCAGCGCGAGGTACTGCGGCCGCTCGCCGAACGGGTAACTCATCAGAGCCGTGGCCGTGGAGACCATCATGTTCTCCTCGGTGAGGCGAACGCCCTTCGGCCTGCCGGTAGTTCCGCCCGTACCGGCGATCATGCACAGACCGTCGGCGGGGCGACGGCTGGTGTCGGGTTCGGCCACGTGATCGGCGAGCCATCGGTCGTACGCAAGTGCACCCGGAACATCGCCGTCGAGGCACACCAGCCACTCGAGAAGGGGGAGCCGGTCACGGATCTCGGTCACCAGTTCCGCGAACGCCTTCTGAAAAAAGAGAAACCTGCACCCGAACAGATCGAAGAGTTGGCGGTTCTCGTCGGCCTCGTTCCGCGGGTTCACCGGGCACCACACCGCCCCGGCACGGGAGATACCGAACACGCACGTCAACGCACGCGGATCGTTGGCCGACAGCACGGCAACGCGGTCGCCGGTCTCGATACCTGCACGCTGAAGCGCCCCCGCGATGGCCACGGTGTCGTCGTGGACGTCGCCGTAGCTTCGCGTGTACTCACCCATCGTCATACACGGTGCATCACGGCCGAGGGACATCCCTTTGTCGAGATAGTCGGACAATCGCATCGTCCCGGCCTAGCTGTGCGCGGTGACGATGGGATCGAGAACCAGACCGAACGCGCGCAGCACGCCGAGTAGTTCACGGTGGCCGAACGCCTGGCAACTCGACGCGAAGCCCGTTGCTCGGGGCGGTGCCTGAAGTAGATGCGACGCTGCGTACGCGTTGAGCAACGCCGTCTGCTTGTAGTTGCAGTTGCCGTGGATCACGGTGTGCACCCGTCCGAGGGGTCCGGATGCGTAGACCGAATCCAACGAGGTGTTGATCCGTGGATTCTCTCGCGGCGGAGTCTCGCTACGTACGGACGCCGATATGGTGTCGATGATCTGGTACTTCTCGGCATCGGACTTTCCATCCATCTGCTCGAGCGCCGCAGCGATGATCTGGGGGACCCCGAGCATGAGCGGTCGATTGATGACGCCGCCGAGTGCGCGTGCCTTGGCTACGCGGGGATCGTTCTTGAACCACACCGGATGTGACGTTCCGCCCCACGGCAAGGCAAGGCCGAGATCGTGCTGCCCGGGGACCACCACCTGGTAGATACCGTCCTCGGCGGGCCATTCCACGTATTCGTTCTGCTCGAGGAAGTACGCCTTGGAGAATGCGGCGTTGGTGAGGATCGTGTTGGTCGATGCGACGGTGGGATGCCCCTTCCAGAACACCTGGATGTCGAGCGTGTCCAGCCCCGGTGTCTCGAGGCAGATGTTCGCCGCGATCTCGCCGATGCTGTACATCTGCGCCAATCCTGGTGTGAGAACGAGGTTTCGTTCGGCGAACGCCGCGCCGTATTTTTTCTCGACGTCGATCATCCAGTCCTGTTCGCCGTTGGTGTCCGTGTAATGAGCCCCGATCTCCAGGCTTGCCTCGACCACTGCGTGACCCCATCTGGAGAACGGGCCTACGGTGTTCAGTACTACCTCGGCTCCGCGAAAAGCCTCCACCAGTGCATCTTTGGAATGTTCGACCTCCGCGATGTCGTGCTCGACGGTATCGATTCCGGGGACGGCATCCACGATGGCCTCGACCCGCGCGTGATCGCGTCCTGCCGCGAGAAACGGAATGTTGTACTCGCGCAGATACTCACAGATCAGGCGGCCGGTGTACCCGGACGCTCCGTACACGACTACACGCTTGTCGGTTGGCATGGCAGTAGGTCCTCTCGTCATCGGCCGAGCGCACAGGAGTCGGCCACGGTGGGATCGAGATCGGGGTGAACGAGGCCGCCGACGCACGTGGCCGCATCGAGGAGCGCGCCAAGAACAAGTTCGAGGCCAAGCGGACCGAGCTGGCGCAAGCAACGTTGCACACCCTCGCCGAGTTGGGATATGCGCGCACCTCTCTGCGAGAGATCGCCCTCAACTCCGAGTACTCGCACGGCGTGCTGCACTACTACTTCTCGGACAAACTCGACCTGATCACGCACGCCGTTCGCCAGTACGAAGCCATCTGCGTCACCCGGTACGACGAAGTGGTCGAGGCCGCCGAGAGCGACGAACAGCTGCTCACCGGATTCCGCACCATGTATTTCGACACACTGGAGTCGGACGCATTGGTACATCGACTGTGGTACGACCTGCGCAATCAGAGTCTGTTCGACAGTTCGTTCCGGGACGACGTACTCGAGATCGAGGGCCGACGCGAGGAGATGATCTGGCGCGTCGTGAGCAGGTTCTGCGCGCTCAGAGGAACGGAGCCGGCGCTGGACAGCGGGGCTGCGTACATCCTGCTCGACGGAATCTTTCAGCGGGCACTGCTCGATCGGTTCGCCGGTAACGAGCGGAGGGTCGACGTGGCCCGACGCATGATCCTCGACGCATTCGAGATGATGGATTCAGGAAAAACGGTTCACGGCCGCTGATATTCTCTGCGGGTACGGTGATGGACCTTCGCGCCGTACGGATGCCGAAATCCCATCAGGAGCACCCATGCCCCACCGATACCGGGTGCGCGAGATAGCCCAGCAGGCCGAACTCAGCGAAGCCACCGTCGATCGAGTGTTGAACAAGCGTCCAGGCGTTCGTGAATCGACCAAGGACGCGGTCGAGAAGGCCATCGCAGACCTCGACAATCAACGAGCTCAGCTGCGAGTCGCCGGACGCAAGTTCATGTTCGACGTGGTCATGTCCGCTCCCAATCGATTCTCGGGTGCCGTCAAACGCGCGATCGAGGCCGAACTACCGGCTCTCGAACCTGCGTTGGTCCGAGCTCGATTCCACTTGCAGGAGCACGGATCCGTCGGCTCGCTCGTCGAGCGGTTGGACCGGATCGCTGCCGGGTCGTCCCACGGAGTCATCGTGAAGGCTCCCGCCGTTCCGGAGATCGTCGACGCGATCGACCGCGTCGTGGCGGCCGGAATACCTGTCGTCACCCACGTCACCGACGTGCCGGGGAGCCGACGGGTCGGCTACGTCGGGATCGACAATCGTGCAGCGGGGGAGACGGCCGCGTACTTGGTCACCAAAATGCTGGGCGAGACCCCCGGCGACGTGCTGATCACCCTGAGCAGCAACTCCTACCGCGGTGAGGAAGAACGAGAGATCGGATTCAGAAGCGCCATGCGCCGGATCTCCGGAACCGGCGACAACCGTCCGCGGTCGGTGGTGGAGATCGCGGAGAACGACGGGCTCGATTCGCGCGTCGAGACTTTGGTTCTCGATGCGCTGGAACGTAACCCGAACATCGTCGCCGTCTACTCGTGCGGCGGGGGGAACTCCGCGATAGTGCGTGCGTTCGACAAGCTCGGCCGCGACTGTTCGGTGTTCGTGGCCCACGACCTGGACGCCGACAACCGTGAATTGCTGTACCGGCATCGGATCACCGTCGTGCTCGATCACGACCTGCGCGCAGACGCGAATCGAGCATGCCGAATGCTGATGCACGCGCAAGGCGCGCTGGCGCCGGTGTCCGCCAAGTCGTCGGCGATTCGCGTGCTCACCCCGTTCAACATGTTCTGACTACTCGACGAAGGCGCGTGCGGTGTCGATCGCTCGTTTCAGAGCGAGATCGAGGGGAGTGGAACGGAATTCGGTCGAGAGGATCTCCGTACCCCACGTACCGGTGTAGCCGATGTCGCGCAGGACCCCGACCAGTCCGGTGAGATCGAACGTGCCGTCGCCGCAGAGCCGACGATTGTCCATCGTGTCGGACAGCAACGTACCCACCACCTCTGCATCGGCGTCGTCCAGTTCGATCCCGAACACGACATCCGACGTCAGCGAGTCGCGCAGCTCGTCCAACGTCGTGCCCGCCCGAAACACGTGCCACGCGTCGACGATGATCCCGCAATCGGGGTGACCAGTGGATCGGGCGAGATCGGCCCCGGCAGGGATGGTCGAGACGATCGAGAACGGCATCGGTTCGATCGCGATCCGCGTTCCGTGTTCTGCGGCCTGGCGAGTGAGTTCCAGCAGTGGTTCGGTGTACGGAGCGAGGTCGCGAGGTTCTGCGTTCTCCGATCCGATCTTGATGTGAGTCGGACCGAGCACGTCGGATGCGCGGAACAGCAAATCACGGACGGCGAAGGTGTTGCCGTCCTCGCCTCGCGGAATCCACCATTTCTCCAGCAATTCGATCTCGACGAACTTCAGCGGCGAATCGTCCAACATCGCTCGGAGAGTGTGCAATCCGACGCGGGCCTCGATCGCGGCCAGATCCGCCGCCACGATGCCCATCCCGGCGAAACCCGCGGACGCGACGGCGGCGATCCGTTCGGAGATGGGAATCGGGCTCACCGCGGGGGAGGCGTCGGGACGCACGTTGCCTGCGGACGTCCAGCACGCGGCGATCATGTCGGCGGAGACTCGGGGCGCATTGTCCGTGGACTTCACCGGCTCATCGGAGATCATCTGCTCATCGTCCCCGGGAACGCAGGTCTCGATCAACGGGCCGATCCATCAAATTCCCCTCGAGAAGCGCGTCCGTTGCTCGAGGGGATCTTGATGGTTTTTTTCGTTGATCGGCCACATCTGTCTTGGCAAGCTTGCATCCAGGAACGATCCCCCCCGAACTTCGAGGAACCTCATCATGACCAATGACATCCGGCAGACCCCGCGGACCGACAGGCTCAGCGAATCGGACTGCAACATCGACCAATTTCGTGAACTCGTCGCGCAGACCACCGAACTGGCGGATTACCCTCATGCGGCCGACGTCGCGTCGAACGTCCTGATCTACGACGCCGCCGCACTGACGGCGCAGGCCGCAGATGCGGACGCCCGCTCGGACATCCAGGACGAGCTCGCCGACGCTTTGCTGAACGGTCCGGGCATCGTGGTGTTCAAGAAGGCGTTCACGTCGGAGAACGCGCTTGCGGAGACGACGACGGAGTACCGGCGAATCATCGAGCAGCAGCACGCAACCGGCGTCGTCGGTGGCGATCACTTCGCCAAGCCGGGCGCCAACGACAGGATCTGGTCTGCGCTGCAGAAGCTGGCCTTGGTCCAGCCGGAGCTCTACGCCCGCTACTACTCCAACGACATTCTCGCTCTCGTCTCCGAGGCATGGCTCGGCCCGATGTATCAAGTCACCTCGGCGATCAACGTCGTCAATCCCGGTGGTGCGGCTCAGAACCCGCATCGCGACTACCACCTCGGCTTCATGTCGACGGACACCGCCGCGAAATTCCGTGCGCACGTCCATCGTCTGTCGCCCGCCCTCACCCTCCAGGGTGCAGTTGCTCACTGCGACATGCCGATCGAGAGCGGCCCGACGATGTACCTTCCCTACTCGCAGAAGTTCGAGGCCGGGTACATCGCGTTCAATCTGCCCGAGTTCCGGGAGTACTTCGCGGAGAACTACATTCAGCTTCCGTTGGAGGAGGGCGACGCCGTCTTCTTCAACCCGGCGCTGTTCCATGCGGCAGGTCACAACACGTCGACGGACATCTACCGCATGGCGAATCTGCTGCAGGTCTCCTCAGCGTTCGGCCGCGCACTGGACAGCGTCGACCGTGAAGCCATCGGATCGGCTCTGTACCCGACGTTGCTCGAGTGGACCGAGAGCGGCCGCACCCGTGACGTGGAGAACGTCATCGCTGCGTCGGCCGAAGGGTACGCGTTCCCGTCGAACCTCGATCTGGACCAGCCGTTGACGGGGTTGGCGGGCGAGACTCATGCCGAACTGGTCAAGCGAGCCGTCGACAGCCGGATGAGTGCCGCCGAGTTCGACGCCGCCGCCCGGGCCCTGTACGCACGCCACGAGGCCTGAGCACACCCAGCCGGAACACACGTCGGGCGTCCTCGGCTCCATGAACCGAGGACGCCCGACGTGGTGTGCTCTGAACCGAGACCGTCAGTCGTCGCCGCGGGGCGGCGGCTCGACGTCGACGCCACCGGACGAGTGCTCCGGACCTGCGTCCGGATGGCCTGCGGGAACGCGGCTACGTGACCGCGCGGCCTCGCTCTCGGAGGGAGCATCGTCGAACTTGCGACGCCATGCTTCCTCCGGTCGGTACGGTCCGGGCTTCGGCCGAGCCTTGCCACCCGGTAGCGCGAGACGCGCGATCGTGCGATGCACCATGGTCCACTGCTGGATGAGCGGTCCGGTGTTGTACGGGAGCTGGTACCGCTCGCAGATGTCCTTGATCTTGGGCGACACCTCGGAGTACCTGGTGCTCGGCATGTCCGGGTACAGATGGTGCTCGACCTGGTAACTCAGGTTGCCACTCATCAGGTGGAACAGCGGCCCGCCGTCGATGTTCGCGGCGCCGACCAACTGACGGACGTACCACCCGCCCCGTGTCTCGTTCTCCACTTCCTCCTGGCTGAAGGTGTAGGCCTGATCCGGGAAGTGACCGCAGAAGATGATGCCGTGCGACCATACGTTCCTGATGATGTTGGCGGTGAAGTTCGCGGCCAGGGTCGCCAGGAACGTGCTCTCGACGCCGCTGAACCGGGAGTCGAGGAAACCGGTCGTCCTCTTCGACTTTCCGAAGCGGGTGGAGCCACGGAGTTTCGCTGCGAGCCTCGACTTCTTGCTCTCGCGAAGGCGGCCGCCGCTCGCCAGCTGCGCCAGAGCGAATGCGCCTGCACTGATGGTCGGCCAGCCCACGTAGTCCTTGACGAACTGCCTGCGTGCTTTTCCTGCAATTCCTTTGAGGTCGCGGACCAGTTCCTTTACAGGCTTCTCGCCCCGGCGGATCGCTTCGATGTCCAGATCGTGCAGCGCGACTCCCCATTCGAAGAACGCCATCAGCAGAACGTTGTAGAACGGCTGCGCGAGATAGACGGGGTGCCATTTCTGGTTGGGGTCGATGCGCATGATCTCGTAACCGAGATCCTTGTCCTTGCCACGAATGTTCGTGTACGTGTGATGGACGTAGTTGTGCGAGTGCTTCCACGACTGGGCCGTCGACGCGGTGTCCCAGTCCCACACGGACGAATGGATCTCCGGATCGTTCATCCAGTCCCACTGACCGTGCATGACGTTGTGGCCGATCTCCATGTTCTCGAGAATCTTCGCGATCCCGAGGCACGCGGTACCTGCAACCCAGGCGGGCTTGCTGGTCGAGCCCAGAAGCAGAACTCTGCCGGCAACCAACAACTGCCGTTGAGCTGCGATGACGGACGTGATGTATTTGCGGTCCTTGGCGCCGAGGCTCGCGTACACCTCGTCGTGAATGGCGTCGAACTCCTTGGCGAGCTCGGCTATGGTCTCGTCGCTCAGATGCGCCAGAGGATTGACCGGTTCGGTCCTGCTCGGGTCGGTCCTGGTTGCGTCGTCGATCGTCATCTATGTCCTCCCAGAAGATGTCAAAGCTCGATTTCGATGTCGCCTTCCGCTGTGTTCACGCAGATGCGTACCGCTTGGCCGGTCGGTTCTGAGACGTCCCCGTTTCGAAGGTCCCGTATCCGTCCGGATTTCAGAGTTCCCACGCAGGTGTGGCAGATGCCGATCCTGCACCCGAAGGTGAGGTCGAGACCGGCGTCCTCACCGGCCGCGAGAATGGTCGTTCCACCGTCGCATTCGACCTTCTTCTGGCTGTTGGTGAATGCGACCACGCCGCCTTCACCTTCCTCCGCGTTCCCCCCGATGACCGGTTGGAAACTCTCGTGGTGGAATCTGTCGTAATCGCCCTGGTCTTTCCAGTAGGACTTCAGATCGTCCAGATGCTCACCCGGGCCGGAGCAGAATGCGTCACGTTCTCGCCAGTCGGGCACGAGTTCGTCCAGTTCGGTCGCCTTCATGCGGCCTTCGTCGCTGGTGATGCGCAGCTTCACGGCGAGGCCGTCGTGCTTGGCCTCCAGCTCGTCGAGGGTGTCCGCGAACATGAGCTGCTCGCGGGTGTGAACCGAGTGAACCACCACGATGTCTCGAACCTGGTCGTGATGGTCGAGGCTGCGCAGCATACTGATGATCGGCGTGATGCCGCTGCCCGCGCTGATGAAGACCATCTTCTCCGGCAGCGGGTCGGGAAGAGTGAACTCGCCCTCGACCTCACTGAGTCGAACGATGTCGCCTGTGCGGATGGTGCCGACGAGATACGGCGACACAGTCCCCTCGGGCACGAGTTTGGGACTTACGCTGACCAGACCGTCGACAGGGTCCGGGTCGGACGTCAAGGAATAGGCCCGCCAGTGGTAACGACCGTCGATGAGAACACCGAGCCGGACGTACTGTCCTGGCACGTGACCAGCCCATTCGAAGCCGGGACGAATGAAGACGGACACCGCCTCCGAGCCCTCCGGCGCGACGCGAACTACCTGCCCACGCAGTTCCCGCGTCGTCCACAACGGGTTGATCAACGCAAGATAGTCGTCCGGTCTCAACGGGTTGAACAGCATTCGAACCGCGCGAAGCGCTGTTCTTCGCACAAAAGATACCTGGGGCTTGGCCCCCCGCTCTGCCACACCTGAAACGTAACGCCAACACCGCGTCTGTGTCGGGAAACCGCAAAATGAGCCGAAATCAATTGTATTTCAAATTGTTTGGCTCATTTCGGGGGCATACGAATGCCCGGGCCCCCGCAGCCGATTACGCGAGTAACCGGTCCGGCCGGGGCTCAAACATCGTCGGTCAGCGCCAGCCCAGAGCGGGAGCGACGTCGCGGAGCAGAGCCTCCATGACATGTGCGCAGTAGTCCACGCCCAGCTGGTTGGGGACGGTGATCAACACGGTGTCGGCGGCCGCGATGGCCTCGTCGCCCGCCAGCTCCTCGATCAGCTGCTCGGGCTCGCCTGCGTACGACTTGCCGAAACGTGCGATGCCGCCGTCGATGTATCCGACCTGATCCTGGCCGTCGGCCTGACGTCCGAAGTAAGCCCGGTCGAGATCGCTGACAATGGGAAAGATGCTGCGGCTGACGGAAACTCGTGGTTGATGCGAATGGCCGGCGTCGGCCCAGGTCTTGCGGAACCGTTCGATCTGCTCGGCCTGCAACCGATGGAACGGAATGCCCGTGTCCTCGGTGAGTAGCGTCGAGCTCATCAGGTTCATACCCTGCCGTGCCGTCCACTCGGCAGTCTCGCGATTGCCCGCACCCCACCAGATGCGCTCGCGTAGTCCCGCGGAATGCGGCTCGAGGCGCAGCAGTCCCGGGGGGTTCGGGAACATCGGACGCGGATTCGGCTGCGCGAAACCTTTACCTTCCAGCAAGTCCAGGAAGACGCGGGTGTGCTCGCGCGCCATCTCGGCATGATCGGATCCTTCCTTCGGGGAGTACCCGAAGTACTTGTACCCCTCGATGACCTGCTCGGGCGATCCACGGCTGATGCCGAGCTGCAGTCTTCCTCCGGAGATCAGGTCCGCAGACCCTGCGTCCTCGGTCATGTAGAAGGGGTTCTCGTACCGCATGTCGATGACGCCGGTGCCGATCTCGATGGTGCTCGTCTTTGCTCCGATGGCGGCGAGAAGCGGAAACGGCGACGAAAGCTGGTTGGCGAAGTGATGGACGCGGTAGTACGCGCCGTCGGCACCCAACTCCTCGGCGGCGACCGCCAGATCGATCGATTGCAGCAGAACGTCGGAGGCCGAGCGTGTCTGCGACTGGGGCGACGGTGTCCAATGGCCGAAGGAAAGGAACCCGATCTTCTTCATTGTTGCTTCAACTGTTCGTCTGTCGCGACTATTCCGCGTCCAGGTCGACGGTGCAGGAGAACACGCGTTCCTGCCCCGGGGGTATCACCAGACTCGCCGGTCCGGCGCCCAGCTCTCCGTTCGACGTCTCCGGAGCGGGCAGCCCCGCCCACGGTTCCAGACACACGAAACCCGCACGCGACGGCGGAGACCACACCGCGAATTGCTCGAAACCGGCCCACGTCAGCGTCAACGTTCCCGTCGCTTCGGACTTGTATGTGGCCTCGGTCCCCGCGACGCGCTCGAACACCACGGCACCTGCGTCGAACAGTGTGTCGGAGAGGGCCAAGGTTCGCCCCGACAGCGGAGACGGCTGGGACTCGGGCAGCGGGACACCGTCGACGACGCGGTGGACACGGTCCGACTGAGCCTCCGCGAACACGACGGAGCTGGCTTCACGTGCAGCCGGTTCGGTGGGCCACAGAAACGCCGTGTGCAGCCCTAAGGACGCGGGCATGATCCGCGAACCGGTGTTGACGATGCTGTAGTCGGACCTCAGTTCGCTGCCGCGCACACGGTGACGGACCAGCAGCGCGAAATCGAACGGGTAATGACGGCGAGTGCGATCGTCGGAGACGAGCTCGAATTCGCACGTGTCGTCGGACGACGCGGTGAGTGTGAATGCCATGTCTCGGGCGAACCCGTGCTGCGGCATCGGATACGCCACCCCGTCGACGGTGACCGAATCACCGGGCGATCTGCCGATGCACGGGAACAGGATCGGGGCGTGCCGACGCCACTGCGGACCCGCGTCCCACAACAATTCTCGCCCGGACGGTGTTCGTACGGACACCAACTCCGCGCCCACCGACGCGACGGTCACGGTCCAGCCGTCTCCGGTCAGTGTCGCGCCGCGCGGACCCGAGGAAGACGGCGGCTGCGACTCCGGTGTCGTGGGTACCATCGTCCGAACGTAGCAGCAGGTGAGAGACTGTGCCGATGGATGTGCGTGTGAAGAACAACGTGAGGGTCACCGGGGTTCCCGACGGCCCGACCGTCGTGCTCGCGCACGGATTCGGATGCGACCAGCATCTGTGGCGCGGCGTGACCGCGCTGTTGGCCTCCACCTGCCGCGTCGTGTTGTTCGATCACGTCGGGGCGGGCGGATCGGACCTGGCCGCATGGAACGAGGAGGACTACTCCGGACTCGACGCGTACGCAGCGGACGTCGTCGATCTTCTCGTCGATCTGGATTTCGGTCCCGTCGTGTACGTCGGCCACTCCGTCGCGTCGATGATCGGGGTGCTCGCCGCATCCGAGCGCCCGGAACTCTTCGACAAGCTGGTCCTGGTCACGCCGTCACCGCGCTACATCGACGACGATTACTACCAGGGCGGCTTCACCCGAGGCGACATCGACGAACTACTCGAATCGCTCGATGCGAACTACCTCGGTTGGTCCGCAGCGATCGCACCGATGATCATGCACAACCCCGATCGTCCCGAACTGGCGGCCGAACTCACCGACACGTTCTGTCGGACGGATCCATCCTGTGCCCGGTCGTTCGCCCGCGCGACGTTCCTCTCCGACAACCGAACCGACCTCGGGCGCGTCGTGACCCCCACGCTCGTCGTCGAGTGCGAGCACGACGCGTTGGCGCCGCGAGAGGTCGGCCGCTTCGTCCACGACAACATCGTCGGCAGTGAGCTGATCACGTTGAACGCCAGTGGACACTGTCCGCACGTCAGTCATCCCGACCTGACGGCCGCCGCGATACTGTCCTTCGTCGGCCGCACGTGAGCGACGTCGATCCGCTCCTCGTCGAATCCGCGGAGGATCTGTACGAGAACGCACCGTGCGGTTACCTCTCGACGTGGCCGGACGGCCGCATCGCCAAGGTCAACTCAACGCTGACCAGGTGGCTCGGATTCGAGCGCGAGGAACTGCTCGGTCTGCGCTTCACCGAGTTGTTGACGGCGGGAGGTCGGATCCATTACGAGACGCACTTCGTGCCGCTGCTGTTCACCCGCGGAACGGTGGACAGCGTCGCGCTCGACCTCGTAGCCCGTGACGGCGAGCGCCACCCGATGTTCGTGACGGCGAACGTCGGTCGCGGACCCGACGGGCTGCCTGCTCTGGTTCGTATCACCGCTCTCGATGCCGGCGAGCGGCGGGCGTACGAGCGGGAACTGGTCGCCGAACGCCGGCGTGCCGAGCTCGAGCGCGAGCGCGTCGAGGTGCTCGCACGCACACTGCAACGCTCGCTGCTGCCGCCTGCGCTGTCACCACCCGCAGGCGTCGACTCCGCCGCGTACTACCACTTCGCGTCGCAGGACGACGTCGGAGGCGATTTCTACGATCTGTTCCCGCTGTCCGGCGACCGATGGGGATTCTTCCTCGGTGACGTGTGTGGAAAAGGTCCGGACGCCGCCGTCGTCACATCGGCGACGCGGTACTCGCTGCGCACGGCGGCGGTGTACGCCCAGGACCCGGTCGAGGTGTTGCACAACCTCAATTCGCTTCTGCTCCACGAATTCGGGCACGAGGACTCGCGATTCTGCACCGTGATCTTCGGCGTGATGACCGTGCGCGAAGGCGGGCTCGACGTCGAACTCGCCAGCGGCGGGCACCCACCTGCGCTGCTGATGCGAGCGGACGGCACCGCGAGCTATCTCGACACCACCGGCGGCCAGCTGGTCGGCATCCTCCCCGCGCCGCGGTTCGTGTCGCTGCGCGTGCAGTTACTGCCGGGGGACACACTCGTGCTGTACACGGACGGCCTGACCGAGGCTCGGACCGGAGTGGGACGGAAACGCTACGACGACGAGGGCGCACTGCTGGAGTTCGCCACCTCCCGATCGCCCGCGTCACCCCTCGACTTCGTCGACGATCTCCGAGAGCTGTTGACGGGCTTCGGCGAAGGGCTGTCCGACGACACCGCGATACTGTCCTTCGGGTTGCCGCCGAAGCCCCTGGCGTAGCGGCATCAACCGCCGCAGTTGTTCGGCGGCGGAGTGCCTGCAGCACGTCCGTCGAGCCATTGTGCCGGTAGTGCACCGAGATTCAGGATGCCGTGGCCCTGGTTGGCTGCAACCTGCAGTTCGATGACATCGCCCATGGCGCATCCCCGGCGGACGGCATCGATCGTCCACTGCGGTGCCACGAGCTGATCCTGGTCACCGTAACCGACGAACATCGGCTGGGGCGCGGGCCCTTTCGGAATGCTGTACTCGGCGAGCCACGTCCGTAACCGGTCCGCTGCCTGCGGGGACACGGGAGCGTAGTCGGCGGGAACTACGGAGTCGGCCAGGGTGGACTGCAGTGCGGAATTCTCGCCGACGCAGGTGAGGAACGTGTCGCTTCTGCGCTCGAGCACCCCGTGCAGGTAGTCGCTCGTCTCGAGTTCGGGATGTTTGGCCGCGATACCGCTCAGGATGGACGGTAGCGCCGCGATCTGGGCGGTGGTCAAGGTGCCGTTCTGCATCTCGTCCACCAGCCCGGTCAGGTCGGTGGCGGGGGACATGCTCACCGTGCCGAGCAATCGGAGGCCCTCGCCGTAGTCGTCGGACAGTTCGTTGGCCGACCACACGGCCTGCCCTCCCTGGGACACCCCGTACCCCACCCAGTCTGTGGAGCTCTCCGGCAGCACCTCCCGCGCCGCACGCACTGCATCGATGATGTTGTATCCGGCCGTCGTCGGCTCCAGGTACGGGTGCACTTCCGAGGTGCCGAGGCCCTGGTAGTCGGTCATCGTGACGGCATACCCGTTGGACAGGAACGGAATGATCGTCGTGAGGCTGCCCAGCAGGCCGATACGGGTCGACGGGGCGCATCGACTGTTCACCCCGGTCGTTGCATGTCCGATGGACGCTATCGGCCACCCGCCCTCGGGCGGAGTTCCCTTGGGCGCGAACACTACTCCCGTGACCTCGGTGGGGGAGCCGTCTATACCGGACGTGGAGGCGTAACGCACCGACACCGACGTGCCGGTCAGGTCCGCCAGTGCGGGATACCCCAGGAACTCGACCGGCTCGGCCAGCAACCGACCCGGTGACCCGTCCGTCGCCGTGGCGTCGTCGTTCGGTGCGTCACCGGACGAGCTCGAACACCCCGCCAGTGCAAGGACGCCGACGAGTGCAGCGGCGATTGCTCGTGCTCGGAGCGCTCCACGGATCATCGGTCATCACTTCGGTTCGGCCTGCAGAGTCCCGACGGGGTCGTCGCACATCCGACGCAGAGCGGATTCGATCACCGCGGGGTCGATCATCTTGTCGCAGAACGACGCAGTGAACGTACGCCCGTTGTCGATCTCCGACACCAGCAGAGTGGCACCGTCGGGCCCGTCCGGTTCGAGGAACGCGGCCAGGCGCGGCGGCCGCTCGTCGCGAATCCACAGTCCGTCGTCGAACATGGTCAGTTTGCCGAGATCGCTGACTGCGAGGCGGATGCGGTCGTTCACCTCGATCGAGGGTTCGGTCGACGCGTGCGCGGCCGGAGCCGAGCGCTTCAGAGCGGCTTTGATCTGAGACATCCCCAGAATCGCTATGGGCCAACCTGAATCGATCACCTGCCGCATCAGGGCCGCGATGTCCGTGGCGCTCGGCGACGGAGGAATCCGAACGGGAATACCGACGGCGAAGTTGCCGTGGCCGTCCTGAAGTTTCGGCGGCAGGTAGCGACGGCTGTTGAAGAGGATCATCACCGACTCGTCGACGGTCACGCCCTCTGCCTCCAGTGCGGCAATCCACAACGCGATGGTGACCGACGCGGTCGTCGCCTTGCCCGGTTGGGTGGACGCCCACTTCTTCAGTTGGGCAACACGATCCGGGGCCATGAAGTCCGCTCGCGACGTCTTGCCGGACTCCCAGTCCTCGATGCGTTTGGTGGCACCCGCTACCAGGCGAGGCGGCTTCTTGTTCTGTTTGCGCAGACGCCAGAAATCTCGGAGTGCTGCAGGACGTGACAAGTAATGGTGGCGAATCGCCGTCCACGTGGTGTTGCTCGGCAAGCCTTTGGCGAGAGCCGGGGCGCGGCCAAAATCGATGTTTCCGCCCAGAGTGGCGAGCAACAGCACACCCATCTGACCGTCACCGACGCCGTGCGAGTAGTCCACCGCGATGTAGTCGCCGGCGATGACCACCTCCAGTGGCTCCCGAACGCCCGGGCGACGCCGGATCACGCCCATCAGGTGGCCCAGGTCGTGACTGTCCTCGGCGGGTAGGTGCGCGATCGGGGTCCGCTCGCCCAGGTTTCGACGGTAGCGCCACTGGACGGCGTGAGTGTCCGGTTCCACTGCGAGCCGAGGAGTCGCCGTGCTCTGTTCTGCCACGGTCAGGGCCTTGCGGATGGCGTCCTCGTCCAACGTCACGCACGGGCCGATGACGGCAATGGTGCGGGCTTCGGCGAACACTCGATCCATCGCGGTGGATCGATACGTTGTCGTGCGGTCAGACGATGTCATCGAGGACCCCCTGCATCTTGGCGCGGAAGTTGGCCCGGGAGAACCCTTCCGCCCAGGCCCGGATCTCGTGCCGGTCGAACGCCGACGGATCGAACGACGACATCGCCGCGGCGAACCCGTCGACCACCTCCTCGTCGGAACCGGATGCGACGAGTCGACCGGACACTCCGGGGACGACCGTGTCGAGCGCGCCGCCCTCACCGAGAGCGATCACCGGAGTGCCCGTCGCCATCGTCTCCACCGGAACGATCCCGAAATCTTCCACACCGGGCATCAGCAGGCCGCGAGCGCGGCGATGAAGCCCGAGCAGGTCTTCGTGCGACACACGACCGAGGAACGTGGTGTTGGGCCCGGCGAGCTCTCGGCATGCGTTCATCGCGCGACCGTCGCCCGCAACCACGAGTTTGATGTTGGCCGCCGCGGCGGCCTTCACCGCGATGTCCGGCCGTTTGTAGGGCACGAGACGGCCCGCCAGCAGAAAGAAATCCTCGCGCTCGACCGACGCGTCGGGTGTGAATCCCTCGGTGTCGACGGGGGGATGAACGACCACGGCGTCGTCGCGTCCCCACCAGTTGGAGATCCGATCGGCGACCGCGGACGAGTTGGCCACCACGGTGCGGAGCTTCGGGGCGGCAGCGATCTCGCACTTGCGCGCGACAGCGGACAACGCGGTGAGAATCGCGGCACCTGCCTTGCCGCCGCCCTCGCCCGCGCGCAGCGCTGGATCCCACGCCCATCGCGCCGGACTGTGCACGTACGCAACGACGGGTGCGTCGGTGGCGAACACAGCCTGCGTCGCGAACGCGTGGTGGCTGACGATGGCAGCGTCGATGTCGCCGAGTTTCAAGTGCCGAAACGCCGTGGGCATCAGCGGGAGCAGCGGGGCGTAGGAGCGCTCGCCGAGTGCCTTGTATCCCCTGTCGAGGAACGTCGTCTTCGGTGGGCGAGGCAGGTTCTTAGGAATGCCCTGTGCCCGTGCGACCGCGGCATACACCTGGGACTCGGGCCACTGCAGCGCGAGCTGTTCGATGACGTGTTCCGAACCTGCGATCTCGGTCAGTCGCTCGTGGACGATTGCAACCCGGTCAGTTGTCATCGCTCGGGGCCTCCGCATTCTGTGGCTCGGCAGACTTCTTGCGTCGTTTGCTACTGGCTTGTTGCAGCACGAGATACGTGGGTACGGCGAACTCGTGCAGGCGGCGAAGTGCGTGCTCAGCGGCCTTCCTGTCCTTGCCGCCCTTCGAGAGAATCACCACGGCACTCTCGACGTCCGCGACATCGACGACCGTCCACCACTCGCTCGCCAGACCTCCCTCGATGAACGCACGCCCGTCCTGGGGCGGTACCGCCTCGGCGACCGCGTATCCGGCGATCGGGGTGGTGCTGCCTGCGTTGGACTCGGCGTCCTGGCCGATGAGGATGACGGCCTCGTAGCCGTCGCGTCCGGGAGCGGAATGCCGCGCCGAACCCGACGTGCGGGGCCCCCCGCGCTCGCGTGCTGCAATTCTGCCGACCACCGACGGAGGCAGCGCATCTCCGCCCTGAGGATCGAAACTGGCACGGTACTTCTTGGCGACCCGGCTTGCCCACGCCCGCGTCGGCCGCGATCCGATTCTGCTGCGCAGCAGCACGATCAGCTCTGCAGCGATGACCAATGCCGCGAGCGCGGCAACCGACGCCTCCGAGAACGGCTTGGGGGAGACCGGGGTATCGCCTTGTTCGGGAGTCGACAGAACGACGAGCTGATCACCACCGCCGCTCTGTACCTGTGCCAGCTGGCCTCGAAGATCACTCAGAGTGGCGTTCGATGCAGTCTTGGCGTCCCCGTCCGGAAGCGCGTTGTTCCGCGCTTCTTCCGCAGCCACCGCTGCTTGGAGCTGTTCGAGCTGGCTCTGGGTGTCGCGTGCACTGTTCGCGTTGGCGGCCTGCGCAACCGTCGAGACCGTCGACTGGGTCAACTGGAGGGCTAGTTCCGGTGACGGCGCCGTGACGGTGAAGACCAGCAGAGCAGGCGAGGTGCCGGGCTCGAGTGCCAGGTTGGACGCGAGCGTGCCCGCGGTCCAGTCCGTGTCCACCTCCGAAACCACTTGTTCGAGCACGTCGTTGTCCGACGCGAGACCGATGAAGGGTGCTCGCATCTGCTCGATGAACGCATCACCGGGCACCAGAGCTTGCGCAGGTTTGATTTCGGTGACGATCGATGCCGAGTACTGCTTCTCGCTCAACTCGGTTCGGGCGAAGAACACCGCAGCGCCCACCAGCAAGCCGATGACGAGCGCGGGAAGGAAAGCACGACCGAGTTCTCTCATGTGCCCGGCGAGGTCGATCGGCGGCGGCACGTCGCTACGGTGCACTGGATCGTTCACGGATGCCAACCGAAGCTCCTTTGATCGCCTACATGGGCAGAGATTCCTTCACTCGAATGTGAAGACCGGACAGGTGCGATGATACCCAAACCGCCTCTCGGTGCTTCGGTACGCCCGAAGTGGCGCGTGAACGGAAGCTTTGCGAAAATCACTGCCGCGAAACGGGATTGCAGTTCTTTCGGGCGGCAAGAAGCAGTCGAAGTCGCGGTTTCGACCGGCGAGAACCGGACGGATTCTGGTTCGAGAGTCCGTGGCCGAACGAAGCCCGAGACCCGCGTCATGCGATCAGAGCCTCGAGCAACGCGGGCATCGTGATGGAGATGTTGTGTTCGGCGCCGACTTTCGCGCGGGCGCGAGCCCCGAGCGTGGCCCGGCGCGTCCCGTCCGACAACACGTCCTGAACCGCCCGCGACAACGCCGTCGGGTCACCGGGGGGAACCAGAACACCTGCACCGTCGCGCAGGAACTCGGTCGGCCCACCGTGATCGGTTGCGATCACGGGCAGTCCATGCGACATCGCTTCCAGCACGGCCAGCGGACCGGCCTCGGGGAGAACGCTCGTCGACACCACCACATCCCATCGCCGAAGCGCATCGTCGAGCTTCACATGGCCGAGAAACCTGACCCGGCCGGACAGATCCGGTTCGCTTGCGCGCTCGCGCAGTTCGGCGACGTAGGTCTCGTCGCTGGGAAAACTGCCTCCGGCGAGTTCGACCTCCACCCCAGGGGTCAGCGCCAGCGCGTCGAGGAGTACCCGGTGTCCCTTCCACGGAGTCAGCAGCGCAAGCATGCCGACGACAGGAGGTGTGCCGACACTCTCGCGGCCGAAATCCTCGACGGGCCAGGGCACGCCGTACGGTACGAGTTCGACGTCGAGACCGGCAGCGCGGACGGGAGCGGCGGCCGCTTCGGTGCACGCCACTGCTCTGCGTACGACACCGCGCCCGAGCCTCGTCACCGCGCGTTGCCGCCCGCTCGCCATCACGTCGTGGACGAGCCACGACGCACCGCGAGGTGGGCGTGCGATGCGGGTAGCCGGCAGTGCGAAAAGGGAATTCACGACGGTCGCCGTCCCCGCTCCTCGCACCAGGGGGCGCAGGGTTCGTCCCGCCGACCACCAGCGGGCCAGCATCTGGCCGGCCGCCATCACCCGTGCGACGCCCCGCTGCCCACCGAGCCCCAGTTCCGGGATGGTCACGTGCCGAACGCCGTCGGGAAGTGCTGTCGCCAACGCGCCTCCGGGACTGGCCACCACGACGGTGTGTCCCGTTTCCGACGCGCGATCGACGAGCGCGAGCAGCATCTTCTCCGCTCCGGACACCTGTCCGGTGTGGGCGACGAACACAACGGTGGACGTGTCGGTCATCGTTTCTCCGCTCGGTGTCGGCCGCCGGCCCGCGGTGTGGCCGCGCCGGGGGGAGTGTCCTTGCCCAAGGGTGATTCGACGAGTCCGAGTTTCGCGGCACCGAACACGATGACGACCAGCAGGAGCGCGAACGCGATGGACACCACGAGCCACAGGGATGGAAATGCCGAGACGGCAAGCGAACCGGCGAAGGACAACGCAGCCGCAAGGACCACGATCAGTGCGATGGGCCCCAGCGGGAGCAACGTCGACACCGGAACCGTTCGGGCAATGACGATCCACAGCAGCACGACGGTCGTTCCCAGCGTCGCGACGGTGGAGATGGCGGCTCCGTCGTAGGACATGCGCGGTATGAGAACGAGATTGAGCCCCACGTTGAGTGCGAGACCGAACAGCGCCACGACCGGGTAGTGGCGCTGCATGCCTGCCGACGCGAGGAGGAAGATTCCGAGAAGGATCAGCGACATCAGGGCAGCGCCGAGGACGAGAAGTCGAGCAGCGTCCGCGCCCGCCACGAAGCGCTCGCCGTAGAGAAGCTCGATCAGGTGGTCGGCCGACGGCCAGAACGCGACAACCGCCGCAGCTCCGAACAGCGCGAACAGAGTTGCTGCCGAACGTGTTCGCTTGCGGAACGTCGCGAGGTCGTCGGGCCACGCGGCGATGAGAAGGGTGCTGATGGGGGCGACCGCGGCCAGAATGATGGTGTCCATCATGTCCGAGAACTTGTAGCCGATCGAATACAGTCCGACCGCGTCGAACGTGTCGAGCAGGCTGAGCATCAGAACGTCGATCTTCAGCATCGCGATGGTCAGTGCGAAACCGATTGCCAGCGGTATCGCTTCGCGCAGGTACGGGCCCCACCGGTGCACATCGATGTGCCGGGACGGCCTCAACCCGAGCGATCGTCGCCTGATACCGATCGACTTCGACACCAGTTTGAAGATCTCGTTGATCACGGCAGGCAGCACGAACACGAGCAGCGTCGGCGCGAAGACCGCGGCGAGGATGGTCAATGCCAGCTGAAGAGCTTGGCCCAGACTCTCGGCGATGGCGACCATCAGCAGTCGGTGGCGACTCTGGAACAGAACCGACAGTGCATGACTCGGCGTGGCGAAGACGACGACCAGACCGCCCACCGCTGTCGCCAGAACGACCTCGGTGGGGTACCGGAGCACGAGTACGTATCCCACTGCGAGCACGTACCCGACCAGGCCGAGAACAGTGCGCAAGGCCAGGAACGACGATGCGGTCCTCGAAATCTCTTCCGGGCTGCCGTCCATCAAGCGTGCCAACACCACTCGGCCGACCCCGAGATCGGTGACGACGGACATCAGCCCCAGCAGGGCGAACACGAAACTGAACTGGCCCCAACCCTCGGGGCTGAGCGAACGGGCCACGATCACACTGCCGACCCAGCCCAGTCCCGCAATGACGACGCGGCTCATCAGGACCGCAGCGGTGGCTCGGGCAGCCGCTTTAGGGTCCGCAGCTATCGCACGGTAATCGGGCGGTTGTTCGGTACCCTCCAGCGAGGGGTCCTCGGTCACGAGACGATCCCCGCTTTTCGGTAGGCCTCGACCGTGCGCTGGGCCGTGCGTCGCCAGGTCAGGCCCGCGGAGACTGCCGCGGCGTTCGACACGAGGGCGGCGCGAGCATCGGCGTCGAACACGATGGGACGCATGGCGTCCGCCCAGTTGTCCACCCGCTCCGAGCCGAGAAGCACAGCACCGTCGCCGACGACGTCGGGCAGGGCGCCGACGGCACTGGCGACGACCGCCCCGCCGCAGGCCATCGCCTCGACGGGTGGAAGTCCGTACCCCTCGTAGCGTGAGGCGTAGGCGGTGACCGTGGCGGTGGCGTACAGAGCGGGCAGGTCCTCGACGTCGATGTATCCGAGACCGATCGACGACGTCGGAGCATTCGGCCCCTTCGATCCAGCGCCTGCCAGCACCGACGGGATGCCGAGTCGTTCGGCCGCGTCGGCGACAAGCTGCACGTTCTTGCGCGGTTCGACGGTGCCGACCTGGAGTACGAATCTCTCGGGAAGGGAGTACTTCTCGCGGACGGCGTCGAGGGCGGATTCCGCCGGCGGCGTCGCCCATGCTGCGGGCGCCAGTTCCGCGACGGCGGCTTCTCGGCCGCTGACCGCCTTGATGCGATCTGCGGTGAACTGCGACACCGCGATCAACAGATCGGCTTTCCGGAGCGCACGCCGGACGAGTTTCTGTTCACCGAACGCCCGGAACTTGCTGGACGCCGACGGCATGTCGATCACGGACAGGTCGTGGACGGTCGCCACGGTGGCTGCCTTGGTCACGAGAGGAAGGTCGACATCGAGGCCGTGGACGATATCGCAGTCACCGACGGGCAGTGCCCCCAGAACGGCACGCACCGCGCCGTCGGCCACACGGCGGGGGAGTGGGTGCACGTCACCCGGGAGTTCGGCCACGGCATCGCGTTGGACGACTGCCGCGAGATCTGCTGTGGGGAGCAGCGCCGGAATCTCGTTCAGTAACTCGCGGATGTAGGTCTGGACCCCGCTGCCGCCCGGCCGAAGGGCGAGCGCCCCGTAGACGATCCGGGGGTTGCTGCTGATTCGTGTTGCGCTGCTGCGCATCCCACCACTCCTAACAGAAGCCAGAAATAAACGTCGATCGGAAAAATTTCGAAATAGGTCGAGACGAGGCTCGCGAACATCGCCGCGACGATCGACGAACCGACACCGAGTGCAAGAGCGTCGTCGCCCTCGGGCAGAGATCTGGACAGGCGCGTGCACCACAACAGAGCCGTGACGAGAAGCGCAACGACCGCCCACAATCCGACAGGGCCGAGTTCCAGCGCAGATTTCACGTAGTAGTTGTCCGGCTGGTAGTTGGTGGACAGGCCGCTGAACGTCACACCCGAGGCGGTCGAAATACGGTCGGCTGCTGCACCGCTCGCACCGAGACCTTGACCGAACGGGTGGATCAGGATGCTCGCGATGATGTCGTTCCATCCGTCGCCGCGTTCGTTCAGACTGCTCGACGAGAAGAAGACGGACGAGATCTTGGGCACGAACGGAACGATCACTGCGACAGCTACACCGGATACGACCAGCGGCACGGCCAGGAAGCGAAAACGGATTGCAATGAGGTAGATCAGACCGACCAGCAAGCCGAGGATTGCGCCTCGGACGATCGAACTTGCCATTGCGACGACCATGATCGGTGTCATCCACAGGAACGCGGCGTTGCGACGGCGTGCCGGATCGGCCAGTGCGACGGCGCCGCCGACGAGCAGCGCCAGCATCACGTACAGGCCGAACGGGAACGGGAGGTTGAACGTGCTGAACGTTCGAAGCAGACCGCCGGAGGTTCTGACCTGTGTGCCGTACTCGTATCCGAGCGACACCAGAAAAGCCGGGCCGAGCACCAGTTGTGCGATGCCGACCAACGAGGTGAACACGCCCATCCCCATGAGCACGCTGACCAGATTGTCGCGGTCACGGGCGTCGAACGGGGAAAGCCAGAGGATCCCCACCAGCAGCATGTAGAAGAACGTCACCTTGATGGCCACGAATCCGATGAGCCCGAACGACACGAGCGCCGAGACGACTCCGAAGACGACGAACAAGGCGGCCGCGGGCCACCAGGGCATGGTCAGTGGCGGATGTGGGCGTGGTGTCGGTGTCCGTGGTCGCGGCCTGACCCGCCGCAACCACGCACAGCCGAGGGTGAACAGCACAAGGCCTTCCTTCCATCCGGACACGACGCCGGGGAGGGGAAGGATGGCCAGCAGGCCGTTGAGCGGCACGAATGCCGCGAGAAGCAGCAGGCCTCGCTGGGGGCGGTGCAGGATCGCCCGGGCAACGAACAGACCCACCCCCACCACCGCAACGGCGGCGAAGGCGATCGCGACGTACGCGATCACGGACGACCCGGGGCTCGTGAGTGTGGTTGGCCTGGAGCGATGTTCACACTCAGTCCTCGGCCCGCTTCAGCACGGCCAGAACGGTCAGGAACAGGATTTTGATGTCGAGCCAGATGGACCAGTTCTCGATGTAGTAGTTGTCCCACTCCGCACGGTCCGCGATGGACGTCTGTCCCCGGAGGCCGTGTACCTGTGCCCAGCCCGTGACACCGGCCTTCACTCGATGGCGCTCTCCGTAGCGACGGATCTGCATGGCGAACAGGTCCACGTACTCGGGCCGCTCGGGGCGCGGGCCGACGAGGCTCATGTCGCCGCGGATCACATTGAGCAGCTGTGGCAGTTCGTCGAGCGAGGTCTGCCGCATGATCTTGCCGATCTTGGTACGGCGATCCACGCCTTCCACGCCGCCCGGCGCAGCGCCCTCGACTCGCACGAACTCTGCATCGGACGCCCGTGGCGGACGCATGGACCGAAACTTCAGGCAGTCGAACGGAATTCCGTCACGTCCGATGCGTTCCTGAGCGAAGAAGATGGGGCCGGGCGAACTCAACCTCACCAGCAGCATGAGCAGCAGGAAGATCGGTGAGATCAGTAGCAGGCCGATGCTGGTCAGCACCCGGTCGGTGAGTCCCTTGAGGAGGAACTGCCATCCCTTGGGATCGACGTGAGGAAGAACCATGAGGGGGAGTCCGCCGATGTGCTCGACACGCGTCTTGAGTCCGACGGTGTCGAACAGACGCGGCACCACCCAGACTCGGATACCCAACTTGTGGGCGGACCTGACGGCAGCCACGAGCTCCTCGTGTTGAACGGAGGAGAACGCCACGATGACTTCCTCGGCGCCGGTCGTCTTGGCGATCATCTCGAACTGGCTCGGTGTGCCGAGGTAGGGAACGTCGATGAAGTCCGGCGCGGTGGGGTCCACCGGTGCCACCGGTGTCACGTCCACGAGACCGATGGGGTTCAGCCCGTACTCGGGGAACTGACGCATCCGCGCGACGAGCTGATGACCGATCGGTCCACCGCCGACGACGAGCGTCGGTGCCGCCGAGTTGTACTTCGCCCTGATGCGACGTTGGATGATCACGCGGATCAAGCGTCCTATTGCGATGGACACCGCTGCACAGATCCAGATGCGGACCATCAGTCCGCCGGGGCGGTACTCGGTGTCGACGACGATCATGATCGACAGCAGTGCAAGAGTCGCGAACGCGATGGCTGTCTCGACCGGGCCGATCTCGTCGAGGAAGTTCTTCCGGAGGCTCCGTCGGTACATTCCTCCGGCGCCGAGGAAAGCAATCACCAGAGGGATGAACAGCCAGGGCAGCCATCCCAACTCGGTGAGGCTTCCGGTTCGCCAGAGCACCCCCTCGATCACGGCGATGGTTGCGGCGATCACGTCGACCGAGATCGTCACCACCGTGTGCAGTGGATCGACGCGCAGTCGGTCCGTCAGGCTTCGCGGACGTGACTGGACCTCGCGCAGTGCGTCGGCAGTCGCCAAGGGTGATTCGAGAGTTTTAGACACGGGCCATTACTCCGTACGGGACCCAGTTCGTGTTCCAAGCACCGTCAAAGGCTATCTCAGACATTTGGCCCGAACCCCCTTTTGCTTTATCGATCGTGTTACGGAAAAGCGACCGATTTCCCGTTATCGATCGAAATACCGGGGTGAAAGTTCTGGATAGGCGTTCTCATCCGAATATTCGCTCGCGAACAATCCACGCGAGATCCTGAAGGGTTTGTTGATGGCCGATAGTCCATTGCCTGGGCTGTTCGTCCCAGACGCACAGAGTCCCCACCGTGTGGCCCTGGCCGTCGTCGAGAGGGATGCCCATGTAGGACACCGCGAGATTGCCGAGGACTGCCGGGTGATTCTTCAGTAGTTCGTGCAGACGGGCGTCCTCGACGACGAGTGGTTCACCGCCGTCGACGGTGTACTGGCAGATGCTCTGGTCGATCGGCAGCTGGCGCGCTTCCGCGAGCTCGGCCGGCAAACCGACTGCGCTCTTGTAGAACTGGCGCTTGTCGTCGATCAGGGAAATGGCCGCGGACGGGACCATCAAGGCGTCGGCGACCATGGATACCAGCCGGTCGTAACTGTCTTCCTTCGGTGTGTCCATCAGGCCCGTCTTCTCGACGGCCTTGACGCGGTCGCGGTTGTGCAACGGGCGATCGGACTCGGGCTGCTCCTCGTCCGAGGTCGGTACCTCGATCCGTGCGGCCTGCAGATGGCGCAGCAGTTGGCCGAGTTCGGAATCGTCGTCGGCGGTGAGTTCCTGAACCAGCCGCGTGACAACCGCGCGGCGCACATACGCTTCGACCGATTCCCCGGCTTTTTCCGCCTGTTGCGCGAGAATTTCGTGTAAGCGGTCGTCGAACCCGGAAACAACGTCTGTCATTTTCCCGATGGTAATGCAGTCGAACGAAGTCGGCGTATTCATTCACTCGAGGTCGTGTCGGTGGCAGTAATTCGAACAGATGATGGTATTCGGCAGAACTGCTGTTATATTCTGCCGATGTTTCGGCGCGTAACGCTGAGCGTGCCGAAGAGCGTGGTCACGCTTGCACTTCTGCTTGTCTCCATCGCTGCGGTGATCACACCCGCGCACGCGTCACCTACGACGCCCGGGCGCACAGCGCCCTCGTCACCGGACGGACGGTGTTCCGGAATGACCAGCTCCCCTCGCATCGGTGCCTCGCCCGGTGCCACACTGGCTGCGGCGTCGAACGCGGATCTGAACGCGGAGTTGGATCTGGCGCGCGACGCCGGGTTGTTCTCGGTTCGGGTGGACATCGATTGGTCGACCATCGAACGCAATCGCGGGCAATTCGATTGGACGAACACCGACCGTGTGCTGGCCGCTGTGGTGGCGCACGGTATGTGTCCGCTCGGTGTCATCGCCTACACACCGCAGTGGGCGCGCGTACCCGAGGCGATGGGTGACTCGCATTCACGGCCCGCGGACCCCGACGTCTACGCCGCATTCGCGCGTACCGTCGTCACCCGGTACCGCGACCACATGAATCTGTGGGAGATCTGGAACGAGCCGAACATCGTCGGATTCTGGAAACCGAAGCCCGACGTGGCTGCGTACTCGATAATGCTGCGCGCGGCCTATCAGGCGATCAAGCAGGTGCAGCCGGCGTCGACGGTCCTCAGCGGTGGGCTGGCTCCCGCAACGGACAACGGCACGAACATGAACCCCAAGTCGTTTCTCTCCGCCATGTACCAGCTCGGCGCGAACAAGTACTTCGACGCGTTCAACGTTCACCCGTACACCTACCCGTGGCTGCCGAACGACCCGAGTACCCAGGAATGGAGTACAGCGTTCGCGCTGTGGCCGATGCGCGACACCATGGTTGCCGGAGGCGATGCGGGCAAGCAGATCTGGTTGACGGAGTTCGGTGCGCCGACGGGAACCGCATCCAACGCGGTGAGCGAACAGGTCCAAGCGGACTCGATCGTCATCGTGATGGATGCGGTCCTCGGTAATGCGTGGATCGGGCCGTCCTACGTGTACAGCCTGCGAGATGCAGGCACGAACCTGGCCGATCCGGAACAGAACTTCGGGCTGCTTCGGCGCGATTTCACGCCGAAGTCCGCCTACGGGCGCATCGCGGCCTTCACAGGGGCGTACTCCTGACGGCTGGGGGCTGCCGGGGCGAATCTCGGTAGGAACGCGGCGAGCGCGAGTGCGATCAGCGAAGCGCCTGCGGCGACGGCCATCGTCACCCGGAACCCTTGCTGCGACGGCAGTTCCGCCGATCCGAGCGTGATCGTCATCTGTGCCAGGATGACGCCTGCCACGGCGCTCGCGGTCGATGTCCCGAGCGAACGCATCAGCGTGTTCAGGCTGTTGGCCGCGGCGGTCTCCGAGGGCGGGACCGCGCCCATGATGAGGGCGGGCATCGCGCCGTACGACAGACCGATGCCTGCGCCGATGATGCAGGAGATGGCAACGAGCTGCCACACAGCGCTCATCGTGACGACACCGAACAGATAGCCGACGGCCACGACGATCGCGCCGAGCATCAGCGTCGTCTTCGGGCCCCTCGTCGTGGTGATCTTGGACGAGATCGGCGCGACCAGCATCATGACGATGCCGGAGGGGGCCATGACGAGACCGGTCACCAGCATCGAGCGGCCCAGTCCGAAGCCGGTTTCGACGGGCAACTGAAGAACCTGCGGGAAGACCAGCGTCATGGCGAACATCGCGAAGCCGAACACGACGGATGCGAGGTTGGTCAACAGCACCTGCCTGCGAGCCGACACGCGGAGGTCCACCAGTGGCTGCTTCGTGCGCAGTTCCCACCCTCCCCAGAAACCGAGGGAGACGACGGCGACGGCCAGCAGACCCAGCGTGGTGGAACTGCTCCACCCCCATGTCGCGCCCTTGGAGATCGCCAGCAGCAGAGTCACGAGAGCGACGGACAAAGTGGCCGCTCCGACCGCGTCGAACGTTCCGCCGGTCCGCACCTCGGACTCGGGCACGAGCGTCAGCACCAGGATCGCGACGATCACGCCGAGTGCGGCGGACACCCAGAACAGGAAATGCCAATCGGCGTACTCCGCGATGAGCGCCGCCGCGGGAAGCCCCAGCGCACCGCCGACACCGAGGGAAGCGCCCATCGTGGCTGTCGCGCCGGCAAGCTTCTCTCGTGGAAGAACGTCGCGCATGATGCTGATGCCGAGGGGAATGACACCGGCCGCCAGCCCTTGCAGCGCACGGCCGACGACGAGCGGAACCAGTGATTCGCTGAGCGCGCCGACGATCGAGCCCGAGATCATCAGGACGAGGCTGACCATCAACAGCAATCGCTTGCCGAACATGTCGCCGAGACGACCCATCACCGGAACAGCGACGGCGCCTGCGAGAAGAGTGGCGGTGATGGCCCAGGCGGTGTTCGATGCCGATGCGTCGAGCAGGGTCGGAAGTTGGGGAATCAACGGAATGATGAGCGTCTGCATCAGTGAGACGACGATTCCGGTGAACGCAAGCACGGCAACGACGACGCCTGCTGGTGCCACCGTGGCGTTGTCGGGTGGTGGGGCAGTGGTCGACATGGGCTCGAGCCTCCCGGCGTTAGTTTTAAAGCAATTGACTGAATCAATTTAAAGCAACTGCTTGACGCAGGTCAAAGTGGCGTTGTTCACTGTGGTCGGTATGTCCGATTGATGACGAATCAGACGGTGATGACTGTGGAAGGCTGGTCCACATGACGCGTGCAGACCGCAACCTCGATACGCGTGAGGCGCTGTTGGCCACGGCCGAGAGGTTGTATGCGGAGGAAGGCATCCATCCGGTTTCGAACCGGCACGTGAGCGAGGCGGCAGGCCAGGGCAACAACGCCGCTGTCGCATACCACTTCGGGACGAAGACGGATCTGGTGCGAGCAATTCTGGAGAAACATTCGCGATCGATCGAAGAGATTCGATCGCAGATGGTCGCGCGGGTGGAGGGTTCGGATGATCTGCAGGATTGGGTTGCGTGCCTCATCAGGCCCTACGTCTCGCATCTCGACTCTCTCGGATCGCCCAGTTGGTACGGGAGATTCAGCGTCCAACTGATATCCGACCCGGTGCTGCGGTCCGTCGCCTACGCCCGTGCCGGCGAGTTGACGGCGCTGAAACCCACCCTCGCGGGACTGGAGCGCTGTCTGCCCGAGTTACCGGTGAGTGTCCGAAAGATTCGCGGAGACATGGCCCGCAACCTGATGATGCACACCTGCGCCGACAAGGAAATGGAGTTCGCGGAGAATCCGGACGTCCCGCCCAACTGGACCGACTGCGGCACCGATCTCATCGACGCGACGGTAGGGATCTGGCGGGCGCCGGTGTCGCGGTCGTGATTCGAGGCTACTGACCGCCCGCGATGCGGATGGTCGTACCCGTCGCGTAGGACGCGTCGTCCGACAGCAACCAGGACACGGCGCCCGCGATCTCGTCCGGAGTGCCCGCACGCTTCATGGGCACCGACCGAGCGACCTTCGCCGGTCTGTTCGGATCTCGATGAAAATCGGTCCAGATGGTCCCGGGTGCAACGGCATTGACGCGAATGTTTCTGTCCGCCAACTCTTTGGCCAACCCCACGGTGAGTGCGTCGACTCCCGCCTTCGACGCCGCGTAATGAACGTACATCCCGGGGCTTCCGAGAGTGGCTGCGGCAGAGGAGATGTTGACGATCGAGCCACCCGAGTGCGTCATCGGCGCGATGGCGTACTTGATGCAGGCGAGAACACCGACAAGGTTGAGGTCGATGTCGGCCCTGATGTCGGAGAGATCGTTGTCCACGAGATCGCCCACGGCAGAGGCGGCCCCGGCATTGGTGACCAGCCCGGTGAGCGTCCCGAAATCCGCGACCTCTCCGTACATCGCGACAACGGATTCCTCGTCGGTCGTGTCCACGCGGCACACCAACGCACGACGTCCCGCAGCTTCGACGTCTGCGGCAACGGACTCGGCGGCTGCGCGGTCACGCACGTACGTGACGACGACGTCGTGGCCGTCGGCGGCCAACCGTCTGCACACCGCGGCCCCGATGCCACGGCTTCCTCCGGTGACGACGGTGGTGCGAACGGTCATGCACGTCACTGTGCCAGATGCGCCCGAAAGTCCGATGACTCGGTGCCCCGGCGTTGTTAGGCTTCCTCGCGTGGCATGGGACGAGATCACCGACACCGACGAGTTGACCGCACTGTTCGGCACGCCGAGTTACCGGGCGGCCAACAAGGACCGCGATGCACTGTTGCCGATCCACCGGGAGTGGCTGTCCATGTCTCCGTTCTGCCTCATCGGAACGGCCGACGACACCGGAAGATGCGACGTGTCGCCGAAGGGGGACCCGGCGGGGGCGCTGGTTCACGTGCTCGACGAGACCACACTCGCCATAGCCGAACGGCCGGGAAACAAGCGGATGGACGGCTACCGCAACGTCCTGCTGAACCCGCACGTGGGAATCAACTTCTTCGTCCCCGGCCGCGGAGACACTCTGCGTGTCAACGGCGGAGCGCGGTTGCTCAAGGATGCGCCGTTCTTCGACGACATGAAGGTCAAGGGGCATCGTCCGATCCTGTGTCTGCTCGTCGACATCGAGCAGGTGTTCTTTCACTGCGCCAAGGCGTTCATGCGGTCACGGCTCTGGGAGCCGGACACCTGGAATCCGTCGGCACTCCCGACGGTCGCTCGGATCACCGAAGCGGTCATGCCGGATTCGCCCGAAACTCTCGCCGAGCTGGAGCAGTACTACGGCCCGTCCTACGAGAAGCAGCTGTACCAGCGCCAACAGCCCCAGTAGCGGGATAGATGCGTCAGTCGAGCCGACCGAATGCGACAGCGCCGAGGATGGTGTGGGCGCTCGCGATGACCCCGTCCAACGGCTCGGAGTCGGGTGCGAGCAACCACTGCTGGGTCATCATGAGCACGGCACCGACGAGACCGACCGCGAGTGTTCGACGGTTGGGCCCGGCCAGGCCGCGAGCGGTTCCGACCGAATCCGCGACGGCGAGGACGGCGTCGACGAACAGTCCTGTGGTCTGCCGGTACAGCGCGTCCACTTCGGCGGAGACGCCGAGAACCTCGAGCAGCACGATGCGCGCGGATCGAGGGTCGTCGGCGATGGTGCGGAAGAAGTTCGACAACGCCGATTGCAGAACGTGCTCGGCGCCGGTGGTGTGCGCGTCGCTGCTGACGTGGATGCTGGTCAGCATCGTCGTGGTTGCTCGCCGGTACACGGCCTCCAGAAGTGCCTCGCTGCTGTCGAAGGACTCGTAGAAGTAGCGTTTGGTCAGTCCGGCGGCGCTGCATATCCGATCGATCGACGCGGACCGGTAGCCGCTCGTGCCGAAGATGTCCACGGCTGCGTCCAGCAGCCTCTCTCGGCGGGCATCACGTCGCGCCTCCGCGCTCGACCCGCGGTAGGGCCTGCCGGGAGCGATCTCGGTTTCGGAAGAGCTCACGGAAAGATACTGACACCGATCGGTATCAGATGGGAAGTGACAGACACTTCGGTCACCTCAAGCGCAGGGCTAGATAGAACTCGACACGATGTTCGAGCAGCGACAGATCCCTGCCGGTCAACTCCTCGATTCGCTGGACTCGGTAGCGCACGGAATTCACGTGCAGGTGCATCTGCTCGGCGCACTTCGTCCACGAACCGTTGGTGTCGAGAAATGCGGCCAGCGTCCTGACGAGGTCACTGCCGTGGACCTCGTCGTACTCGGTCAGCGGCGCCAGCAGCCTCGACCTGAACATGAGCCGAACGTCGTCGGGAACACCTGCCAGCAGCAACACCAGAGTCGCGAGCTCGGAGTGCCCGACGACGTACCGACCGTCGGTTCGCCCGGCGGCCAACCTGCGCGCATGGCGCGCTTCCTCCACGGCGCTGCGAAGGTCCCGCGCACCGACCAGGGCGCTCACTCCGACGGCCAGCCCGGTACCGGCAAGCCCCGGCGACAGAATGCCCACCCCTCTACCGATCGACGCGGTCGCATCGACGTCGGTTGCCACTACGGCCAGCACCTCACCACCGACGATGCCGACCGCCGACATGTGGGGCACCGACAATTCCTGTACCAGACGACGAACCTCGCTCGGGCGCAGCACGTCCTGCTTCGAGTGTGCAGACGGTGACACCGAGGCGGCGATCACCTGATAGTGCGAGTCGACGGGCAGGCCGAGAAGCCCCATCTGCTGCGTCACGAACGAAGCATCGACACCCTCGCCGAGGGCACGGATGAATTCCTGGGCGAGGATTCCGGCCCCGGTCAGCCTGTCGTCGAACCTGTTTCGTTCGAGGGCAACGATCGAGCAGACCTGCTCGGCCAGTGCGCGGCGCTCGGGGTGCCACGTCTGCCAATCGCTTCCGACCGCCACGAACCAATCGACGACGTGGGCTGTGGAATTCCTGTCGACGGGAAGCATCGACATGTCGAGCGCGGGCGAATAATGCGGAAGCCGACGCGCGGTCAGGAACTCGTGTGCGAGCAGTGCCGCGTCGGGCACGGATTCGGAGCCGGCAACCACGCGACCCGTCGCTGCGAGGATCCAGCATTCGATGCCCAGCTCGGCTGCGACCAGATCGAGCAGCGCACCGATCCCACCTGTTCCCGTACCCTCCACCAATCTCCGGTGCCGCTCCAACACCGCCTTCACGTCGGACGCCCGTGCCGCCGACAACTGCCGGACCACCCGCTCGGTGACCGTTGCGAACGCAACGTCCGCGGGGACACGGAACAGTGGAAGTCCGTGGGCGCGACACGCGTCGACGAGGTCGTCCGGGACGGATCCACCTTCCGACGCCGCCAGCGCGGCGACGCCTGCCTTGGCGACGGCCTTCACGAACTCGTGCGAATCGCCCGGGCCCGTACGCCACATGAGTCCGGTGAGCACCAGTTCACCGCCGCTGAGGTAGCGACTCGGATCCAGCATGTCCGTCGTGACGACCCATCTGATGACGGGGTCGAAATGTTCGGGAGCAACCACCTGCTGCAGGTTCAGGTCCGACAAACCCATCAAATCGTGCAGCCTCACCGCGTGTCTTCCTTGCTCTTGTAGGAACCTCCAGAACCTACACTGTGATCGGCGTCATAGTTCGTCGTTCTTGTCTCTCGATCCTTCGGACGCCCGCGGCTGTACTTGGTGCATGGAATTCTTACGGCCTCAGACCTGGACCGAGGCGCTGTCCGCCAAGGCGGACGACGTCGACGCGGTGCCGATTCAAGGCGGAACCGACGTCATGGTCGAGATGAACTTCGACGTGCATCGCCCGGGCGCATTGTTGGACCTGAACCCGGTGACCGAACTCGCCGACTGGGAGCAGCTGCCCGACGGGACGCTGCGCGTCGGGGCGGGTGTCCCGTACGTGCGCATCATCGTCGAACTCGGCGACCGGCTTCCGGGTATCGCGCAGGCGTCGCGGACAGTGGGCTCCCCGCAGATCCGTAACCGCGGCACCGTCGGCGGCAATCTAGGTGGCGCATCACCCGCGGGAGACCTTCACGCACCCCTGTTGGCCGCCGGTGCCGTCGTCGAGGTCGAATCGGCTGCCCGCGGAACTCGGATGATTCCTGCGACCGAGTTCTACGTCGGAGTCAAACGGAACTCGTGCGCACCGGACGAACTGATCCGCGCGTTTCACGTACGGCCTGCGGCGGGCCCGCAGTACTTCTCCAAGATCGGTACTCGCAACGCCATGGTGATCGCCGTGTGCTCGTTCTCCATCGCACTGTTCCCCGAGCAACAGCGCGTGGGAACCGGGCTCGGCTCCGCTGCGCCCACGCCCCGGCGGGCTTATGCTGCCGAGGAATTTCTGGCGGGCGAGCTCGACTGGTCCGGTCCGCTCGACGACCGGATCGCTGCCCGCTTCGGCGAGTTGGTCTCGGAAGCAGCAAGCCCCATCGACGATGTGCGCGGCACAGCGCAGTACCGCAAGCACGCACTGGCAGTCATGGCCAAGAGAACTCTGGGCTGGTCCTGGAAAGAGCTCGGCGACAACGGAAAGGCAGCGTGATCTCATGCGAGTCAACTGCACTGTGAACGGCAAGGAACTCGAAGCGGACGACGTGTGGGAAGGAGAGAGCCTGCTGTACCTGCTCCGCGAACGTATGGGCTTGCCCGGATCGAAGAATGCATGCGAACAGGGTGAATGTGGTTCGTGCACGGTGTATCTCGATGGAGTACCCGCCTGCGCCTGCCTGGTGGCGGCGGGTCAGGTCGAAGGGCGCGAGGTCAGGACCGTCGAAGGACTAGCGGAGGGAGAGAAGCTGGACCCGATGCAGGAGGCCTTCGTCGAATGCGGAGCGGTGCAGTGCGGATTCTGCACTCCGGGTCTCGTCGTGCAAGCTCACGATCTGATCGAGCGGGTACCGAATCCTTCCGACGCGGAGATTCGCGAGTCACTCGCCGGAAACCTCTGCCGCTGCACAGGATACGAGAAGATCCTCGACGCAGTGCGTCTCGCCGCAACCAGGAAGGCCGAAGCCCAGTGACACGCACAGTGATTCGGAACGCATACATCGCACCCATCGTCGGGCACGAGATCCCGCGGGGATACGTCGTGATCGAGAACGGCGTCATCGCCGCGATCGGATCGGGAGACGCACCTGCGTCCGACGGAGCCGAGATCATCGACGCGGGCGGAGCTCTTCTGACGCCAGGGCTGGTGAACACCCACCACCACCTCTACCAGTGGGCGTCACAAGGGCTGGCCAAGGACAACACCCTGTTCGAGTGGCTCGTCGCGCTGTACAAGCCCTGGTCGAAGATGGACGCGGAGGTGGTCGGCGGAGCCGCTGCGGCCGGCCTCGCCTGGCTCGCCAAATCAGGATGCACGACCACCACCGACCACCACTACATCTTCCCGAAGGGGCGGGGTGACCTGTTCGCCGCCGAGATCGACGCCGCGAGCCGAATCGGAGTGCGATTCCAGCCGTGTCGCGGTTCGATGGACCGAGGGGTGTCCGACGGTGGTCTGCCACCGGACGAGGTGGTCGAGAGCCTCGACGACATCCTGACCGCGACGTCGGACGCGATCGACAGCTACCACGACAGCTCGTTCGGCTCGATGCTGCGGATCGCCGTCGCTCCGTGTTCGCCGTTCTCCATCAGCAAGGACTTGCTCGTCGAGTCCGCATCTCTGGCGAGAAGCAAGAACGTTCGGCTGCACACGCATCTGGCCGAAACGCTGGACGAGGAAGAGCACTGTGTCGCTCAGATGGGCTGCACCCCCGTCGAGTACATGGAGCAGGTCGGCTGGCTCGGGGACGACGTGTGGTTCGCACACGCGGTGCACCTGCACGACTCCGACATCGCGAAGATGGCGGCCACCGGCACCGGAGCCGCCCACTGCCCGAGCTCCAACGCACGCCTCGGAGCAGGCATCGCGCGGATCTCGGATCTGCTCGCCGCAGGCGCTCCGGTGGGCCTCGGAGTCGACGGAAGCGCGTCCGCGGAGATGGTGCCGCTGGCCGGAGAGATCCGTCAGGCGATGTACATGCAGCGCGCCAAGTACGGTCCGACCGCGCTCACCGCACGCCAGGCATTGGAGATCGGGACGCTCGGCGGCGCAACAGTACTCGGTCGTCAGGACGAGATCGGGTCCATCGAGGTCGGCAAGGTGGCCGATCTGGCGCTGTGGCGCACCGACGGCTTCTACGCCGCGGTCGACGATCCGATCGTCGCATTCGCCTACGGACAGACCCCACCGTTGGCCCGGCTGCTGGTCGGGGGCCGCACGATCGTCGAGGACGACGTTCTGGTCAGCGCACCGCAGGACGCGGTAGCCCGAGAAGGCGCCGACGCGCACCGTCGGCTCATGACACTTGCGAAGGATGTACTGTGAGCTCCCCGACCGACACTGCTCCTGCCAAGACAGCTCCTGCCAGGTCTGCTCCTACCAGGGCTCCCCACGACATCGCAGCCCCGGGACAAGGACGCGTCGGTGACAGCCCGTTGCGTCCCGACGGGACGTTGAAGGTCAAGGGAGAGTTCGCGTATTCGTCGGACCTGTTCATCGACGGGATGCTGTGGGGCGCAACGCTTCGGAGTCCGCATCCACGTGCGCGAATACTGTCGATCGACATCTCGAAGGCGCTGGCCACCCCGGGCGTCGAAGCCGTACTGACGCACGAGGACGTGCCGGGCCGCAAGTGCTTCGGCCTCGATCACACGTGGGACCAGCCCGTCCTCGCATTCGACGAGGTCCGCCACGAAGGCGAGCCGATCGCCTTGATCGCCGCCGACCACCCCGAGACCGCTCGCCGCGCAATGGAGAAGATCGCCGTCGAGTACGAGATACTCGAGCCCTTGACGGATGCACGGCGCGCGGCGCTCGACCCGACGTACCCGAAGGTGCAGGAGCGTGGGGGAGTAGCCAGGCATCAGCCCGTACGCGTGGGCGACGTCGCCTCGGCGAAAGAGCGCGCGGAGATCGTCGTCTCCAGCGATTTCTCCGTCGGCATCCAGGACCAGGCGTTTCTCGGACCTGAATCCGGCCTCGCGATTCCAGGCGAGGACGGCGGTGTCGACCTCTACGTCGCCACTCAATGGATGCACAACGACCTGGCCCAGATCGGACCGTGCCTCGGCCTGCCCGACGAGAAGATCCGCATGACCCTGGCCGGCGTGGGCGGCGCATTCGGCGGACGCGAAGACCTGTCCATGCAGATCCACGCCGCCATGCTCGCGATGTACACCGGCAAGCCCGTGAAGATCGTCTACAACCGCTACGAATCCTTCTTCGGCCACGTCCACCGCCACCCCGCGCAGATGCACTACGAATACGGCGCCAGCCGCGACGGCAAGCTGCTGTACGCCGACGTCGAGATCATCCTCGACGGAGGTGCGTACACGTCGGCAACGCTCAACGTCGTAGGCAATGCGGCGTCCCTCGGCGTCGGGCCGTACGTGATCCCGAACATCGAGATCGACGCGTACGGCGTGTACACCAACAACCCACCGTGCGGGGCGATGCGTGGATTCGGCGCAGTACAAGCATGTTTCGCATACGAGTCGATGATGGACAAACTCGCCGAGGCCTGCGGAATCAGCCCCGTCGAAGTCCGGCAGATCAACGCCGTCAGCCAAGGATCCGTTCTCGCGACCGGACAGGTCATCGAAGCACCCGCTCCACTGGCGGACATGCTCGCCCGCGCCGAGGCAATGGCACTGCCGGCCCCGCTCGACGCGTCGGACATCCGTAACCTGCCGGGCGGTGCCTCCCAGACCACGCACGGCGAAGGCGTCGTACGCGGCATCGGCTACGGCGTCGGAATCAAGAACATCTGCTTCTCCGAGAACTACGACGACTATTCCACCGCCCGAGTACGTCTCGAAGTCATCGGCGGGGAGGCAACCGCCCTGGTGCACACCGCGGCGGCCGAGGTCGGTCAAGGGTTGGTCACGTTGGAGGCGCAGATCGCGCGCACCGAGCTCGGCGTGACCAAGGTGGTCATTCATCCGGCCGACACTGCAGTCGGGAACGCAGGTTCGTCGTCGGCGTCGCGTCAGTCCTACATGACCGGCGGAGCCGTCAAGGCCGCGTGCGAGGCCGTCCGTGACGCCGTGTTCGTACTTGCGAGCCTGCACCTCGGACGAGCCGTCAGCGGACTGACCCTCGACGGCGGAAAGATCGTGTCGTCGGGTGAAGTACTCGCGACGATCGAGGATGTGTTGGGCGACCGCGTGATCGAGCAGACACGCGAATTTCACCACCGACCGACCAGCGGGATGGACCCCGTCACCGGTCAGGGTGCGAGCCACACGCAGCTTGCACTGTGCGTGCACCGAGCGGTCGTCGACGTCGACGTGGAGCTGGGTCTGGTGAAGGTCATCGAAATGGCCGCCGTGCAGGACGTCGGCAAGATCCTCAACCGGCTCTCGCTCGAAGGACAGATCCACGGCGGATCGGCGCAGGGCCTGGGTCTGGCCGTCATGGAGGAGATCGTCGTGAAGGACGGACTCGTGAAGAACCCGTCCTTCACCGACTACCTCATCCCGACGATCCTCGACATGCCGCCCATGAAACTCGACATCCTGGAGAATGCAGACCCATTGGCGCCGTACGGCCTTCGTGGTGCGGGCGAGCCGCCCACCCTGTCCTCGACGCCGGCCGTCGTCGCTGCCATCCGCGACGCGACCGGGCTTGCCCTGACCCGTGTCCCCATCCGCCCCGAACACATCGTCGCGCCCTAGGAGGGCACATGACTCAGCTCGATTCGTCCGGCACGCGTGAACGCAGTACCTCGCCGCTGGACAAGTTCTTCTCGATCTCACTGCGCGGATCCACCGTGTCCCGAGAAATCCGTGGCGGCATCACCACATTCGTCGCCATGGCGTACTTGATCGTCCTGATTCCGCTCATCATCGGTGACGCCAAGGACGTCACCGGTGCCACCCTCGATCCGGCACAGCTGTCCACAATGGTGGCGCTGTCCGCTGGGCTCACGACCATACTGATGGGCGTCGTCGGCAACGCACCGCTGGCCATGGCCGCCGGCCTCGGTGTGACCCCCATCGTGGTGTTCCAGGCCGCGCCCTACATGACGTGGCCGCAGGCAATGGGACTCGTCGTACTCGAAGGCGTCGTCATCGTGATCTTCGCGCTCACCGGAGTTCGACAGCTCATCATGGACGCCATACCGTTGGTGCTCAAGCAGGCCATCGGAGTGGGTATCGGCGCGTTCATCGCCTTGATCGGACTGGTCGACGCCGGCTTCGTCGGACACCACGAATCTGCCGCCACCGCCGTGACTCTCGGGACGTTCGGCAAACTCGCCGGCTGGCCGGTCTTCGTGTTCTGCGTCGGTCTCGTCGTGATGCTCATGCTGTTCGTCCGACGCGTGCCCGGCGCCATGCTCATCGGGATCTTCGTCGCCACCAATCTGGCGATCGTTCTGAACGCGGTGATCGACATCGACCCGAAGGCGTGGGGGCCCGTCGTGCCCAAGGTGCCGGACTCCATCGTCGCCACACCGCAATTCGGCCTATTGTTCGACGTGGACATCTTCGGCGGGTTCGCCCGAGCCGGAGTCGTCACCGCCTCGGTGGTCCTGTTCACCCTCGTACTGTCCGGATTCTTCGACGCCATGGGCACCATCCTCGGTGTCGGCGAGGAAGCAGGCCTGGTCGACAAGAAAGGCAAGATGCCAGGACTGAGCCGCATCCTCACCGTCGACGGCATCGGTGCCATCGTCGGCGGCGCATTCAACGGATCCGCGAACACCGCCGTGGTGGAATCCGCGGCCGGTGTCACCGAAGGAGCGAGGACCGGACTGGCAAGCGTCGTCACCGGAGGACTGCTCACCAGCCTGATCTTCTTCACCCCGTTGGCTGGAGTGGTGCCGGTCGGAGCGGCAGCACCCGCACTGGTGCTGGTCGGTGCGCTGATGATGACCCACGTACGCAAGATCGACTGGGCGGACACCGACATCGCGATCCCCGCGTTCCTGACGATCGTGCTCATGCCGTTCACCTACTCCATCACCGTCGGCGTCGCAGCCGGTGTCATCGCCTACACCCTGGTTCGCGTGGCCAAGGGCAAAGTGCGACAGACACATTGGCTGCTGTACGTGATGTCCGCTGTCTTCCTGGTCTACTTCGCACTGCATCCCATCGAGGAAGCGCTCGGGATCTCCTGATGCGCGACATCGCATCGTCACTGGCGACCTGGAATTCCGTCGGAATGCCGTACGCCATCGCCACCGTCGTCTCCGTCTCCGGCAGCGCACCTCGCCTGCCGGGGGCGGCGATGGCCGTCGCAGCCGACGGCGAAGCAGTGGGAAGTGTGTCCGGCGGATGCGTCGAAGGTGCTGTCTACGAGCTGTGCCGCGACGTTCTCGCAACGGGTGTGCCCGTCAGGGAGAGCTTCGGATACAGCGACGACGACGCCTTCGCGGTCGGACTGACCTGCGGCGGCGTCATCGAGGTGTTCGTCTCCACCGCGCCGCCGGCGTCCGTCGTCGACGCGGTGGCCACCGGTGCCGACGTGGCGGTGGCCCAGCTGCTGGACGCCACCGGTGCGGTGCTGATGGTCGGCGCGCACGGGACAACGGGAACCACGGGTTTCGCGGACGTCGACGCCGTGGTCTCCAGCGAAGCGCTCGCCATGCTGGACAGTGGGTCGTCCGGCATCCGTTCGGTACGATGCCGCCCCGACGCCGAGGTGTTCGTCCAGTCTCACGCCGCGCCGCCGCGATTGCTGATCTTCGGTGCCATCGACTACGCGGGTGCACTGGCCAGGCTGGGGAAGTTCCTGGGTTACCGAGTGACCGTGTGCGACGCTCGTCCGGTCTTCGCGACCGAGGCCCGCTTTCCCGACGCCGACGAGGTGGTGGTGGAGTGGCCACACAGCTACCTCGCACGCACGCCGGTGGATTCGCGCACCGTCGTCTGCGTCCTGACGCACGACGCGAAGTTCGACGTTCCGCTGCTGGATGTGGCGCTACGGTTACCCGTCGCGTTCGTCGGAGCCATGGGTTCGCGGCGAACGCACCTCGACCGGCTGAGCCGTCTCAGGGACGTCGGGCTCACCGACCGCGAGCTGTCGCGGCTGCGATCGCCCATCGGCCTCGACCTCGGCGCCCGCACCCCGGAGGAAACAGCCCTGTCCATCGCCGCGGAATTCACCGCACTGCGACGGGACGGCAGTTGCCTGCCCCTCGTGCAGTCCACAGGTCCGATTCACCGCGACATCGAGAACGCACGCGTGTCCTGACTGCACACAAGTCGACGCCCCGGGGCCGAATGTGGCTTCCGGGGCGGACTCGTGTGCACTGACGGGTCAGGTCCTGCGGGAGAGGAGCTGCGGAGCGGCGAGGAAGGTACGACGCACCACACCGCGAAGGCCGAGCTTGTCGTACGCGGTGACGGGGTTCTTGTGGTGCAGGGAGGCGACGTCCACGGTGAACTCCTGGTCCGGGGCGAAGACGACGAGGTCGGCCACGGCGCCGACGGCTATGCGCCCCCGGTCGGGCAGACCGACCTGGTCTGCGGTGTTCACCGCCATCCAGCGCACCACGTCGGCCAACGAGTGTCCGCGACGCGACGCCTCGGTCCACACTGCGGGCAGTGAGACCTGGAGCGACGCGATCCCGCCCCAGGCGTCGGCGAAATTGCCGGTGTCGAGTCGTTTGAGGTCGACGGTCGAGGGGGAGTGGTCGGTCACCACGGTGTCGATGATGCCGTCGGCAAGGCCCTGCCACAGCAGTTCTCGGTTGCCTGCCTCACGGATCGGGGGACAACATTTGAACTGTGTTGCACCGGGCGGGATGTCCTCGGCGTCGAAACACAGGTAGTGCGGGCATGTTTCGGCGGTGACGCGCACTCCGTCCTGCTTGGCCGCAGCGATCAGCGGCAGCGCGTCCGAGCTCGACAGGTGCAGAATGTGCACGCGACATCCTGTGCGCCGGGACAACTCGACGACCTGTGCGATGGCGAGGTTCTCGGCTGCGCGGGGTCGCGAATCGAGGAAACCCGAATACGCGGTGCCCGACGGCGGGGGCGCGGACGAGATCACGCCCGCGTCCTCGGCGTGGACGATCATCAACCCGTCGAACGACGCGATTTCGATGAGTGCCTTCTCGAGTTCCGGTGCCGAGAGCGGTGGAAACTCGTCGACGCCGGAGTGCAGCAGGAAACATTTGAACCCGAAGGCACCGGCGTCGTGCAGCGGACGGAGTTGGTCGACGTTGCCCGGCACTGCGCCACCCCAGAAGCCGACGTTCACCACCGATCGATCGGCCGCCACCCGTCGCTTGATCTCGAGAGCGTCCACGTCCACGGTCGGCGGAATGCTGTTGAGTGGCATGTCGACGATCGTCGTGATGCCGCCGGCCCGCGCGGCACGGGTGGCGCTGGCGAAGCCTTCCCACTCGGTGCGTCCGGGCTCGTTGACGTGCACATGAGTGTCGACGAGACCAGGGAGCAGCACTTCGTCGTCGGAGAGTTCGACGACGTCGTCGGCGTGCCGAGCATCGAGGGAAGCGATGCGCCCGTCTCGAATTCCCACCGACACCGCGCACTCCCATCCGTCGACGATCGCGCGCGGTGCCCTGATCAGCAGGTCGAACCTATCGGCCACCGTCGGCTCCGACCAGTTCGAAGGGGGACGCCGCCTGCCAGGCCTGATCGACGCTGTCCAACGCTTCGGCGTCCAGTTCGCCGAAGAGTCTGAGCCTGGACAGCCCGCCGTCGGGATAGACGTCGAGGCGCAGGTGCGTGTACGACTCGGCTCGATCGATCAGGAAACGATGGCGGGTATCCGGTTGTACGGCTGTGCGCGGGAGGATCTCGGTCCACGCGGTGTGGGCCGCTTTGTGTCGCCGACGAGAATCGACCGCGCTGAGCCGGATCCATCCCGGCGCGTTGCCGACGTAGTAGCTGGTGTCGACCTCCACGTGACGGGGAACGCCGGGCGCTGCCAGCTCGAAGATCGCGAAGTCGTTTCCGCCGCCGCGCCGACGAGAGTTCTCCCAGCCCTCGCCCATGTTGCGTGCGCGCCCCGGAAGGATGATGTTGGCGGGGGAGGAGTAGAAAGCGTCGGAGCATTCGGTCAGGGAGGCCCCGTTCTCGGCGGCGAGCAAGTCCACCGTGCCGCCGAGGAATCGAGGGTCCTGTACGACCTTGCCGTGTACACGGAATCGAGCGACACCTCCGTCCGGGTAGATCGACAACCGGACATGCGTCCAGCGGTGTCGATCGGCGACCTCGTAGAGATTCGCAGTGTCGCCGTCCGCCGGGGACTTGGCGACGATGGTCTGCCAGTCGGCCTTCATCACCTCGTCGATCGACGGGTAGCCGTCGACGAATGCGGCCTCGACCGACACGAAAGGCGGATAGTTGCCCTTGAAGTACGCGGTGTCGACCACCACGCCGTGGACGATGCCCGGCGCCGCGAGACGAACGATTGCCCAGTCGTGGCCACCGTCGTCGCGTCGCCGCCGCGTCTCCCAGCCGTCGTACACCTTGCCCTTGTGTCCGAAATCGTGGGGATCGAAAAACGGTGCTTCGGGACGAATCAGGTTCTCCCGCTGGGCGAACAGTTCGTCGTTGGCGGCCGAGACGCTTCCGCCCAGGGCGCGTGAGGCGAGATCGGTGAGGTGAGTGAAATCCTTGATGGTCATCTGTGCCTTTCCTAGTCCATCATCAGCAGGGCAGTGGGTGCATCGGCCGACGTGACGGCCAGTTCCTCGAACTCACCGACGTTGTCGATCTCGGTGCCCATAGCGATGTTGGTGACGCGCTCGAGCACGATCTCCACGACGACCGGGACCTTGTGTTCCGACGCCAGGGTCCGGGCACGGACGAGTGCTTCACCGATCAGCTCCGGCTCGGTCACGCGAAGTGCTTTGCATCCCAATCCTTCTGCGACACGGACGTGGTCGACGCCGTATCCCTTGGGCAGGGTCTCCTCTGCTTCCTGGGTGTTGATGTTGTCGAATCCGAGTTGGACGCAGAAGTCCATGTCGAAGGCGCGCTGCGCCTGACGGATCAGACCGAGATAGGAGTTGTTGACGACGACGTGCACGTACGGCAGGTTGAACTGCGCTCCGACGGCCAGTTCCTCGATCATGAACTGGAAGTCGTAATCACCGGAGAGGGCAACGACGTTCGCCGACGAATCGGCGGCGACGGCACCGAGGGCGGCCGGAATGGTCCAACCCAACGGGCCGGCTTGCCCGCAGTTGATCCAGTTGCGCGGGGAGAACACGTGCAGAAACTGTCCGCCCGCGATCTGCGACAGACCGATGGTGCTGATGTATCGGGTGTCCCGGCCGAAGACCTTGTTCATCTCCTCGTACACGCGTTGTGGCTTGATCGGCACGTTGTCGAAATGGGTGCGTCGGTGCATGGTGGATTTGCGGTGGGCACACGCCGCGACCCAGTCACCGAGATCGCGCAGTGTTCCCGCTGCCTTGCGTTCCCGGGCGACCGCGATGAACTGCTCGAGGGCAGCCTTGGCGTCGGAGATGATTCCGTAGTCGGGCGCGAAGACGCGTCCGATCTGGGTGGGTTCGATGTCGACGTGGATGAACTTCCGCCCCTTGCGGTAGGTGTCGAGGCCCCCGGTGTGCCGGTTGGCCCAACGATTGCCGATGCCCAACACGAAGTCCGACGCCAGCAACGTGGCGTTTCCGTACCGGTGTGCGGTCTGCAGTCCCACCATGCCCGCGGCGAGGCGGTGGTCGTCGGGAATGGTGCCCCATCCCATCAGGGTCGGAACGACGGGGACGTCGAGGATTTCCGCCAGTTCGACGAGGAGGTCGGATGCGTCGGCGTTGATGATGCCGCCGCCGGCGACGATCAACGGGCGATCGGCGGCGAGGAGCATGTCGATCGCCTTCTCGGCCTGCGCCCGAGAGCACAGCGGCTTGTGCACCGGTAGAGACTGGTAGGTATCGGGATCGAAGTCGATTTCGGCGAGCTGTACGTCGATGGGCAGATCGATCAGGACCGGCCCAGGTCGGCCGGACCGCATCAAGTGGAATGCCTGAGCGAACGCGCCTGGTACCTGCGCCGGTTCGAGAACGGTCATCGCCATCTTGGTGACGGGCCCGGCGATCGCGGCGATGTCGACGGCTTGGAAGTCCTCCTTGTGCAGCCGTGCAACGGGAGCCTGGCCGGTGATGGCCAGGATCGGGATGGAATCGGCCATCGCGGAGTACAGGCCGGTGATCATGTCGGTGCCGGCCGGGCCGGACGTTCCGATACAGATTCCGATGTTGCCCGCGGCGGCGCGGGTGAACCCCTCGGCCATGTGCGAGGCACCTTCGACGTGGCGCGCGAGGACGTGGCGAATGCCGCCGTGGTCACGCATCGCGGCGTAGAAGGGATTGATCGCCGCGCCGGGCAGACCGAACGCGGTCGTTGCGCCTTCGAGTTCGAGAATCTTGACGGCCGCATCGGCCGCGCGCATCTTGGGCATGTCAGTTCACCGTGGTTTCTGTGTCAAGGGTTCCGGACAGGCGAGCGACCCCGCGGTAGAGAGCCGAATGATCCAGCCCGCCGTCGCCGTTGGCCCGGGCCGACGCCATCAGCTGGGCCAGGACAGCACCCATCGGCACGACGACGCCTGCCTCTCGGGCAGCGGAGGTGACGATGCCGAGGTCCTTGTGGTGCAGGTCGATTCGGAACCCCGGTTCGAAAGATCTGTCCAGCATCTTCTGTGCCTTCTGGTTCAGCACTGCTGACCCGGCGAGGCCTCCGCCGAGCACCTCGACCGACGCCGCGAGGTCCACTCCGTACGCCTCGAGGAATGCGATGGCCTCGGCGAGAACCTGAATGTTGCCGGCGACGATCAACTGATTGGCGGCCTTGACGGTCTGCCCCGACCCGCTGGGACCGACGTGTACCACCGTTTTTCCGACCACGTCCAGAACCGGCTTGGCGGAGGCGAAGTCCTCCGCGCTTCCACCGACCATGATCGACAGCGTGGCGTTCTCGGCGCCTGCCTGGCCTCCCGAGACGGGCGCGTCGATCAAACGGAACCCACGCGTCGCGGCCTCCTCGGCGAGCGAGGCGGTCACGTCCGGGCGGATGCTCGAGAAGTCGATGACGAGGGTGCCGCGGCGGGCATGGTCGAACACGCCGTCCTTACCGAGCAGCACCTCCTGCACGTCGGGGGAATCGGGGACCATGACCGCCACGATGTCGGCGTCGGCGACGGCCTTCGCGATGGAGTCCGCGGCGGTGCCACCGGCGGCGACGAGTGGGCCGGTGCGGTCGGGCGTCAGGTTGTAGCCGACGACATGGTGTCCGGCCTCGGCGAGATGAACGGACATGGGGCTTCCCATGATTCCGAGACCGATGAAAGCGATTGTGCTCATGGAGGTTCCTTACGTGGAGGTGGGGGCGGCGACCCAGGACGAGGTGTCGCGCAGCCAGGAGAAGGTGTCGGGGCGAGTGGCCTTGTACTCGACGCCGATGTAGCCGTCGTAGCCGTTGCCGCTCAATTGCGACAGGTAGGTGGGCAGGTCGAGCGTTCCGGTTCCGGGCTCGCCGCGGCCGGGGGAGTCGGCGATCTGAACATGACCGATGAGGTCGGAGTAGGAGTCGAGTGCGGCGGCGACGTCGTCCCCGTTGACGTCGAGGTGATACAGATCGGCCAACAGACGAAGGCTGTGTACGTCGTGGTCGCGCTCGACGCGTCGAATGACGGCCACGGCGTCGTCGGCGGTCAGGAGCGGGTATGCCGGTGCACCGCTGACCGGCTCGATCAGCACGACGGCGCCGATGTCGGCTGCAGCGGCTCCGGCGGCAGCCAGGTTCTCGGCCGCGACACGATCCTGCTCGGCGGGGTCGCTGCCCTCGATTCGGTTTCCGTACAACGCGTTGAACGCGCCGGTGCCGAGCGTCTTCCCGATGCCGACAGTGACGTCGATGTTGTCACGGAAGGCACGAACCTGCGAGGGGTCGCTCAGAATTCCGCGGTCGCCCGCAGGCATGTCGCCCGCGGCGAAGTTGAGTCCGGTCAGCTGAACGCCTGCATCCCGGACGGCGGAGACGAACGCGTCCACGTCGCTGTCGCCGGGAACCGGAGTCGGAAACGGCCACCAGAATTCCACGGCGTCGAACCCCGCCGCTTTCGCGGCAGCCGGTCGCTCCAGCAGCGGAATGTCGGTGAACAGGATGGAGCAGTTGACCGTGTACGAGTTGTTCTGCATTGCTGTACCTTTCGTCATCTCGGGACCGAGAGCCCGCGATATTGTCGCCAACCTCCAGTGTGAGTGATGTCGGTCAGATCGTCCGGATGCTCCTCGAGAACCCAGGGGCGCAGTCCCACGCCCAGCACGGAACGCCCGTCCTCGAGTTCGACGACTGTCAGCTCGAGCTCCGGTGGCTCGTCGGGCAGAAACGCAGTCCGGATGTCGTCCAGTGGGATGTCGTAGAGCTCGCCGTCGATCGCCGCTCCTGAATCGTCGTCCAGCAGTAGTGCCGGGAACTCGTCGCGAACCGAGTAGAAGCGGTACTTGGCGGTCGTTCTGGCGGTTCCGACGAATGGGTGGCCGGCGACGTTGTGGTGAAGGTTGCCGCCGCGCATGGCTCCGCCGTTGCAGAACAGCTCGGTCATCTATGCCTCCTCGGATCGGTTGAATTTCGCATTGTGGAATATCAATTCCAGCGATAAGGAAAGTGTGATCCACCGCACGGCGGTCTGTCAACCGTGCGGACCCCTGCCGATGGCAATTCCATGATGCGAAATCCGTTGCGTTCCAATGGGCATGACTTCTCGGCAAACTCGTCGGCACAAACTCTTGACAGCAATATGTGATGGCTGTCACGCTCAATATATGGAATCGACATTTCGCATTACGGAATTGGGAGAGGTAGGCGCGGCACAGCGTCTGAACGCAGCCGCCGAACCCGACGTGCGGAGGATGCTTGCAGCGGCACTCGACGTTCCTCGTTGGATCGAGCACATGGTCGGGCACCTGCCGTACGAGGACGACGACGAGTTACGCCGGGCCGTGTTCGCTGCGGCAGCCCCACTGACCACCGACGAGATCGACCGAGCGCTCGACGTGCACCCTCGCATCGGGGAACGCCCGGAGGGCGACGACGACCACGCACGCAGTGCCCGGGCGGAGCAGGCGGGCCTCGACATGTCGGCCACCGACGTCCGGCGACGGCTGCGCGACGGAAACATCGCCTACGAGAGGCGCTTCGGCCGGGTGTTTCTCGTTCGCGCTGCCGGCCGGAGCATCGACGACATCGTCGACATGCTGGAGCATCGCCTCGGCAACGAACCGGATGTCGAGGAGCGCGTCGTCGAGCGTGAACTCCGTGAGATCGCCGCCGTGCGATTGGCGAGGGAGTCGTAGATGCCCGGACGTAGCTTCGTCACCACCCACGTGCTCGACTCGTCCAGCGGCGCTCCTGCACAGGGCGTTTCGGTCGTACTCTCGAATGCTCGGCAGGAGATCGCCCAGGGCGTCACCGATTCCGACGGGCGCATCGAAAGCCTGGGCCCCGACGCTCTCGACCCAGGCCGATACCGCCTCACCTTCGACACCGGCCGCTATTACGCCGACCGTGATGTCCACACCTTCTACCCCGCAGTCGAGATCGTCTTCGAGACAGCCCCGGACGCCTCGCACTACCACGTACCACTTCTTCTCAGCCCGTTCGCATTCACGACCTATCGAGGGAGCTAGACATGAGCATCGTTCTCGGAGCAAATCAGTACGGAAAGGCCGAATGCCGCCTGGTCAGAATCGATCGGGACACTCCGCGTCACCGCATCACCGACGTCAGCGTCACCTCCCAGCTGCGGGGTGATCTGGAAGCCGCCCACACCGTCGGCGACAACAGTCACGTCGTCGCGACGGACACCCAGAAGAACACCGTGTACGCCTTCGCCCGAGAGGGACTCGGCGCAATCGAGGACTTCGCTCTGCGTCTCGGCCGGCACTTCACCGACAGTTTCGACTGGATCGACGGCGGGAGGTGGGAGATCGAGCAGTACAGCTGGGCGCGAATACCGTCGGGCACCGACGGTTACGACCACTCGTTCGTCAAGAGCAGTGACGAGAAGCGCAACACCGTCGTGACCATCGACGAAACCGGCCCGACGGTGATCTCCGGCGTCAGCGATCTCGTCGTCCTGAACTCCACGGCATCGGAGTTCTGGGGATACCCCAAGGATCGGTACACGACGCTGAAGGAGACGACCGACCGCATTCTCGCGACATCGGTCAGCGCGCGGTGGCGGTACCTGTCCACCGACCTCGATTTCGACAAGGTCTTCGACGACGTCCGGTCGATCATGCTCGACGCCTTCGCATCCACCCACTCGTTGGCGTTGCAGCAGAGTCTGTTCCAGATGGGAACCCAAGTCCTCGAAGCGCACCCGGAGATCGGCGAGATCAAGTTCTCCATGCCCAACATCCACCACTTCCTCGTCGATCTCGAGCCGTTCGGACTCGACAACCCAGGTGAAGTGTTCTACGTCGCCGACCGGCCGTACGGACTGATCGAGGCGACGGTGAAACGCGACGACGTTCCCGACGCCGGGCACGTGTGGGCCACCGTACCCGGATTCTGTTAGGAGCGAAGGCCATGAAGCTGAGGAAGGCCGGGAGCGGAGCCCGCAGGAGTGACCAGGATGAGGCCGGGAGCGGAGCCCGCGGGAGTGACCAGGGTAAGGCCGGTAGTGGAGATGACAAGGGTGATCAGGGGCGTCCGGAGGACGAGCGCCTGTCGATCGGTAGGTCGTATCTCTATGGATTGCAACATATCCTGACGATGTACGGCGGGGTGATCGCGCCGCCTTTGATCGTCGGTGGTGCGGCCGGGTTGAACGGCACCCAGATTGCGGTTCTGGTGTCGGCTGCACTGTTCGTCAGTGGTGCTGCGACGATGCTCCAGACCCTCGGGCTTCCGTACGTCGGCGCGAAACTGCCGTTGGTCCAGGGTATTTCCTTCGCTTCCGTGTCGACGATGGTTGCGATCGCCAGTGGTCCCGACGGTTTGAACTCGGTGTTCGGTGCCATCATCGCGGCCGGTGCGATCGGAATTCTGATCACGCCGTTCTTCAGCAAGATCGTCCGGTTCTTCCCTCCGGTCGTGACGGGCACGATCATCACGGTGATCGGGATTTCGCTTCTTCCGGTGACGGTGCGGTGGGCGATGGGTGGCGATCAGGGCGCTGCCGATTGGGGGTCGATGTCCAACATCGGTCTCGCGGGCTTCAGCCTCGCCGTGGTGCTCCTGGTCAGCCGGTTCGTGCAGGGAACGCTCTCTCGCCTGTCGATACTCATCGGAATCGTCGTCGGCACCGGGTTCGCGTTCGCCGTCGGCAAGGCCGACTTCTCCGATGTGGGGACCGGCAGCTTCTTCGCGTTGCCGGAGCCGTTCGCATTCGGGGCGCCCGTCTTCCAGATCGGCGCGATCATCTCGATGGTCGTCGTCATTCTGGTCATCATGACCGAGACGACGGCGGACATCCTTGCCGTCGGCGAGATCGTCGGCACGGACGTCGATGCTCGGCGGGTCGGGGACGGGCTCCGGGCGGACATGATCGCGACGACGGTTGCACCGGTGTTCGGGACTTTCCCGGCGAGTGCCTTCGCGCAGAACGTCGGACTCGTGGCCGTCACCGGGATCAAGAGTCGCTACGTGGTGGCTGCCGGCGGTTCGGTGTTGCTGTTCCTCGGTCTCTTTCCGGTGTTGGGCCGGGTGGTGGCGTCGGTGCCACTGCCCGTGCTCGGTGGCGCGGGGATCGTGTTGTTCGGCTCGGTCGCCGCCAGCGGAATCAGAACACTGTCCAAAGTGAACTTCGACGGCAACCTGAATCTCGTCATCGTCGCGGTCGCCCTGGGATTCGGCGTCATTCCGATCGCGGTGCCGGGCTTCTACTCGGCCTTCCCCGAGTGGGTACACGTGGTCTTCGATTCGGGAATCAGCGCTGCCAGCATCGTGGCCGTGGTTCTGAACATCGCCTTCAACGTGTTGACCAAGGGAAACAAGGCATCACCGTCCGTGGTCACCGCGGCACCGCCCGTGGCCACGCGACACCATTCCACCTGAGTCGAGCGGTGGAGGTCGGCAGGTGAAATAGGGTAGCGGTAACCGAACGAGTCGAGAGGTGATCCATGGCGGTGGGTGGCGGAGTGCAGTCGGTCGAGCGGGCATTCGAGCTTCTCGACATCATGGCGGCCTCGGGAGGATCGATCGGTATCAGTGAACTCGCCGAGGCCGCAGGTCTTCCGATGCCCACGGTGCACCGACTGATCGGAACCCTGGTGACGCTCGGTTACGTTCGCCGGCTCGCCACCCGCCGGTACGCGTTGGGCACCAAGTTGATCGGGTTGGGCGACAGCGCAACCAAATTGATCGGGGGATGGGCGAAACCGTATCTGTCCGAGCTCGTTCGGCAGACGCACGAGACGTCGAACATGGCGTTTCTGGAAGACGACATGGCCGTCTACGTCGCTCAGGTGCCGTCGGAGCACGCCATGCGGATGTTCAACGAAGTGGGTCAGCGTGTGCTTCCGCATTCCACCGGGGTGGGCAAGGCCCTCTTGTCTCAGCTGCCCGACGACGAGGTCCGTGCCCTCGTCTCGCGGACCGGCATGGCCCCGCGGACGGTCAACACGCTGAACTCCCTCGACGCACTGCTCGCGGATCTCGCCGTCGTCCGATCGCGCGGGTATGCGATCGACGACGGTGAGCAGGAGGTGGGTGTTCGGTGTTTCGCAGTTCCCGTGATCGGAGCGCCGACGCTCACCGCCATGTCCATCGCCGGGCCGACCGCGCGGGTGACCCTGGAGTCCGCTGAGCAGTTCGTTCCACTTCTGGTGTCCGCAGCCGAACGGTTGTCGAAGGACCTCCAGCCTCGCTGACGGCGCCGTGTGCTCGTTCCAATCTTGACACCCGTCCGTATCAGATGGAAAGTGACACCTAGCAGTTCCCAATACGGGGGGAACGGAGACTGGAGGTGACGGGCGATGCCCACACTCTCGAACAAGGTTGTCTTCATCACGGGCGCGGCGCGCGGTATCGGTGCGGAAACAGCCCGTGCACTGGCGGCCCGGGGGAGCAAGCTGGTGTTGACCGACGTCGACGAGGAGCCACTGCTCGCGCTGGGCGTCGAGCTGGGCGACGCCGCGGTCACCGTCGTGGCCGACGTCCGCGACCTCGACGCGACGCAGGCCGCGGTCGACGCAGGCATTGCGCGCTTCGGCGGCATCGACCTCGTGCTGGCCAACGCCGGCATCTCCAGCTACGGCTCGGTACTCCAGGTCGACCCCGCCACGTTCGCGCGAGTGCTCGACATCAACGTCCTCGGGGTGTTCCACACCGTTCGGGCGGCGCTGCCGTCGTTGATCGAGCGCAACGGCTATGTTCTCGTCGTGTCGTCGCTCGCCGCATTCGCTGCGTGCCCCGGCCTGGCGGCGTACAACGCGAGCAAAGCCGGAGTCGAGCAGTTCGCGAACGCGCTGCGGCTCGAGGTCGCACACCAGGGCGTCGGCGTCGGATCTGCGCACATGGCCTGGATCGACACTCCACTCGTTCAGGACGCCAAATCCGATCTCGGTGCGTTCCGTGAAATGCTCGAGGTCATGCCTGGGCCGTTCGGGCGAACGATGACCGTCGACACATGCGTCGACGCCTTCGTCGCGGGGCTCGAAGGTCGCAAGCGGAAGGTGTACGTGCCCGGCTGGGTCGGAGTGGCGGGCAAGTTCCGTGCCGTCCTGAACTCGGCAGTGGGGGACAGGGCGCTGTTGAAGCACGTACCGAGATTGCTGCCCAAGATGGACGCCGAAGTCGCCGCTCTCGGGCGCTCGACCAGCGCACGCAACAAGTAGACCAGACGGCACGGACGAAAGAGACCCGATGACAACGACATCCCCCTCGGACACTTCATCGCGAACCGAAACGGAATCGGTCGACTTCCTCATCGTCGGCGCAGGCCTGTCCGGCATCGGTGCGGCGCATCATCTCCAGGCGAAACTGCCGGGCAAGTCGTACGCGATTCTCGAGAGCCGCGGCGCGATCGGCGGTACGTGGGACCTGTTCCGATATCCAGGAATTCGGTCCGACTCCGACATGTACACCCTCGGGTACAACTTCCGACCGTGGACGGGCGACAAGTCGATCGCCGACGGCAAGGACATCCGTGAGTACATCGAGGACACCGCGAAGGACGAGGGGATCGACCGTCACATTCGGTTCCACCACAAGGTCGTGTCCGCCGAATGGTCCTCCGCGACGTCCAAGTGGACGGTGACTGCTCAGCGTTCCGGCGGAGAGATCGTGACGTTCGAGGCGTCGTTCCTGATGTGCTGCAGTGGGTACTACGACTACGACAAGGGATTCACTCCGGAGTTCGAGGGCATCGAGAATTTCGGTGGGACCGTGATCCACCCGCAGAAATGGCCGGAGGATCTCGACTACTCCGGCAAGAAGGTCGTCGTCATCGGCAGTGGCGCGACGGCGATCACGTTGGCGCCCAACCTGGCTCGTGAAGCATCGCACGTCACGCTGCTGCAGCGTTCACCCAGCTACATCATGTCCTTGCCGTCCGAGGACCCGGTTGCGCTCGGTCTGCGCAAGTACCTGCCTGCGCGTGCCGCGTACGGAATCACCAGGACGAAGAACGCTGTGACCGCGATAGGACTGTACGTTCTGTGCCAGCGTTACCCGAAGTTCATGAAGAAGCAGATCAGGAAGCTCCAGGAAGGGTGGCTCCCGAAGGGGTACGACCTGGACACCCATTTCACTCCTCGGTACAACCCGTGGGATCAACGGCTCTGCCTGGTTCCCGACAACGATCTGTTCCGATCGATCCGCAAGAACGAAGTGGACATCGTCACCGATCACATCGACAAGTTCACCGACACCGGCATCGATCTGAAGTCCGGCGAGCATCTGGACGCGGACATCGTCGTCACCGCGACAGGACTGAACCTCGTGGCGTTCGGCAACGTGACGCTCTCCGTCGACGGCCGCGTCGTCGACCTCACGGACACGATGGCGTACAAGGGCATGATGCTGACCGGCGTGCCGAATTTCGCGTTCGTCGTCGGCTACACCAACGCATCGTGGACCCTCAAAGCCGACCTGGTGTCCGACTACGTCGCCAGGCTGCTCGCACACATGGACAGGAACGGCGCGCGGGAAGTGCGGCTGAAGCGGGACGCCTCGATAGGGGAGGAACCGTTCCTCGACTTCGCGGCCGGTTACGTTCTCCGCTCGGTCGATTCGTTCCCCAAGCAGGGATCGTCCGCTCCGTGGAAACTGCGCATGAACTACTTCCGCGACCTGCCTGCTCTGCGGTACGGCAAGCTGGTCGACGACAACATGAGCTTCCGGTGATGCGTCACCGGCGACACCGACACGGCCTGTGAGGTAACACAGGTCGGTAACGGGCCGATTGGTATTCGAACGTTACTCTCGGAGCGGCATTTCAATTGGATGCGCAGGTGATGGCCTGGCATTATGTGGTCGAAGTGTCCGTTTTCGATGGGTGCTCGTCAATCGGTCGGTCGTGAAGTGGAGTGGCGCATGAGGATCTCGCGCGGAGTCGTGTTGGCGGCTGTCGCATCGGTGGCGGCAACCGTCGTTCTGTCCGGATGTGCACCGACGAACGACAGCAAGATCGACGCTGCCCCGATCGACTCCAACCCGATCGCCGAACTCCTCAAGCCCAAGCTGACCTCCACCGTCGACGACGGAGCGGTCGGATTCTCCCCGGCGGATCCGGTCACCGTGAGCGTCGTCGACGGCAAGCTCGCAGGCGTCACGATGCTCAACCCGGAGGGCGTGCCCGTATCGGGTGCCATCTCCCCGGACGGTCTGAGCTGGACCAACACCGAGCCGCTCGGATACAACCGAAAGTACCGCGTGCAGGCCGACGCGTACGGGCTCGGCGGATCGAGCACGACCGTCAGCTCGTTCACCACCAGTCAGCCCGGTAACTTCACCAAGCCGTACGTTCTGCCGAGCGAAGGCGCCGTCGTCGGCATCGGTCAGCCGGTCGCTGTCCAGTTCGACGAAACGATCACCGACAAGATCGCCGCTCAGAACGCCATCCAGGTGACCACGACGCCCGCCGTCGAGGGCGCGTTCTACTGGGTCAACGACCGCGAGGTCCGCTGGAGGCCGCAGAACTACTGGGCGTCGGGAACCCGCGTCGACGTTGCGGTCAACGTGTACGGCCGTGACCTCGGCGACGGTATCTACGGCCAGGAGAACGCGTCGACGTCCTTCACCATCGGCGACGCCGTCGTCGCGACGGCCGACGACAACACCAAGCAGGTGACCTTCAACGTCAACGGCCAGGACGTCATCACCATGCCCACCTCGATGGGCAAGGACAGCACACCGACCGACAACGGCGTCTACATCATCGGCGACCGCTTCGATCACCTGGTCATGGACTCGTCCACCTACGGAGTGCCTGTCAACTCCTCGGCCGGCTACCGCACCCCCGTCGACTGGGCCGTCCGAATGTCCTACAGCGGCATCTTCTTCCACTCCGCCCCGTGGTCCGTGGGACAGCAGGGCTACTCCAACGCCAGCCACGGATGCCTCAACCTGAGCCCGTCCAACGCCAAGTGGGTCTTCGACAACACCAAGCGCGGCGACATCGTCGTCGTCAAGAACACCGTGGGCGGCACGCTGTCCGGCGTCGACGGGCTCGGCGACTGGAACATTCCGTGGGAGGAATGGAAAGCCGGCAACGCGTCGAGCGTCTAGTCGGAGCCCTGCTTCTCGTACCGAGCGGGATCGATGCCCAGTGTCTTCAGGTAGGCCACCGGCTCGATGCTCGATCCGTTGTTCCTGACCTCGAAGTGCAGGTGCGGCCCGGTCGAGTTGCCGGTACTGCCGACGGACCCGATCCGGTCGCCTGCTTCGACGGTGTCGCCGACCTCTACGTCCACGCTCGATTGGTGCCCGTAGTACGTGACGGTGTTGCCACTCTTGATGCGCACGAGAGTGCCGTATCCGTCACCCGCATCTCCGGCTTGTTCGACGGTTCCCCCTGTCACCGCGTAGATCGGCGTTCCCGACGGCGCGGCGAAATCGACGCCCTGATGGAACTGGCCGCCGTTTCCGGTGGGATTGTTGCGACTGCCGTAGCCGGACGAGATTTCGTAGCTTCTGGCGGGGAGCGGGAGGATCGAGCCACCCAGACCCACCGACGGGGGAGCGGCCGCAGTCTCCGGCTCGTCGGGAGCCGTTTCCGGTGCCGGCCCGAAGTCCGAGTCGAGAATGACGGAGGCGACCTCGTTGATCAGCACCCCGGTAGCGTCCAGCACCGCGGCGAGAATGGCCGCTCTCTGCTGCGCGTCGGGCTGTGGAATCGGGATGACGGGCAGCTCGATGGTCGGCTGCGCCGTGGCTACGGCCGGGTTGATCAGACCCGTGGTACCGAGGCACAGCGCCGCCGACAACATCGAACCCGCAATCGCCTTGTGAACTCTTCGACCCACGTGAACTGCCTCCTGATCTAGTGCCCGACTCGAATGAAAACTGGGCTCAGAACTGCTGGTGGCGCGTTTCGGGGCGCGTTGAATCAACGCTGCGTGTTCACAGCTATCACGTTGGTACTTTTCTTCCCCAAAAGTGCCATTTGTAACCGTACGTCACATGAACCTCATAGGAAACTCGAAAGTTGAATTACAACAACGTAATTCGGCGGCCAGGACTACGGACTGCCGGTCGACGTGGAGGAGGAGGACGCCTCGAACGACAAGAAAGCCGGCCTCCGTGCGGAGACCGGCTCTCTTGCTTCTATGGGGTGAGTGACGGGACTCGAACCCGCGACACCCAGGATCACAACCTGGTGCTCTACCAGCTGAACTACACCCACCATAGCCACATCTTCTTCGCCCGTTCAGGCTCTGTTTCAGCAGCGACGACAATACTAGCGGTTCGATTCGTCAGTTGCGAATCGCCCCTACGACGGTGTGTCGAGCCCCTCGACGACCGCGGCAATTTCGCTGGTCGACGGGCCGGGCTCGGGTACGAACACCGTCCGGCGGTAGTACTTCAACTCCTTGATCGACTCCTTGATGTCGGCCAAGGCGCGGTGCGCGAGCCCCTTCTGTGGCTGCCCGAAGTAAATCCGCGGGTACCACCGACGCGACAGCTCCTTGATGGAACTGACGTCGATCATGCGGTAGTGCAGGTACGTGTCCAGCTCGGCCATGTCACGCGAGATGAAACCGCGGTCGGTCGCAATGGAGTTTCCTGCCAGAGGCACGGTGCCGGCCACCGGGACATGCTCGCGGATGTACGCCAGCACCTGCTGCTGCGCCTCCTCGAGCGTCACCGTCGACGCACGCACCTCGTCGGTCAGCCCGGACTTGGCATGCATCTTCTTCACCACGTCCGGCATCGACGCCAACGCGTCGTCGTCGGCGTGGATCACGATGTCGACGCCCTCGCCGAGAATCTCCAGTTCGCTGTCGGTGACGAGCGCCGCGATCTCGATGAGTTTGTCCTTCGACAAATCCAGGCCGGTCATTTCACAATCGATCCACACAAGTTTGTCCTGCACACGACACAGACTAGTGCGACCATGCTCACCGCTAAGGTTTGCGGTGGCGATCGCAGTGCGAGCCGAACGACAGCAAGCAAAGAGAACCAAGGAGCATCGATAGACATGACGGTCGATCCGGCGTCGGAAGGTTCCACCACTCTCACCCCCGCGGAGAAGGCGAAGGCCGCCAAGGTCGCTGCCGTCGAAGCGGCCCGAGTTGCCGCCGAGGCCCTGGCTGCAGCAGAGGCGGCCGAGAAGGAAGCGCTGGACGCCGAAGCCGCCGAAACCAAGGTCATCGAAGCCGACGGCGCCGGAACCGAGGGCGCCGCGGTACCGGCTGGTGTCGCAGCCGAGATAGCGGCGGGTTATCAGTCGTCGGGAGCCGCATTGGAGCTCGGGACCGTCGTCCTGGACGGCGTGACGGATCCAGCCGCGAGAATTCGTATTCCCCTCGCGACGCTGAACAGGCACGGATTGGTCGCGGGAGCGACCGGTACCGGAAAGACGAAGACACTGCAGGGGATCGCCGAACAGTTGTCGAGTGCAGGCGTTCCCGTGGTCATGGCCGACATCAAAGGCGACCTGTCCGGGTTGTCGGCAGCAGGGGCGGACAACGAGAAAATCAGGGCGCGTGCAGTGGAGACCGGAGATTCCGAGTGGAGTCCGACCGGTCACCCCGTCGAATTCCTCTCGCTCGGCACCGACGGCATCGGTATCCCCGTGCGCGCGACCATCACCGCGTTCGGTCCGATACTTCTGAGCAAAGTGCTGGGTCTCAACAACACTCAGGAATCGACACTCGGCTTGATCTTCCATTGGGCGGACAAGCAAGGCTTGGCGTTGCTGGACCTCAAGGATCTGCGTGCCGTCATCACCCATCTCACCAGTGACGACGGCAAGGCGGATCTGAAGGGCATCGGAGGAGTATCGGCTGCGACCGCGGGCGTCATCCTGCGTTCCCTGGTCAACCTGGAAGCCGACGGAGGGGACACTTTCTTCGGCGAACCCGAGCTCGACACCGAGGATCTGCTCCGGGTCGGCGCCGACGGCAAGGGCATCATCACGCTGTTCGAGCTGGGGGCCCACGCCGCCCGGCCGGTGATGTTCTCGACATTCCTGATGTGGGTCCTGGCCGACATGTTCCAGACCCTGCCCGAGGTCGGTGACATCGACAAACCCAAGCTGGTGTTCATCTTCGACGAAGCTCACCTGTTGTTCGCCGACGCCTCCAAAGCCTTTCTGCAGCAGGTCGAACAGACCGTCAAGCTCATCCGTTCGAAGGGCGTCGGTGTGTTCTTCTGTACACAGCTCCCGACGGACGTGCCGAACGAAGTGCTGTCACAGCTGGGCGCGCGAATTCAGCACGCGCTGAGGGCATTCACGCCCGACGACCAGAAGGCGCTGAACAAGACCGTCCGCACCTATCCGAAAACCGAAGCGTACGACCTCGAGAAGGTGCTCACCTCGCTCGGCACCGGCGAGGCCATCGTCACCGTACTGTCTGAGAAGGGCGCGCCGACGCCGGTGGCATGGACCAAGATTCGCCCGCCGCGCTCGCTGATGGACACCATAGGCAACGACGCCATCGGTGCTGCGGCCTCGGCGAGCACTCTCGGACCCAAGTATCGCGAGACCATCGATCGTGAGTCGGCCTACGAGAAATTGGAGGCCCGGGTCACCGATGTACCCGCGCCGACCGAAACGTTCGATCTGCCGCCGTTGCCTGCGGACCTGCCCGATCTACCGCCATCGGAACCTGAAGGGCCCTCGGCGGCGGAACGAATCATGGGCAACCCCGCAGTCAAGAGTTTCCTCCGCTCTGCGGCTTCGGCTGCCGGACGGGAGATTTCACGCAGCATTTTCGGCACAGGTCGTCGGCGTCGACGGTGAGGGTACGGCCGCAGCCGCGTGAGCGATTGGTTCACGCGGTGCGGGAGTACCCGTCCAACACGTCGGTCATCGCGGCCTCCAGTGCATCGAAGGTGTCGATCTCCACCTTTGCCTTGATGTAGTTCAGGCTGAGCGTCAGGTCGTCGAAGTACGCGATGAGTCGCCCCGACGTGCCCGCGATGTTGTACACATTGACCGGAACGCCCGCGATGTCGACGACGTCGTCGTTCGGATCGGCGTCGGTCTGCCCGCTCACCCACAGCGTCAGATTCGGCAGGAGGTAGCGGCTGTTGCCGTCCCAGGTGCAGCCCCCGTCCGGTGTCTTCGGCAGTTCGACCGGCTCGATGTCCGCCAATCCGAGACGGGTGCGCGTGTTCTCGGACAGGACCGAGCAGGGGTCCACGTCGGCGGCTGCGCCGGCCGGTGGATCGGGTTGCACCGTCTCGCCGTTCACCGTGTGGGTGACCTCGGACCGACTGCATCCTCCGATCAGCACGGCGGCGGCCACGGCGGCAGCCACAACAGCGATGGACACGATGGGTGTGCGGTCGATCATCGAACAAGTCCTCCCGGGCGGTTTGTCCGTTTAGCCTAGGAGGTGGTTTCACCCCGCGAAACCGGTAGAACTACTCATATCGGCCGCCCCGCGTCAGCGAGAGGATCGACTGCATGAAGAAATCCTGGTTGGTACCACCCGTTGCGATCGCGGCCGTCGTCGGCTGCAGTTCGGGTTCGGCGAATGCGCAGCAGGCTCTGGAGTTCCCGGATTCCGTCGCCGGGCTCCGGACGATGCAGCAGCAGATGGAGCGATTCGAACGAGACGACGACTCCGGCCCGCAGCGCGAGGATGCCGTCGCGGGGCTCAGCGCCGCGTACGACGGGGCCGACGCCGCCGCGCAGGGCTACGCGGACGAGTCGCTCCGGGTTCTGGTGACGGTCTATGCCGTCGAGGCGCCGAGTCCTCGCTTGTGGAGCACACGGGCGGGCGATGCCAGTGCCGAACGGCTTCGGTTGCCGTCGCCGCCAGAACGTATCGAGACCTCGGGTGACGCCGAGTGCCTGGTGACGGTGAACTCGCCCGTGCCGGCCGGAGTGGAGCCTGGGGAATCGACCGAATCAGGCAGGAGTACAGGCCCGACGCGACCGGACTCCACGGTGCTGCGGTGCCAAGGCGTCCGCGACGGGGTGACGGTGCTGATCCCGGAACTGGCCCCGTCGGTGGATACCGACACCGCGTTGTCGATCGTGTCCGATTCGCTGGATCACTTCCGCCCGCGGTGAGTGTTCAGCCGCCGAGCTTCTTGTAGAAGCTTCCGACAATGGGGGCCGAGATGGCCCGCGGACTGTACTGGCCCGCGATCGACATGCCCTTGGACAGCAGACCCGGCACCACCCGCATCTTGTTCTTCGCCAACGAATCCAGTGACAGCCTGGCCGTGTAGGCGCTGTCGATCCACAGGAAATCCGGGACCAGCTTGTCCACTATGGACGCGTCGGCGGGATCGGGAGTCTCGGTGCGAACGGGGCCGGGGGCCAGCAGGGTGACGTTCACTCCGCTGTCCTTGAGTTCGAGCCGCAGCGACTCGGAGAACGTGTTGACGAACGCCTTCGTCGCCGCGTAGGTCGCATTGTTCGGGATGGCCATGTTCCCGGCCGCCGAACCCGTGATCAGAATTCCGCCGCTGCCGCGCGCCACCATCCCTGGAATGACTGCGAGCGTGAGGTCGTGCACGGCGACTGCATTCAATTCCACCTGGTCCCGTTCGTACGCGGGGTCGAGGTTCGCGACCGGCCCGAACGTGGCGATACCCGCGTTGTTGCACAGAATGCTGATCTCCCGCTGCGCCAACTCGTCGGCGAACGAGACGCGGGCATCCCGGTCGGAGAGATCGAGAACTCGGACCTCGACGGTCACTCCGTGCGCGGCGCGGAGCTCGGTGGCAAGTGCCTCGAGCAACTCCCCGCGCCGCGCCACGACGATCAGCGAATGACCGCGGGCGGCGAGTTCTGTGGCCAGTGCCTCGCCGATTCCGGAGGACGCTCCGGTGACGACTGCACGGGCTTCGGGCGCAGGACTGGGCAGGCTCACGCTGAGACAGGGTAGTGGATGGATCGACCCGGCTGGAATCACCCGGTGGGAATCAGATGGACGCGGCGAGGCGTGTTCCTTGCTCGATGGCGCGCTTGGCGTCGAGTTCGGCAGCGACATCCGCGCCCCCGATGACGTGGGCCGTCGTTCCCGCGGCTCGTAGGTCGTCGACGAGATCGCGGACGGGTTCCTGGCCCGCGCACACGACGACGGTGTCGACGGCAAGTGTGCGTGGACGCTCGTGGCGCTCGCCGAAGGTGATGTGCAGACCCTCGTCGTCTATGCGTTCGTAGTTCACACCGGAGAGCTCGTGCACGCCTTTGGCTTTCAGAGCCGCGCGGTGCACCCATCCCGTCGTCTTCGCGAGCCCCGCGCCGATTCGTCCCTTTTTGCGCTGCAACAGGTAGACCTCACGCGGCGACGGCGCGGGGACGGGTGTGGTGAGCGCTCCCGGCGCCGCTTCCGGTTCGGTGACACCCCACTCCTGCTTCCATTCCTTCAGGTCCAGCGTGGGGGAGGCATTGGTCGTCAGAAATTCCGAGATGTCGATGCCGATGCCGCCCGCACCGATGACGGCCACGCGGTCACCCACCGGTCTTCCGTGTTCGACGACGTCGGCGTAGGACAGCACCGACGGATGATCGATTCCGGGTATCGACGGGATTCTCGGTATCACGCCGGTCGCGACGATCACCTCGTCGAAGTCGCCTGCGACGAGCTCGGCGGCGGTGACGCGCCAGCCGAGGTGGACGGCCACGTCGGCGTCGCGCAGCGCTGTCGTGAAGTATCGGATGGTCTCGGAGAACTCCTCCTTGCCCGGAATGCGTTGTGCGATACCGAATTGGCCACCCAATGCCGGCCTGGACTCGAACAGGCTGACGGCGTGGCCGCGTCGGGCAGCTTCGAGCGCGGCGGACAGCCCTGCCGGACCGCCGCCCACGACCGCGACCTTCTTGGTTCTGCGGGCAGGCAGCAACTGCAGTTCGACTTCACGTCCCGCGCGGGGGTTGACCAGGCAGGAGACTGTTTTGTGGACGAACGCGTGGTCCAGACACGCCTGGTTGCACGCGATGCACGTGTTGATGGAGTCCGCTGCGTTCGCTTCGGCCTTGCGCACCCAGAACGGGTCGGCGAGCATCGGCCGCGCCATCGAGATCAGCTGCGCGTCCCCGCGTGCGAGAATCCCTTCCGCGATGTCGGGCATGTTGATTCGATTCGACGCCGCCACCGGGATGTCGACATGCTTGTCGAGCTTTCCGGTGATGTCGGCGAATGCTGCGCGCGGAACCGACGTGACGATGGTGGGCACGCGGGATTCGTGCCAGCCGATGTCGGTGTTGATGACGTCGACACCGACGCTCTCCAAATCCTGTGCCAGGGCGACGATGTCGTCCCAGCTCTGTCCGCCTTCGACGAGATCGGCCATGGACAATCGGAACATCACCAGGAAGTCGGTGCCGACCTCCGCACGGATACGACGGGCGATCTCGACCGCGATACGACGCCTGTTCTCTGCGCTACCGCCCCACTCGTCGCGCCGCTTGTTGGTGCGGTCGGAGAGGAACTGGTTGATGAAGTATCCCTCGCCGCCCATGATCTCGACGCCGTCGTACCCGGCGGACCGAGCGAGCCGCGCACACCTCACGAAATTGCGGATCTGCCACCGGACACCTCGTGCAGTGAGGCGCCGCGGGCGAAATGGATTGATGGGGGCCTTGATCGACGACGCCGACACGCTGAACGGCTGATACGAGTACCGACCTGCGTGCAGGATCTGCAGAGCGATCTTGCCGCCTTCCGCATGCACCGCGTCCGTCATCGTGCGATGCCGCCGCGCCTCGACTCGGTTGGTGAGCTTGGCGCCGAACGGGAGGAGCCATCCGGTGCGGTTGGGTGCATAGCCACCGGTGACGATCAGCGCGACGCCACCGCGCGCGCGTTCGGCGAAATAGGCCGCCAGTCGGGTGGTGTCACGCGCTCGGTCCTCCAAACCGGTGTGAATGGATCCCATGATGACGCGATTCTTCAACGTCGTGTTGCCGACCTTCAACGGCGACAGGAGAATCGGGTAGTTCTCGGTACCGGTCACAATCGCTCCAATATCTCGTCGCACCATTCGGCGAAGCCCTCCTCGACACGGATTCCGCCGCGCAGCACCAAGTACTGATGCAGTGCGGTACCCGAGAGGGAGGACGGTGATGGGAAATCGCGTTTCTCGATGAGTCGAAAGAGCTCGAGCCTGTCCGCATGGACATCCCGGTGTCGGCGGACCTCGGTGCGTAATGCCTCGACGTCACCGTGTGCTGCGCCCCGGATCTTGACGGCCAGTTCCTCCCGGAGCGCACTCGGATCGGTGGGTCGGGCGATCCAGCGATCCAGCTCGTCGAGCCCGCTCCGGCTGACCGAATAGACCTTCTTGTCCGGCCTGCCGTCCTGCACGACGGAGTTGCCCACGATCCATCCGGCCGCGTCCATACGCGTCAGCACCCGGTAGATCTGCTGATGGCTTGCACTCCAGAAGAAGCCGATCGACTTGTCGAATCGGCGCGCCAGTTCGTACCCGGAGCCGTTCGATTCGGTCAGGGAAACGAGTATCGCGTGCTCGAGTGCCACGACAGCAAGTATGTATGCAACAGGGTGACTATGCAACCAGGTGCATATACCGCAGTACGATGCTGTGCTGCACGTGCTGGCTTAGGCTTTGCCCATGAACACTCCGGCCGACACTGCCGTCGTAGGCGTCGCAACGACCCGAAAGCAGGTATTCGCCTGGGGTATCTGGGATTGGGGATCGGCCGCGTTCAACGCGGTGATTCTGACGTTCGTGTTCTCGGTGTACCTCACCGATGCGGTGGGCGACGATCTGCCCGGGTCGATCTCGGCGACGTCGTGGTTCAGTTGGGCGATCGGAGCAGCAGGCGTCGTCATCGCGATACTTGCGCCTGTCTCCGGCCAACGCTTCGACGCCCGTGGCCGCCGAAAGCGCTCGTTGGCGTTGTTGACCGGACTCACTGTCGCGTCGATGGCCGGCTTGTACTTCGTCGCCGACGACTATCACTACCTGTGGCTGGGCCTGGTGCTGCTCGCCGCAGGCTCGATCCTGTTCGAACTGGCCAGTGTTCCGTACAACGCCATGCTTCGTCAGGTCTCCACGCCGGCCAACATCGGCCGCGTGTCCGGATTCGGTTGGTCGATGGGGTATTTCGGCGGCATCGTTCTGCTGTTGATCTGCTACTTCGGTTTCATCACCGGTGACGGTGACACCAGAGGACTGTTCGGCATCACCACCGACGGCGGCATGAACATCCGGCTCGTCGCCCTGCTGGCCGCGGTGTGGTTCGCAGTCTCCGCGATTCCCGTCCTGCTCACCGTTCCCGAACTGCCGTCCACCGAACAGGAATTAGGCACCGCCAAGGCCGGAATGCTGGAATCCTACAAGGTGCTGTTCCGCGACCTGCGTGAGCTGTGGACTGCCGACAGGCGCAGCGTCTACTTCCTGATCGCGAGCGCGCTGTTCCGCGACGGTCTGGCCGGGGTGTTCACGTTCGGTGCTGTTCTTGCGGTGAGTGTCTACGGCATCAGCTCGGCAGACGTGCTGCTCTTCGGCGTCGCCGCCAACGTCGTCGCCGGTCTGGGCGCGGTGACCGCCGGCCGATTCGACGATCGATCCGGACCCAAATCCGTCATCGTGTTCTCACTCGTGTCGATGATCGTCGCGGGAATCGTGCTGCTGTTCGTGTCCGGCCCGGTGCTGTTCTGGGTGTTCGGCCTGGTGCTGTGTCTGTTCGTCGGGCCGGCGCAGTCGTCGTCGCGGACCTACCTGGCGCGTCTGGCACCACCGGGGCGCGAGGGTCAGTTCTTCGGTCTGTACGCCACGACCGGCCGTGCAGTCTCGTTCCTCGCACCCACATTGTTCGGGCTGTTCGTGTGGCTGTTCGACGCGGACCGTGCGGGCATCGGTGGTCTGCTGGTCGTGTTGTTCGTCGGGTTACTCGCGTTGCTCGCAGTGAAAGCGCCCGACAAGGTCTGATCTCACGACACCCTCGACTGGGCGACCCGCCGCAGGATCTCGTCGGCCAGTCGGTCCGGGGCCTCCTCCGGAATCCAATGCGAGATTCCGTCGAGTTCGACGAATGTGTAGTCGGCGTCCACGTGTTCGCCGCACAGTTCGGCGCCCGCACGGCCGATGGCCGAATCCTGATTGCTCCACACGTAGGTCGTGGGAACGGTCACCGGTGCGAGGCGTCCGAACTCGTTCGTCATCGCCCGATACCACTCCAACGCCGCGGTCAGCGCCCCCGGCTCCTGCAGGTGCCGGACGTAACGGTCGTCCGGGCTGCGTTCGGAGAACATGGCCCTCAGCCGACGTGCATCGTCTTCGAGCAGCACCTCCTCGGCTTTGCCTGCCTGTCGCAACAGCCCCATGTAGGTCGAGCGCTCACGCTGGTCCGCGTCCTCGCGGAGAGCCTGATTGAACGCAGCGGTGTGCGGCACGGACACCGCGACGAGCGAACGAACGCGTTCCGGGTGCCGCGCTGCGAGTTGCCACGCCACCGCGGCACCCCAGTCGTGTCCGACGACGTACGCCGACTCCAGGCCGAGTGCGTCCAGTATCCCGACGATGTCGCCGACGAGATTCTCCACGCGGTAGGCATCGGTGCCGAGCGGACGTGCGCCCGGTGAGTATCCGCGCTGGTCGGGTGCGATGGTGAACAAGCCGTGTTCCACGAGCGTCGGCGCGACCCGATCCCAGCACGCGTGAGTCTGAGGGAACCCGTGCAGCAGCACCACCGGTTCCGCGTTCGCCTCGCCGGCGATCGACACGTCGAACACCAGATCGTCGACGGTTACTTCGGTCATCGTCATGTTCGGTCCTCTCAGCTGAGGTCGAGTGCACCTCGGGTCGAATCAACCGTGGTTCGATCTCCAGGCTCCCATGCCCAACACCACGAGGCGGACCTGCTGCTCGGTGCGAGCCAGGAGTTCGCGTTCGCTCGAGCTGCCGGGGCGGTCGATCTCCAACAGGCCGACGGTGGCGGTGAGCATGGTCGAGACGATCAGATCCGCGGCCATCTCCAGATCGCTGATGTCCCAGGATTCGAGTCCTGGCATGCGGGCGAGGTCGATGGTCAGTTCGCTGACGAACATGCGGAGCTCGGTCGCGAATGCGCGTCGTACCTCGGTGACTCCGCCGTAGCGTTCGCGGGCGATGAATCGGAACTGATCCTCGTGTGAGCGAACGGCGCGCACGAGGATCCGGAGCGATTCGGTTGCGTTCTTGACCGTGGGATCCTTGCGCGCGTCCCTCAGCATCTGACGAAGCGTCCGCATCGAGTCCTCGACCAGAGCTACGCCGAGATCTTCCATGGACGCGAAGTGTCGATAGAACGCAGTCGGCACTATGCCGGCCGATCGTGAGACCTCGCGCAGACTGACGCTCGCGAACGACCGGTCGCGCAACAGATCCAGGGTGCCGTCGATGAGCGCTTGTCGTGTGCGTTCCTTGCGTTCCGCACGCGTACCCGGTTCTGTCACATGTTCGAGTTTATTGCTGTCCACTCTGTGACCTCCTCCGGTCTCGACGTCGTCTCAGGGCGAGTGTGATCCAGGACACGTGCGCCGTGCTATGTCGGTGCCATCACTTTCACGTTGACAGATTCCGGTACGGATCTGCCACACTGGGATTCTAGTGCACAGACGTACACTGAAGAAGTTCCTCGAACCGGGAGGCGAGATGGCAATTCAGCAGAAGTCTCGACAGTCAGGCATTCGCCGCAAGTTTTCGCTGCTTTCCCTGTTCGAGGCCATGGCAACGCCTCACGCCCTCGACCGTTACCTCGAGCTCGTCGACCCGATGACCACGGTAAGGGATCTTCGGGCAGAAGTGACGGATGTACACCGGTCCACTGCCGACACGGTCACCCTCACGTTGCGCCCGACGCACCAGTGGAGGGGCTTCGAGGCCGGCCAGTTCGTGCAGGTCGGCGTCGTCATCGACGGGGTGCGCCACACACGGTGCTACTCGCCTGCATGTTCGCAGTACCGCGCCGACGGTCTCATCGAACTGACCGTCAAGGCGCATCCGGAAGGCCTTGTCTCGCAGTATCTTCACGCGAACGCGCAGGTGGGCCTCGTCGTCAGCCTGTCGCAGGCCGACGGCGTGTTTCACCTGCCGACGCCTCGTCCGGAATCGGTTCTACTGATCAGTGGCGGAAGCGGGATCACGCCCGTGTTGTCCATGTTGAGGTCGCTGCTGGACGAGGGGTACAGCGGCGACCTCACCTTCCTGCACTACGCCTACTCGGAAAAGGACGTCTCGTACCGCGCCGAGTTGGAGCAGATCGCAGCCGAGCACGATCGAGTCCGAATCGTCCTGGCGTACACGGACCAGACGAGTGGGGGAGACCTTCACGGGTTCTTCGGAACCGAGCACTTGAACGCCGTGGCACCGTGGTTCGCGGAGGCTCGGACGTTCCTGTGCGGTCCGCCGGGACTGATGCGGTCGGTCCGGGGCGTCTACGACGATCTCGGACTTGCCGACCGACTCCATTTCGAGGAGTTCGCCGCGCCGGCACCGACCGCCGACGCCGATGCAGACGGAGACGTCAACTTCTCCGGCAGTGACGTCGTCGCAACCAACTCGGGAAAGACCCTCCTCGAACAGGCGGAGGACGCGGGCCTGACGCCGTCCTACGGCTGCCGGATGGGCATCTGCTTCACCTGCACGTCGGTGAAGACCTCGGGATGCACCCGGAACGTCAAGACCGGGGAGACCGACACCGAACCGCACAAGAAGATCCAGATTTGTGTGTCGGTCCCTGTCGGTGACGTGGAAATCGAAATCTGACCGACCCGACCGACAATCTTCGACAACCGAAACGGAGAGTGTTTCAAATGTTCGGAATCCCACTGCCCTCACTGTCTTTGCCCTTCTTCGGATCCGCGGAGAAGCCCGAGGCGCTGCCACCGACGGTCCTGTCCTACGAGCAGGTCCAAGACCTCGGCCGCGAGCTCGACGAGCTCCGTGCTCGCACCGTCGCCAAGCTGGGCGAGGAGGATCGCGAATACATCTACAACATCGTCAAGACTCAACGCGGCCTCGAAATCGCCGGTCGGGCCATGATGTACCTGCCGTTCCTGCCTCCGGTGTGGCTCGCCGGAGTCGGCGCCCTCGGCGTCTCGAAGATCCTCGACAACATGGAGATCGGCCACAACGTCATGCACGGCCAGTACGACTGGATGCGTGAGCCCGGCTTCAACTCCGAAGTGTTCGAATGGGATACCGTCTGCCCGGCCGACCAGTGGAAGCATTCGCACAACTACATGCACCACACGTTCACCAACATCGTCGGCAAGGACCGCGACATCGGTTACGGAATCCTGCGGATGGACGAGGGCCAGAAGTGGAATCCGTACTACCTGGGCAACCCCGTCTATGCGTTCCTGCTGATGACGTTCTTCGAGTGGGGCGTCATGCTGCACGACCTCGAAGCGGAGAACATCGTCCAGGGCAAGCGCAAGTGGCACGACGTCAAGCCTTTGCTGCAGGGAATGTGGCGCAAGGCCGGTCGTCAGGTACTCAAGGACTACGTGATCTTTCCGGCGCTGTCCGGTCCCTTCTTCGTCACCACACTGGTGGGGAACGTCGGCGCCAACCTGATCCGCAACCTGTGGACCTACTCGATCATCTTCTGCGGACACTTCCCGACGGGGGTGCAGACCTTCACCGAGGACGAGACCGCAGACGAGTCGCGTGGCGAGTGGTACGTCCGTCAGATGCTCGGATCGGCGAACATCGAGGGATCGCCGCTGTTCCACATCATGTCCGGCAACCTGTCGCACCAGATCGAGCATCACCTGTTCCCGGATCTGCCTGCGCACCGCTACCCGGAGCTCGCCCCTGAGGTGAAGGCACTGTGCGGCAAATACGGCCTTCCGTACAACACCGGCGGTTTCTTCAAGCAGATCGGTACCGTGTGGGGCAAGATCTTCAAGCTCGCATTGCCGGATTCTCTGACCGGATCGAAGCCGACGGTCGGTGTTATCGTCGAGCGCAAGAAGGTCGCGGCCTGACGTGGCCGGCGCCAGCGGACCGAATACCGAATCAGGGGTGAACGTCGTGGTCGGCAAGTTCGAACGCAACAAGGACACCGTGCAGGAATTGACGGAGTCCGCGGCCACGCACGTCGGCCGGATCGCCGTCATCATCGCCGGGGCGGTGCGGGACGTGACCCGGGAGATCGGGGATCTCATCTCGGACGGCATCGAGATGCGGGAGGCTGCGAAGAAGGCCCGCGAGGACACTCCTGCAGGCAGGGTCATCAACGGCGAGTTCGAGAACAGGTAGCAACTCGGCCGCGGCGGCACAATCGACCGAGTCTCGGACGCCGGGTCGTTCGCCCTTCACCGGGGCGAGCGGCCCGGCTGTTCGCTGTCTCGGGTAGAACGTTCCGGAAAAAACAAACTTCAAGAATGTTTGTACCTCCATTTTCATACCTTCGGACCGCTCGATGAGTTACCGTTACTTCACGAACCACACAAGCGGTAGGAAAGGCGGCTCGACATGCGGTTGGACACTTCGTTCACGCATTCCCCCGGCACTGTTGTCACCGAGGTCCCTCGCGGACGGTCATCCGCGTTGGAAGGGCGCAGCGGTGCTGTCGTCGACCGTTGCCTTCGCGCCGGCCGGCTCCCGGCCCCTGCCGAGCTCGAACCTGTCCGTCGCGCCGCGGAAGACCTTGCGCGCGAGGGGGTGCCGCTACGGGACGCGCAGCGATTCGTCCACGCCGCGGCCACCGCTGGACTCAAAGGCAGTGTCGCCGAGGTCGATCGATCCGGCGTGGTCGACAACGCAGTGTTCATGATGCGAGTCCTCGAATCTCTCGGCAACGCAGTCTCGGCCGCGTACATGGAGTTCTGCCGTCAGGACCCAGGGTCCAACGGCGAGCGCGTTGCCCAATTGGTCGACCTGCTCGTCGCGGACGACCCCGAAGCCCGTGGGATTGCGGAACGTAACGGAATCGAGGTGGCCACGGAATACGACGTGATATTCGTACGGTTCGTCACCGCGGCGTCGGACGCCGATAGGCCGGGCGCCGCCAGGACCGACGTACGCTCCGTCGACAACGCGGCCTTGGCGGCGGCGGAAAGCACGATGGCTGCGGCCTCGGGCGTTCGCGGACCACTGCTGTCGCTGACCACGGGCGGGGGAGTCGTCCTCGTTCCGTCGTCGCCCGCAAGCGTCGTCGAGGATTGCCTGACCAGGCTCGCCGCGACTCTGCACGTCGATACCGTCGCGGCCACGGCACGGGGCACTCTCGGTTCGTTGAACGGCGTACTCGAACATTGCCGCGAGTTGGTGGATCTGGCCAGGTCGCTGCGCATGGAACCCCGTCTGTACCGGACGAGCGATCTTGCTCTGGAGTACCAGCTCTCGCGGCCGGGCCCCGGCCGTTCGCGGTTGCGTTCGGTGATCGCGCCTCTCGACGGCTTTCCGGAGTTGATGCATACCCTGAAGACCTTCGTCGGCAGCGAGGCCAACAGGCGCGCAAGTGCGAAACTGCTGTACGTACACCCCAATACGGTCGACTACCGCCTCAAGCGGATCGAGCAGCTGACCGGCGTGGACCCGCTCAGTTCCGCGGGCCTCATGTCGTTGCATGCTGCACTCGTCGTCGATTGTCTGTCGCGGGCAAACGAACCGGGCGGGGCCATGTCGGACATGGTTGCCGAGGCATCCTGATCCGCACCCGCGCCGACGAGCGTCGTGCGCGGGGTCGATCGCCAGGGCGGTGCCGATTTCTCGGTCCGGCACCGCCAACGTGCGCCTGGCTCAGGCCACCAGGTGGGGGTACTCGGCGCTTCGGTGTTGGAAGGCGAGAATGTCCGGGTTGACCAGCGCGCCGTCGCGGATCTCGATGGATCGACGAATGGTCGCGTCGGCGTCCCAGCTGGTCGGTCCGCCCAGGACGGTGCCGATGTACGGCAGCAGCGACTCACTGATCTCCCAGGTCGCCGAGTCCCACAGGTAAGACGGGCTGTGGTCGACCGCGTAGTACCGAACGTTGTCGCCGACAGTGAACATGGGAGCGTCGAAGGACGTGGGGCGGGCCCACTCGAACCCCATTCCTTCGTCGCACGAGACATCGACTATCAACGTGCCCGGATCGATCGAGTCGAGATCCTCCGTGCGCAGGAACGTCAGCGGGGCATTCGTGTTCTGCAGTACGCAGTTGACGATGATGTCGTGGTCGCCGAGGAACTGCGACAACGGAATTCGGCCTTCGTCGGTCAATGCACGGCTGCGCCGTGGGTGTTCGCCGTCGAGATCGAAATTGACGATGCGTGCCGAGTGAATGGGCGAACCGACAGCAGTGACACCGCGCTGAGTGAGTACGTCGACCTCGTGCACGCCATGGGCGTTCAGAGCTGTCACCGCACCCCGCGCCGTCGCACCGAAGCCGATCACCGCCGCGCGTAACCGGCGCCCGTAGTCTCCGGTCGACCCGATCAACTGCAACGCGTGCAGCACCGAACAGTAACCGGCCAACTCGTTGTTCTTGTGGAACACGTGGAGATTGAACGAGCCCTCCGCGGACCAATGATTCATCGCTTCGAAGGCCACGAGCGTCAGCTTGCGGTCGATGGCCACCTGAGTGAGCTCGACATCCTGGACGCAATGCGGCCAACCCCACAGGATCTGACCTGGGCGAAGCGACTCCAGGTCCGACGCTTGCGGTTTCGGCAACAGAACGACATCGCACTCGGCGATCAGCTCCGTGCGCGAACGGATGCCTCCGGTCGACGCGGCGATGTGGTCGTCGGAGATCCCGAACGGAAGTCCATACCCCGCCTCGAAGAACATGCGGCGTCGTAGCTCGTCGGGAATGCGTTCGAGATGATGCGGATGAATCGGGAGGCGACGTTCGTTCGGCTTCGACGACCGAGACATGACGCCGAGGGTGAGCTGGTGCACGGTGGCCCCTTCGGTTGTGCTCAGTCAACCACACGTTCGGCAGTGCGCATTCGCACGTGATGCTGCCCGTAGGCGCAGGATCGACCGGGCTCGCACCGGATTTCGGATCGGATTTCCGGTCGTACCCGTTGCCCTTCGTCGACCCGCCGACCGAGCAGGTAGACTGATTCACCGTGCTCGGACCCGTCCGGGCCACGCCTCCGTAGCTCAGGGGATAGAGCAAGGGCCTTCTAATCCCTTGGTCGCAGGTTCGAATCCTGCCGGGGGCACCGAGAACACGATCGACGATTCGTCGCCCGCTGCAACGGGCATAGTCGGTGGAACACGAACACCGTGGCGCTTCTACATCGCGAGCGCCCGGGTCCGTGCTCGGACGAGAGGATTCTGTCGATGAGAGATGTCCTCGACGAGGTGATCGCGCTCTGGCGTGCCGGGGTCACCGCAGGCGTCGGGACCGTGGTTCGCACGTTCGATTCCGCTCCGCGACCAGCGGGGGCGTCGATGGTCGTCGGACCGGACGGAACAGTCAGCGGCTCGGTGTCGGGTGGATGCGTCGAAGGCGCGGTGTACGAGGCCGCGACGGCTGTGATCGCATCGGACGCACCGGTCCTCGAGCGATACGGTGTCAGCGACGACGACGCGTTCGCGGTGGGGTTGACCTGTGGCGGCACCCTGGATGTGTTCATCGAGCCCATCTCGCGGACGACGTTCCCCGAACTGGGAGCCGTCGCCGACGCGATCGCTGCCGAGCGGCCGATCGCAGTCGCAACCATTGTCGGTCATCCGGATCCGGCTCGCCTCGGACGGCACCTGGTGATCGAGGAGAACGCATCGTCGAGCACGTTCGGAACCGACCGACTCGATGCAGCCGTGATCGACGACGTGCGTGGACTTCTGGCGTCCGGGCGCACGGAGACGCTGACGTACGGACCGGAGGGGGAACGTCTCGGCGTCGGCATGGAGGTCTTCGTGTCGAGCTACGCCCCGCGGCCGAGAATGCTCGTGTTCGGTGCCATCGACTTCGCGGCTGCCGTCGCCCAGCAGGGCGCGTTTCTGGGATATCGAGTGACGGTGTGCGACGCACGGGCACGGTTCGCCACGGCGCAGCGATTTCCAGCGGCGGCTGAGGTCGTCGTCGAGTGGCCGCATCGGTATCTCGCCGACCAGATTGCCGCTGGAAGAGTCGACGAACGCACCATCGTGTGTGTGTTGACCCACGATGCCAAATTCGACGTGCCGTTGCTCGAGGTCGCGTTACGTCGGCCACAGTTCGCGTTCGTCGGAGCGATGGGGTCCCGTCGTACCCACGACGACCGCGTCGCCAGGTTGCGTGACGCGGGACTGACCGAGGCCGAACTGGCCCGGTTGTCCAGTCCGATCGGGCTCGACCTGGGGGCGCGTACTCCCCAGGAGACGGCGGTCTCCATCGCAGCCGAAATCGTTGCCAAGCGGTGGGGCGGCAGTGGCGCCCCTCTCGCCGGTGGAAGCGGACGGATTCATCACGATCTTCCGGTGGGCGAGGTCACACGATCTACGACGTAGCGTAGGACTTTCCGGCGCTCGCGCCTTCACCAGGCTCGAATCCGGCAGGGCGCCGGCTACGGGAGCACTCGACACCTCTTACTCTGGTTGTCATGGCAGCACCAGACGTCGAGACCGTCGAGACACCACCGGCCGAGTCTCCGGGGACCGCATCGACCTCCGTGTTCGTGACGGCAGGATTGATCGGTGCTGTCGTTGCAGCGCTCGTCATCAGTCTGTCCGCGTCGGACGCGCTCGTTCTCCTCGGTATTCCCGATCCCGGTCCGGCCACCACGTACGGGCTTCCCGCCATCCGTGCCATCGGCGAGATAGCGGCGTCCATCGCCATCGGTTCCTTCCTGCTCGCAGCATTCCTGGTGCCGCCGCAGAAGTCCGGAGTGCTCGATGTCGGCGGATACCGCGCCGTACGCACCGGATCGGCTGCGGCGATCGTGTGGGCTGCGTGCGCACTGGTACTCGTCCCGCTGACCTTGTCGGACACGTCGGGTCAGCCGTTCACCGTCGCAATCCAACCCAGCAACCTGTGGGTTGCCCTCGATCAGGTGGAAATCGCCGGAGCCTGGCGTTGGACGGCGATTCTGGCCGTGGTGCTCGCGATCGTCTCGCGGGCGGTACTGCGGTGGTCGTGGACGCCGCTGCTTCTGCTCTTCGCGCTCGGTACGTTGATGCCCATCGCGCTGACCGGGCACTCCTCGTCGGGAGGTTCGCACGACGTCGCCACCAACAGTCTGATCCTGCATCTCGTCGGTGCGACGCTGTGGGCGGGCGGCCTCTTCGCCGTTCTTGCTCACGCCCGACGCCGGGGCGCACACACCGACGTCGCGGCCAGGCGGTTCTCGGCCGTGGCAACCGTCTGCTTCGTCGTGATGGCAGCCTCCGGTGTGATCAACGCTCTGGTTCGTGTGTCCGTCGCGGACCTGTTCACGACGCTCTACGGTCGGTTGATTCTGGCCAAGGTTCTCGCCCTCGTCACGCTGGGATTCTTCGGGTGGATCCAGCGGCGCAGGTCACTACCTGCTCTCGCATCCGACCCGTCGTCCCGAGGTGCGCTGATCAGGTTCGCCGGGGGAGAAGTTCTCGTTCTCGCGGCCACGATCGGCCTCGCGGTCGGCCTGGGTCGGACTCCGCCGCCGTCGGACGTCGACCCCGATCTCTCGTTGTCCGAAGCAGCTCTCGGGTACGACCTCCCGGATCCGCCCACCTTCGCCCGGCTGATGTTCGATTGGCGGTTCGACCTCATCTTCGGAACGGCCTCGATCGTACTGGCCGTCGTGTACCTGCTCGGTGTTCGGCGTCTCCGTCGACGAGGCGACGCATGGCCTGTCGGGCGGACGATCTCGTTCCTCCTCGGGTGCGCGACGATGCTCGTGGCCACGTCCTCCGGCGTCGGCAAGTACTCGCCGGCGACCTTCAGCGTGCACATGGGCGCACACATGGCGTTGTCGATGCTGGTGCCCGTTCTGCTCGCACTCGGCGGCGCCCTCACGCTCGCCCTGCGTGCATTGCCGGTAGCGGGCAAGGACGGGATTCCCGGTCCGCGTGAGTGGCTTCTGCAGGCGCTGCACAGCCCGGTCTCGCGATTCCTGACGCACCCCGTCGTCGCGGCGGTTCTGTTCGTCGGCGGCTTCTACGTGCTGTATCTCGGTGGCATCTTCGGTGCCGTGCTGGACAACCATTCGGCGCACCTGCTGATGAACGCGCACTTCATTCTCAGCGGTTACCTCTTCTACTGGGTCGTGATCGGTGTCGACCCGTCGCCGCGGCACATCGAACCCATCACCAAACTGGCCATGGTCTTCGGATCGCTTCCCTTCCACGCCTTCTTCGGCGTCGCGTTGATGAGCATGAACACCGTCATGGGTGGCTGGTACTACCGCACGCTCGGCTTGGACTGGAACGGCGATCTCATGGGCGACCAGAAGTTGGGCGGTGGTATCGCCTGGGCCACGGGCGAGATTCCACTCGTCCTGGTTATGTTGGCCCTGCTCATTCAGTGGTCGCGCAGTGACGATCGCAACGCCAAGCGCTCGGACCGCGCCGCGGACCGCGACCACGACGCAGACCTGGCTGCACACAACGCAATGTTCGCCGAGCTGGCACGACGCGATCGGGACAACGGGCGGTAACTGCATTCCTCCGACAGGTCAGAGCGGATCCGCGGTGATCTTGGCGAGAATGCGCTGAAGATCGTGGCGCTCCGACGGGTCGAGGGTGTCGAACAACTCGACGGCCACCTTCGCGCGGGCCGCGTCGATGTCACGTAGTCGGACCCGGCCGGTGTCGGTGAGCGAGACGAGGACAGCCCGTCGATCGGCCGGGTCGTTCTCCCTCGCCACCAGCTCGGCGGTTTCGAGTGAGTCGACGATGTCGGTGGCCGACCGGGCCACGATGCGCAGGTGATCCGCCAAGGCGCGCAGTCGCATCGGGCGCCCTTCTCGTGCCAGCACGTGCAGCGCACGGCTCTGTGACGGGTTGAGTCCGAACGGTTCGAGCGCGCTCATGTGGGTATGGCGGATCCGCCGCGCGACGGCCATGAAGGAATCGGCCAGGTTCGGGGTGTCTCCCGTGTGCATGCCGACAGCATAGCCGCTTGATCGCAACCTCATAGTGAGGTAACCTCTCGTTTATGTTCGTCGACCCAGGAGGTCTTCTTGGTACGCAATCAATCGAAAGTCGCCGACCCGGCCCCCGTGGGTAGGGTTCTGGCGCTGTTCCGTCCCTACCGCGCACGCATCGCACTCGTCACCTCGATCATCGTCGTCAGTGCCGTCGTCGCGCTCGCTTCACCACTGCTCCTTCGTGAACTGCTCGACCACGCCATCCCTGATCGCGACGTCACGCTCGTCACGCTGATCGCGCTGGGCATGATCGCAGTCGCCGTCGTCACCAACACTCTCGGCGTAGTCCAGACCTGGATGTCCAACAGCGTCGGTCAGACGCTGATGCACGACCTTCGTGTCGCCGTCTACGGTCACCTGCAACGTCAATCTCTCGGCTTCTTCGCGCGCACCCGCACCGGCGAGGTGCAGTCCAGAATCGCCAACGACATCGGCGGAATGCAATCCGTCGTCACCAATACCGCCACGTCGATCGCTCAGAACGCCACGACGGTTGCAGCGACCGTCGTGGCTCTGTTCCTGCTCGACTGGCGGCTGGCGCTGTTCTCGCTGATCATCCTGCCGGTGTTCGTCCGCATCGCTCGAAAGATCGGCAACGAGAGACGAAAGATCTCGACGACCCGGCAGAAGCTGCTGAGCGAGCTGTCGGTTCAGATCGAGGAATCGCTGTCCGTCAGCGGCATCCTGCTCGGCAAGACGACCGGGTCGTCGGGCGTTCTCACGCAGCAATTCGCAGCGCGCTCCGACGAAGTCGCCGACGTCGAACTCAAAGCCATGATGGCCGGTAAGTGGCGCATGGCAAGCATGCAGATCAGCTTCGCCATCATGCCCGCGCTCGTCTACTGGTTCGCTGGAATCACCATCGGGAACGGCAGTGCGCTCACCGTCGGCACACTCGTCGCCTTCACGACCCTGCAAACTCAGCTGTTCAGGCCGACGATGCAGCTGCTGAGCACCGGCGTGGAAGTACAGAGTTCCCTGGCACTGTTCGGGCGCGTCTTCGAGTACCTGGACCTGCCGGTCGACATAGACGAACCGATCGCTCCGACCCTGCTCGCCCGAGAGGACGTGTGGGGGCACGTACGGTTCGAACACGTCGAATTCTCCTACGCCGACGCCTCACGGCCCGCGTTGTCCGACATCGACATCGACGTCCCCGCGGGCAGCACCCTGGCGCTCGTCGGATCGACGGGGTCCGGCAAGACCACGCTCGGATATCTCGCCGCGCGGCTGCACGACCCCACCCACGGCCGAATCACCATCGACGGCATCGACATCCGAGACCTGCCGACAGCTGTCGTCGCAGACCTGGTCGGCGTCGTGTCGCAGGAGACGTACCTGTTCCACGCCAGCATTCGCGACAACCTGCGGTTCGCGAAACCCGACGCAACCGACGCCGAGATCGAGCGCGCCGCACGGATCGCGCAGATTCACGATTTCGTCGTGGGCCTCGACGACGGATACGACACCGTGGTCGGGGAACGCGGCTACCGATTCTCAGGCGGCGAGAAGCAGCGTCTCGCGATCGCGCGCACGGTACTGCGAAACCCGCCGATTTTGATACTCGACGAGGCGACCAGTGCGCTGGACAACTCGACCGAGCGCGCCGTGCAAACCGCCCTCGACGAGCTGATGGTGGGGCGCACGACCATCATCGTCGCCCACCGGCTCTCGACGGTCCGGGCCGCCGACCGCATTGCCGTCCTCGACGGCGGACGCGTCGTCGAGATCGGTAACCACACCGAGCTCGTCGACAAGGGTGGTCGATACGCCGACCTGGTACACGCATCCGGCGACTCCGCGCACAACGACGTCTCGGAATCGGTCGCGGCGTGAACTTCTCGTGCCGAGGAGCTACCCTCGCGACACCGGCGAGAGGAGATCGACGATGTTCTTGACCGTCGTCGATCGAACTACCGCCGAGATCGAGGTGAAGAAGTCGCGATTTCTCGCAGTCGTGGCGCGGGCGGACACGGAGGACCGCGCACGAGCCGTGATCGCGGCCGCTCGACAATCGAACAGCGCTGCGAGGCATCACTGTTCGGCATTCGTCGTCGGCGACCTCCCCGGTAGCCGAATCACGCGGGCCAGCGACGACGGTGAGCCCAGTGGTACCGCCGGAACACCGATCCTCGAGGTGTTGACCGGACGCGAACTCACCAATGTGGTCGCCGTCGTCAGCAGAATCTACGGCGGAACGAAACTCGGCACCGGAGGGCTGGCGCGCGCGTACGCCGGGGCGGTCGTCGAAGCTCTGGCGACGGCCACGGTGCGTCGCAGGGTCCAAAGACGCCGTGTGAGAGTGGAACTCGATCACGCCGACGTCGGCAGGATCGAAGCCGACCTGCGTGCGCGAGGGATCGACATCGTGTCCGTCGACTATCTCTCCACGGCGGTGTTGACGCTCGCGGCAGCGGAGTACGCCATGATCGAAAGTGCCCTCGCGGGTTCCACCGCGGGCAGTGCCGAACCGGTACGACTGGGCACCGACTACGTCGACGCAGCCGTATAACACGGCACCCCGACACCCCTCACCGTGAACCGGCGTTCGAGAGTCGGTTGTCCACAGGTACAGGCCCCATCCACAGATTTCGTTTCGGGGCACCGCAGGGTCGATTTTCGCGGCACAGTTCGACGTGGGTCGAGTGGTGCTCGGCCGAACACCGAAGCAAGGGGGACGAACATGTACGAGGCACAATGTGCGGTGGTGGGGACCGTGATCACCAACCCGGTCAAACGATCGACCGCATCCGGCGACGAAGTACTGAGCTTCCGGATGGCGAGCAACGCGCGCCGTCAGGATCGCGCGACGGGCGAATGGACCGACGGCGGGACGCTGTTCCTGACGGTGACCTGCTGGCGCAGGCTGGTCAAAGGCGTCGGAGGATCGCTCATGAAGGGCGATCCGGTCATCGCGTACGGCCAACTCAGAACGAACGAATACACGACGAGGGAAGGAATCGAACGGTCCGCGGTCGAAATGACGGCGAGCGCAATCGGACCCGACCTCGCCCGGTGCATCGTCAAGGTCGAACGAGCCAGGACCGTGATCGGTGGCGAGTCGGACGAACAGAGCGGGGCCACGGAATCCGGAGATCCCGGCGACCTCCGAGACAGCAGCGACACCGAGGAAGCGGACGGACGTGAGATGGACGACGAGCCCGACTTCGACTCGTCGGACGCATCCGGAGGCGAGCGGACCGCCGCCGCTGTCTCGTAGGGGCCTTCCTGCGATGCGCGTGTCCGGACTCGATTCGAGGGTCGATCGGGTCCGGACCTGCATCGCGGCTGGATACGGCCGTCGTCGGTCGCGCGAGTCGGTCCGCGACGGCGATGGTGTCGGTGAGCCCTCGGACCGATAAGCTGGCCCACATGGCGGAATTCATCTACACCATGAAGAAGGTGCGCAAGGCGCACGGCGACAAGGTCATCCTCGATGACGTCACGATGAGCTTCTATCCGGGAGCGAAGATCGGCGTCGTCGGCCCCAACGGCGCCGGCAAGTCCAGCATCCTGAAGATCATGGCCGGGATCGACCAGCCAGGAAACGGTGAGGCATTCCTCGCGCCAGGCGCGTCGGTCGGCATCCTCATGCAGGAGCCGGAGCTCGACGACGCCAAGACCGTTCGAGAGAACGTCGAAGACGGACTCGGCGACGTGATGGTCCAGCTCAAGCGGTACAACGAGATCGCCGAGCTCATGGCAACCGACTACTCCGACGAGCTCATGGAGGAGATGGGTGAGCTCCAGGAGAAGCTCGACCACGCGGACGCATGGGAGATCGACTCGCAGCTCGAGCAGGCGATGGACGCACTGCGTTGCCCGCCGCCGGAATCGCCCGTCACCAACCTCTCCGGAGGTGAGAAGCGTCGTGTCGCTCTGTGCCGTCTGCTCCTGAGCAAGCCGGACCTGCTGCTGCTCGACGAGCCGACCAACCACCTCGACGCAGAATCGGTGCTGTGGCTCGAGCAGCATCTCGCTGCCTACGCCGGCGCCATCCTCGCCGTCACTCACGACCGGTACTTCCTCGACCACGTCGCCCAGTGGATCGCCGAGGTCGACCGCGGCCACCTCTACCCGTACGAGGGCAACTACTCGACGTACCTGGAGAAGAAGGCAGAGCGCCTCGAAGTCGCGGGCAAGAAGGACCAGAAGCTCCAGAAGCGACTCAAGGACGAGCTCGCCTGGGTGCGCTCCGGCGCCAAGGCGCGTCAGGCCAAGAGCAAGTCCCGTCTCGCGCGCTACGACGAGATGGTCGCGGAGGCCGAGAAGACTCGCAAGCTCGACTTCGACGAAATTCAGATCCCCAACCCGCCGCGTCTGGGCGACGTCGTCGTCGAGGTCAAGAATCTCGACAAGGGCTTCGACGGTCGCGTGCTGATCAAGGACCTGTCCTTCACGCTCCCGCGTAACGGCATCGTCGGCGTCATCGGCCCCAACGGTGTCGGTAAGACGACGCTGTTCAAGACGATCGTCGGACTCGAGGAGCCGGACGGCGGCGAGGTCAAGATCGGGCAGACGGTCAAGCTCAGCTACGTCGACCAGAACCGATCCGGTATCGACCCCAAGAAGACGGTCTGGGAGACGGTCTCCGACGGCCTCGACTTCATCACCGTCGGCAACTCCGAGTTTCCGTCGCGCGCCTACATCAGCTCGTTCGGGTTCAAGGGCCACGATCAGCAGAAGCCGTCGGGCGTGCTGTCCGGTGGTGAGCGCAACCGTCTCAACTTGGCGATGACGCTCAAGCAGGGCGGAAACCTGATTCTGCTCGACGAGCCGACCAACGACCTGGACGTCGAGACTCTCGGTTCGCTCGAGAACGCGCTCGAAGAGTTCCCGGGCTGCGCGGTGGTCATCTCGCACGACCGGTGGTTCCTCGACCGGACGTGTACCCACATCCTCGCGTGGGAAGGCGGGTTCGGTGACAACGAAGCCGCGTGGTACTGGTACGAGGGCAACTTCGAGGGATACGAGGCCAACAAGGTCGAGCGCCTCGGACCCGATGCCGCTCGCCCGCACCGGGTGACGCACCGCAAGCTGACCCGCGACTAGCCGCGAGCTGTCCGGCCTGTTTCGCCTACCGACGAGTACGCGAAACAGGCCGGACCACACGCCCATCGAGTGACGCCTTCCCCTATAGGCTCGTCGTTACGACGAAGAAGGTCCTCACAAGGGAGTGGTTCAACACATGCCGAACTCGGCGGGTACGACGGACATCGACTGGACGAGCGAACTGCCGGGGGAGTTGGTCACATCCCTGTCGCAGGTGAAGGCGGCGTACTTCGCGCACGTCGACTCGGCCGATCAGGACGGATCGATCGAGCAGGCCGAACGAACGATGTTCCGGCGTCACGTGCTACTCGCTGCGCGGCGTACCGCGGGGACCGCGAACATCCGCCTGTATCGCCCCGGTGCCGACAACTCCGACGGGACGTCGGGTGCGGTAGGGCTCGCACTGCAGATCGTCACCGACGACATGCCGCTGCTCGTCGAGTCCGTGGTGTCGCAGCTGTCTCGGATCGGAGTCGAGGTCAGCGACGTCGTCCATCCCATCCTCGACGTCACACGCGACGGCGACGACAGGTTGCTGTCCGCCGGATCGAGCAACGGGCCCGGTTCGGACGGGACGATCCGCGAATCCTGGATGCATCTGCAACTCAATCCCGCGGTGCCCGACGACGTCGCGGACACGGTGGAAGGCGCTGTGGCCGCGGTCTTGACCGATGTCCGCGAGGTCATCGCGGACACCGACGGGATGCGCCGCGTGCAGAGCGAGATCGCGGACGCATTCGAGGCCGCCGCCGCCGATTCCACGGACTCTTCCGCTGTTCAGCAGCGAGATGCCGCCGGCCTGCTGCGTTGGCTCGCCGACGGTCACTACACGTTGCTCGGTTACCGTCGCTACTCGGCCGAGAAATCCTCCGACGGATCCCTGACCGCGGTACCGGTCGCGGACAGTGGTTTGGGTGTGTTGCGGGACGATCACCGAATCGCTTCCGATACAAGCTCTTTGGATGATCGTAGCGACATCGTCACCCTCGTTCAGGGTTCCAGCCCAGCGACGGTGCACCGTGCCGTCTATCCCTACTTCGTGACGCTGTTCGACCCGTCGAATCCGGAGCTGGGGGAACATCGCTTCGTCGGTGTGTTCACCGTGACCGCGTTGCACGAGAACGTTCTCGACATCCCGGTGATCGAGCGGCGCGTCCGTTCCGCTGTCGATCGCGCCGGGTACGACCTGCAATCGTTCTCGGGCCAGGCGATGCTGGAAGTTCTCCAGTCCATGCCGCGGTCGGAGCTGTTCGCCACCGATGCGCATTCCCTGTACGAAACGGCGACGGCCGTACTTGCCCTGGGACGTCGGCGCAAGGTGAAGGTGTTCCTGCGCGAAGACGCGGGCGGATCGTTCGTGTCCGCGCTGGTGTACCTGCCGCGTGATCGCTACACCACACGGGTGCGACTGGCGGTGCAGAAGTGCCTGCTCGACGAGTTGGCCGGGTCCGGTATCGACTACACCGCCCGCGTCACGGAATCCGACCTGGCACTGCTGCACGTCACGGTCCGCCGGGACGACGAGCAGGCGTCCGCGCTCGATCTCTCGCGGGACAACGTCGACCGGATCGAAGCTCTGCTCACCGAGACCATCCGAACCTGGGAAGACGCGCTGTCGGAGGCGGTCTCGCGTATCGACTCGGCGGATACCGTCGTTGCCTCGCGCTACGCGGACGCGTTGCCCGAGGCCTACAAGCAGGACTTCCGGCCCGAGCGTGCAGTCTTCGACATCGTTCGTTTCGAAGCCCTGTCCGACGGCGCCATCGACATGCAGCTCTACCGAAACGCCGACTCCGAGGTCGGTAGCTGGCGGTTCAGTCTCTACATCGGAGGCAGGGGAGTATCGCTCAGCCAGGTGCTGCCCGTGCTGCAGAGCCTCGGTGTCGAGGTCGACGACGAGCGTCCTTATCCGGTGGTCCGTCCCGACGGATTGCAGTGTTGGATATACGATTTCGGGGTGTCCGCATCGCGCGAGATGTTGAACGCGGCGATCGACGGCGATCTCGATTCGGAGTTGCAGGGTGCCGGTGCGACCGATCGCGAATCGAGGGTCCAGCTGCGCTTCACCGATGCCTTCACGGCCGTGTGGGAGGGTCGGGCGGAGGCCGACAGGTTCAACGAACTGGTCATGCGGGCGGCCCTCGACTGGCGTCAAGCGATGATCCTTCGGGCGTACGCGAAATATCTGCGCCAGGCCAATTTTCCGTACAGTCAGTTCAACATCGAGGGTGTCCTGCTGTCGCACCCGCGGACCGCACGACTCCTGGTCGGGCTCTTCGAGGCGCAGTTCGACCCCGAGCGGGCGTCGGAATCCCGTTCCGAGGAACTGAGCGACGAGCTCCAGTCCTTGATCGACGAGGTCATCAGCCTCGACGCGGACCGGATTCTGCGATCGATCTTCGAGCTGGTCCGCGCGACGTTGCGCACCAACTTCTACGTGGTGGATGCGCACAGCACTCGGCGCGAGTTCCTCTCGATCAAGTTCGATCCGCAGAAGATCGCGGAACTGCCCAAGCCCAAGCCCACATTCGAGATCTTCGTCTATTCCCCTCGCGTCGAAGGTGTTCACCTTCGGTTCGGAGCCGTCGCCCGAGGCGGGTTGCGCTGGTCGGACCGTCGCGAGGATTTCCGCACCGAAATCCTTGGACTCGCCAAAGCTCAGATGGTCAAGAATGCGGTCATCGTTCCGGTGGGCGCGAAGGGCGGATTCGTCGTCAAGCGTCCGCCCGCGACCACCGGGGATGCTGCCGCTGATCGGACTGCGACGCTGGACGAGGGCAAATCCTGCTACCGGTTGTTCATCGCCGGGCTACTGGACGTCACCGACAACCTCGACCGTGCAAGCGGATCGGTGATCCCACCCGACCGCGTCGTACGCCGAGACCGCGACGACACCTACCTCGTCGTCGCCGCGGACAAGGGAACTGCGACGTTCTCCGACCTTGCCAATTCCGTTGCCGCCGAGTACGACTTCTGGCTCGGCGACGCTTTCGCGTCCGGCGGCTCGGCAGGGTACGACCACAAGGCGATGGGAATCACGGCGAAGGGTGCGTGGGAGAGCGTCAAGCGGCACTTCCGTGAAATCGGCGTCGACACTCAAACCGAGGACTTCACCGTCGTCGGCGTCGGCGACATGAGCGGCGACGTGTTCGGAAACGGAATGCTGCTCAGTCGCCACATCGGGCTGTTGGCGGCGTTCGACCACCGGCACATCTTCCTCGATCCGAACCCGGACAGGGCGGCGTCGTTCGCCGAACGTGAGCGTCTGTTCGGACTCCCTCGTTCCTCCTGGGCGGACTACGATTCGGCATTGATCTCGCGGGGCGGCGGAGTGTGGGACAAGACCGTGAAATCCGTTCCGATCAGCCCCGAGGCGCGCGCGGCGTTGGGGCTGGGGGACAAGGTGACGTCGTTGTCGCCCCCGGAGCTGGTTCGTGCCATCCTCACTGCTCCAGCGGACCTGCTGTGGAACGGCGGAATCGGTACCTACATCAAGGCGTCCACCGAATCGAACTCCGACGTCGGCGACAAATCGAACGACGCTGTCAGGGTGAACGGCAACGAGGTTCGGGCCACGGTCGTCGGCGAGGGCGGAAACCTCGGTGCGACGGCGCTCGGACGCATCGAGTACGACCTCGCAGGCGGACGGATCAACACCGACGCCGTGGACAACTCGGCGGGCGTCGACTGCTCCGATCACGAGGTCAACATCAAGATCCTCCTCGAGTCGGCTATCTCCGACGGTGTGCTGGACCGAGTCGAACGCGACGAACTCCTCGCGTCGATGACGGACGAGGTCGGCCGACTGGTGCTGTGGGACAACTTCATGCAGAACGAACTGCTGGGGACCTCTCGATTCGACGCGCCGTCGTTGCTCACCGTGCACCGACGGGTGATCGAGGACCTGGAGGAACGACGAGGGCTCGACCGCGAACTCGAAGCGTTGCCCAGCGAACAGGAGATCCGCACGCGGAAGTCGGAGGGCCGCGGACTTACCTCCCCTGAGCTCGCGACCTTGATGGCTCACGTGAAGCTGAGCCTGGAAAGTGATCTGTTGGCCAGCGAACTGCCGGACAGCGACGTGTTCGCCTCGCGGCTGCCGAAGTACTTCCCGGACGTTCTTCGCGAGCCCTACGCGAACGAGATCACCTCGCACCCACTGCGTAGGCAGTTGGTGGCGACCACGCTGACCAACGAGACCGTCGATCGGGGCGGCATCACCTTCGTCTACCGACTCGCCGAGGACGCAGGCGCAACGGGCACCGACGCCGTGCGTGCGTTCGCGGCTGCGACGGCGATCTTCGATTTGGACGAGCTGTGGAACGACATCCGGACGGCGGGCATTCCGACGGCGTCGTCCGACGAGTTGTTGCTCGAATCCCGACGGGTACTCGACCGCGTCGCCCGGTGGTTGTTGACCAATCGACCGCAACCCCTTGCCGTCGGCGCCGAGATCAGCCGGTACGCAGGCAAAGTCGCATCCCTGAGTGCCGTCGTCGGCGAGTACATCGACACCTATCAGGCACGCGACGTCGAGGCCCGCGTGCAGGCAGCCGTCGAACGTGGTGCTCCGAGGGAGCTCGCGTCCGCGGTGTATCGACTGCTGGACAACTACAGTCTGCTCGACATCATCGACGTCGCGGACATTACCGAACACGACCCCGCCGAAGTCGCCGAGCTGTACTTCGCAGTGGACGCGCACATCGGCATCGACTGGTTGCTGACATCGGTGTCCGGACTGGCCCGAGGGGATCGCTGGCATTCGTTGGCGCGGTTGGCGCTTCGCGACGACCTGTACTCCTCCCTGCGGGCGATCACCAAAGAAGTTCTCCTGGGCGGCGAACCGCACGAAAGTGCCTCGGAGAAAATCGCGGAGTGGGAATCGACCAACTCGTCCCGCCTCGCACGTGCTCGCGCTGCGCTCCGCGAGATCTCGGACTCGGGAACCCTCGACCTCGCTACACTGTCCGTCGCTGCGCGGCAGGTGCGCAGTATGGTTCCGTAGCATTTTCTGCCCGTAGCGTGCCATCGACGAAAGAAGGACGACTGCTGTGAGTGTGCCCGCCGACCATCTGTCCGACCATCGAGAGCCGGAGGAACGCATCGGTTTTCATACCAGCGTGGATGTTCGCTGGTCGGACATGGACGTGTACCAGCACATCAACCATGCCCGCATGGTGACGTTGCTGGAGGAGGCGCGGATACCGTGGCTTCTCGTCGACGGACGACCGACGGCGAACCTGCGGCACGGCGCGGTCATCGCGGATCTGCACGTGAAGTACCGCGGTCAGCTTCGACACGAGGACGGCCCCCTGGACGTCTTCATGTGGATCGACAAGGTGCGGGCCGTGGATTTCGTGGCCGGTTACGAGGTGCGCGCCAGCGGTGCGTCGCTGGACACTCCGGCGGCCATCATCGCGTCGACTCAGATTGCAGCATTCGACATCGACACTCAGAAGCTGCGACGCCTCACCGCTGAAGAGCGCGAGTATCTCGAGAGCTGGCAGCGTGTTTGAGCGTGTACTCACCATTCCGGACCCGGTCGAACGGGAGAATCTGACTGCGTTCCTCGGCAAGGCGCTGCGCCTCGACGAAGCTGCGGTGGTGCGCTTGAGGACGCGTACCGACGGGCGGCTGTCGGCCTGGGCATCGACGGGTTTCGACGCGCTCGCCGTGCGGGTCGTCGCCGGATCGATCGTTCCGGACGACACCTCGGCGGCAGCCGATCAGCTGATCGCGGCTCTCGGGTCGGCCGTCGACGGCAGAGTCGACCCGGGCTTCTCGATGGATTCGGCATGGAAGGGCGCGTTGCCTCCCGACCAGGGATTCGAGCATGTCGACGACGTACCTGCTCGGGTCTTGATCGACCTCGCTCAGCGCGGTGCTGCGCTGGCGAAGGAGCACGGGAGCAGCCACGGTCCGCCGGTGTCGCTGCTCGATCAGCAGGTCCTGCACGTCGACGGTGCCGCGGGCGGAGTGTCGGTCACGATGAGAACGGTGTTCGCCCTCACGGCAATGGGTTTCGTGCCGCACACGGGGGAGGACCCGCTCAAGGCCAACGTCGACCTCGCGCGCATCGACTCGAACGAGATCGTGCGCGTGCGCGCCACCAAGGTGTGGCTACGCCTCGACGCGCGCTACGGCTCGGTCTTCTGCCGCCGAGAGAACGCGCTCTCCCTCACGGTGGAGCGCTGAAACGGCTCTAGACCAACCACGCTGCGGCGTCGGCGGGAAGTTGCCCGTCGACGAGAGGCGCGCTGGACATCAGGACCTCGCCCGGCGGGAGGGGGATCGGAACGTCGGTCGCGTTGAGGGCGCAGATCAGCCCGCCCGGTCGTCGGAACGCAAGGCATCCGGGTGGGCTGCCGTACCAATCCACTCCGGTTCCGGCGAATTCCGGCCGCAGTGCGCGGAGTTCGAAGGCCGACCGGTACAGGCTCAGCATGGAGTCGACGTCTTCGAGCTGTTCTTCCACCGTGAGCGACGACCATTCCGTGGGCATCGGCAGCCAGGTCGCCGGGGACGAACTGAACGCGAACGGCGGCTCGGTTCCTTCCCACGGGAGGGGAACACGGCATCCGTCTCGGCCACGCTCGGTGTGGCCGGAGCGCTCCCACACCGGGTCCTGCAAGGATTCGTCGGGCAGGTCGACGTTGGGAAGGCCCAGTTCGGCGCCGTTGTAGACGAACACCGTTCCTGGCAGCGCCAATTCGAGCAGAATCATCGCCCTGGCGCGGGCTGTGCCGCGGGTGCCTCCGCCGTAGCGAGTGACTTCGCGGACGACGTCGTGGTTGGACAGCGTCCACGTCGGGGTGCCGTCGACGAGGGCCACCGCGTCCAACGAGTTGGACACTGCGTTTCGAATGGCTGCTGCGTCGAACTCGGCTTCGGCCAGGCGGAAGTTGAAGCCGAGGTGCAGCTCGTCGGGGCGAATGTATTCACTGAACCTGACGTTGTCCTGCACCCAGATTTCACCGACCGTCGTCGAGCCCGGGTATTCGTCCATGATCTTTCGGATACCACGGTGTATCTCGTGCACGGCCGGATTGTTGAACCGTGGATCGGTGTCGTCGTTCTTCATGAGCTCGTTCGTTTCCAGGCTCATGTTCGGAAGGCCTTCGGGCTTGGCCATTCCGTGTGCGACGTCGATCCGGAAGCCGTCGACTCCCCGGTCCAACCAGAAGCGCAGCGTCGTGGCCAAGTCCTCGGAAACCTCGGGGTTGGTCCAGTCGAGATCGGGTTGTTCGGCCGCGAAGATGTGCAGATACCACTGTCCCGGCGTTCCGTCGGCTTCGCGAATGCGGGTCCATGCGGGGCCGCCGAAGATACTCGGCCAGTTGTTCGGCGGCTCGGAGCCGCCGGGTCCCTTGCCGTCGCGGAAGATGTAGCGGGCTCGTTCCGGACTTCCGGGAGCCGAGTCGAGCGCTGCGACGAACCACGGATGTCGGTCGCTCGTGTGGTTGGGCACCAGGTCCATGGTGACCTTGATGTCGCGCGCGTGTGCCTCTTCGATCAGCGAATCCATCACCGCGAGGTCACCGAACAGGGGGTCGATAGCTCTCGGGTCGGACACGTCGTACCCGTGGTCCGCCATCGGTGACTTCATGATCGGGCTCAGCCAGATCGCGTCGATTCCGAGTAGTTCGAGGTAGCCGAGCTTGTCCCGAACGCCGCCGAGATCACCGACGCCGTCGCCGTTGGAATCGGCGAACGAACGCGGGTAGATCTGATAGAAGATCGCGTCCTTCCACCACGGTTCGGGCTGAGGTTCGAGTCGATCGGTCACAACGGTCAAGTCTGCCAAACGCGGACGCTCGACCTCGATCAGGGACCGGGTTGATCTTCGTCACCTCGTAGGGCTGGGGGCTCACGACCGGCCAAGATGCGGGCTCACGCCCGGGCGGACATGCGAGCGACGCCCGGGAAGGCATACCGTTTCCCCGGTTTCTCTCCCGAAAACAGCCGCTTTGTCCGATTGATGAGGTACCGTACCCGTCGAACCGGAACGAGGAGCACGAGGAATCACATGGCCGAGCAGTCGATCGAAGCAGTCCGTTTGAGTGAAGTGCTTCTGCAGGACAGTCCCATCGATCCGGACTGGATCCTCGAGGGCGAACCGCGCGCCCGCGTGGCCGAGTGGTCACGCAGCATCGACGGGACGACCACCACCAACGTGTGGGACTGCACGGCCGGTCGCTTCCGCTGGTACTTCTCGGTCGACGAGATCGTGCACATCATGGACGGCTCGGTGACGGTCTCGTCCGACGACCATCCTGAACGCACGCTGGTGGCCGGCGATGCGGCGCTGTTCCGCGCCGGCACCTGGTCCGAGTGGCACGTCCAGGACTACGTCCGCAAGCACGCAATTCTTCGCCAGCATCTTCCCGGCTCGCTCCTGCTCGCCCTGAAGTTCGCCGGCAACGTGCGTGGCGCACTCCGACGGGCGAAGGGACTCGGGCGCAGCGCCGCCCAGCCGACGACCGCGCAGCGCGAGGGATCTGCGCCTCGTCTGTGAGGACCGGTTCCTAGAACGACGAGTTGACCATGGAGTTGGCTGCCATCTCCATGTAGTCGACCAACTGTGCCCGGTGCGTGGCGTCGAGGACGGAATCGTCTATCGACGCGATGGCAGTGTGCATGCACCGCAGCCATGCGTCCCGCTCGATCGGGCCGATGTGGAACGGCGAGTGCCGCATGCGGAGGCGAGGGTGCCCGCGTTCGTCCGAGTAGGTGCGCGGTCCTCCCCAGTACTGTTCGAGAAACATTCGCATGCGTCGCTCCGCAGGCCCCAGGTCTTCCTCGGGGTAGAGCGGTCGCACGACGTCGTCCTTCGCCACTTCCTCGTAGAACTTGGCCGTCAGCTTGTAGAACGTGTCCGCACCACCGACCGCGTCGTAGAAGGTCTGTTGCGGTTCGGTCATCGGTGCTTCTCTCCAGTCGTTCGAGGTCGGGCGGGGTGCGGCCGGGTGGTGCCTACTTTGCCAGGTCGACGATCGCGCCGGCCGGTCGGCCTTGCGGGTACGGGGCCTGAATTCCGGCGTCGTCGAAGGCCTGGAGAATCTCGCGGTGGAGCCGTCGCTGCACCGCCCACTGCATCCCGGGCCTGGTCTTGACGGTGATGCGGATGGTGACCGTGTCGGCGCTCACGGCGTTGACGCCGAGCATCTCGGGATCCCCGAGCAAATCCTCCGCGAACGCCCCCGATTCGACGACGTCGAGCGTCGCCTTCTCGGCCACCTCGCAGGCCTCGTCGAGATTGGCAGTGTGCGCGACGGGCAGGTCGAGAACCGCCACCGCGAAACCTTGACTCATGTTTCCCACGCGAAGGACCTCGCCGTTGCGGCAGTACCAGACGGTGCCGTTGACGTCGCGGATCGTCGTCACGCGCAGTCCGACGCTTTCGACCGTGCCCACTGCTTCGCCGAGATCGACGACATCACCGACGCCGTACTGGTCTTCGAGCAGCATGAAGATTCCGGAGAGGAAGTCGCGGACGAGATTCTGCGCACCGAAGCCGAGCGCCACTCCGACGATGCCCGCGGAGGCGATGAACGGGGTGACGTTCACTCCGACCACGTCGAGCACAGACAGTACGAACCACGTCAGAATGACGACGGACACGCCGGACTTGAGGACCGAGCCGATGGTCTTGGCGCGTTGGCGACGGCGTTCGGAGAGGATCGAGCTCTGCAGCGTCGACGGTGCACGCTCGCGCAGTGGTCGAAGAAGCGCAGGCGCCTTGTCCGACGCCGATCCGCTGCGACTGGTGAAACGGTCGATCAGTTTGTGCAGTACGAGTCGGAGGACCACCGCGAGCGCAAGGTAGCCGAGAACCTGTAAAGGTCTGTCCACCAGCCAGTCTCGACCGGTTTCGGTCAGTTCGAAGGCACGTGTGTCGAGAGACGAGCCCGTCAGGTAGGTCGATGAGTTCGATTCGAATACAGACACTTGCAGAGTCTACGGAAGGCGCGGATTCTCGCCACCGTGCTGGTAGCGGACCTGCTCGTTGGCTGTGAGTTCACCGATCGGTCATCACCGCGATCCGGAAAAGGGGTGTGCAGACCCGGCGTTTTCGTGTTCCACTGTGACACGTGTTCCGCGCAAGCCATGCGCGGACGCCGACGCTTTTGGGAGAACCGAAGTGAAGAACAAGCAACACCGACACCGACAACTCCCGCCCATCGATGTCCATGACACCGCAGACCAGCGGGAACGGATATCGGGGGCGTCTCCACTACATGTCGTTTCTCCTGGCGAGACGGTGTCTCCCAGCGACAACATGGTTCCTGCCTGGGTCAAGCGCCGAGTGCTGCTTCTGAACGCCACTTTCGAGCCCTTGACCGCGCTGCCGATGCGTCGCGCAGTGGTACTGCTTGTGTGCAACAAGGCCGACGTCGTCCACGACGACCCCTCCGGTCCATACATTCGATCCGCCGACTTCTCCGTTCAAGTGCCCTCGGTTATTCGTCTGAGGACGTTCGTTCGAGTGCCGTACCGGGCTCGCGTGCCGATGACGAGGGCTGCGCTGATGCACAGAGATCGTTTCCGGTGCGCGTACTGCGGCGCCAAAGCGGAAACCGTGGACCACGTCATCCCGCGGAGTCGTGGGGGCGAGCACTCGTGGGAGAACTGCGTTGCGTGCTGCGCCTCGTGCAACCATCGCAAAGCAGACAAAATGCTCAGTGAGCTGGGATGGACTCTGCGCGCGCAACTCGTTCCACCGAAGGGGCCGCACTGGCGTTTGCTCGCCAGCAACAAGGAACTCGATCCGTCCTGGTTGGCGTACCTGGGTGAGGGCGCGGCGTAGCGGCCGGTCTCGAATCGATCCGACCGGCCCCGCTGTCGCTTCGGGGTGAAAAGTCGACTAATCTCACACCCTGTGAGCATTCTCGAGACGATCCTGATCTTCGGGGTGATTCCGGCTGCGATCATCGGAATCATCGGAGCGTTGTCCTACGTGGGGGAAAGGCAGCCGGGTCTGGACATCACCCCGTACCGGTTGACCGACGAATGGACACGTGAACCAATTCTGTGGAGCGCGACCGACGAGGTGACACCGCACGGTGGCGGCCACGGCGATTCGCATGCATCCGCTGCAGATTCGATCGGAGGGTCGGCAAGTGGCAAGTGGTGAACTGGTCAAGAGTGACATCGACGCGGAGGACCTGCCCTACGGCTCGGCTCTGACGTCCAGCGGACGCGTGTCGGGTGCTCACGAGTTCGGAACGGCCAGCCCGGCGCACCTTCCGTTCGCCACGCAGGACCTCGTGTCCCTCGACGTCGCACTGACCGAGGCGACCCGGGCGACGCAGATTCGCTTCAACGTCTACCTCGGAGACCTGGGTGAGGACGTCGCCGCAGGTGCAGACGCGGTCTTCCCCGGAACACCGGACGCAATTCGTTCCGTGCTGATCGCCGTGGACCCGAACCACAAGGGCATCGAGATCCGCACCGGACGCCGTGTCTCGGATCGCGCGACCGACCGGGTGGCGCAGCTCGGCATCACTGCCGCAACGGGGCCGTTCCGTGACGGCAACCTCATCGACGGACTGGTCAGCGCGGTTCGTGTCATGGCCGCCGCCATCGTGAGCCCGTAGCCGTATCGAATCGACACGAAGAAGGCGCCGCCCGAAACCCCGGGCGGCGCCTTCTTCTTGTTTCCAGCGCGGTGCTTACGTCACGTCGAACTCGCGGGCCGCGAGCGAGCGCACGATGCCCGCGCGTCCCTCGATCACCAGACGCCGCAGCGCGGGAGGCAGATCCTTCTCCAAGAACGCATCCGCAGCCGCGACCGAGTCCGCACTGATCGACCAGGAGGGGTACAGCCCGACCACCACGGTCTGCGCGACCTCGCTGGACCGCCTCGACCACACGCCCTCGATCGAGTCGAAGTACCGCGACACGTACGGCTCGAGGAGCTCGCCCTGTCCCGGTCCGGCGAACCCACCGATGATCGATCGCGCGGTGATGTTGGGGACGGAATCGTCGTCGACGACCGTCGTCCATGCGTGTTCCTTGACCTCGCTGCTCGGCCGAACGGCACGCGCAGCGGCTGCCGAACGAGCTCCGGCCGCAGTGTTGTCGCGGGCGGCCTCGGCGTCGATCTCGGGCGACTCGATGCCGTCGCTGTCGATCGCACCTGCTGCAGCGAGCGCCGACACCAGACGCCAACGCAGGTCGGTATCCACCTCGAGACCGCCGAGCTCCTGGCCGTCGACGTCGCCGTCCAGGAGGCCGCGCAACACCGCGACATGCCTGTCGGACAAGGCCGAACCGGTCAGCGAGTTGACGAACGCCAGCTGGTGGTCCGAGCCTGCGTCGGCGGCGCGCGCGAGCTCGAGGAGCGTGTCCGCGAACTCGGGCTGACCGTGCTCCTGCGCCCACTGCGGCTCGGCGTAGCTCGTGATGGCCGTCTGCGCCTGGAGGAGCAGACGCTGCACGACGCCGACCTCCGTCTCCGCACCGATACCGCGCTGAACGAGCGCGACGAAATCGCGTGCACGCATCTCGGCCTGGCGAGTCATCTCCCACGCGGCCGACCACGCAAGGGTGCGGGGGAGTGATTCCGCGATGTCGCCGATACGGGCGAGCAGAACGTCGAGAGACTCCGGATCGAGACGCACGGCGCAGTAGGTGAGGTCGTCGTCGTTGACGAGAACAAGCTTGCCCCGCGACACACCCACCAGTGACGGAACGTCGGTGCTGTCCGACGCCTCCAGGTCGATCTCGACACGCTCGGTACGCACCAGCTTGCCGTCGTCTCCGTCGTCGTAGATGCCGATTGCGATCCGGTGCACTCGATGCTCGCCTGCGCCGGGTGCTGCGCCGCTCTGCTTCACCGCGAAGCGGGTGAACTTGCCGTCTGCGTCGACGTCGAAGTCAGGGCTCAGGGTGTTGAGTCCGGTCGTGCGGAGCCATTGGCTGCCCCAATCCGACAGGTCCCGACCGGACGACCGCTCCAGTGCGGTGAGGAGGTCGGAGAACGTGGCGTTGCCGAAGGCGTGGTCGACGAAGTACGCACGCAGGCCGGCGAGGAAATCCTCCTTGCCGACATAAGCGACGAGTTGCTTCAGAACGCTCGCACCCTTGGCGTACGTGATGCCGTCGAAGTTGACCTCGACCGCGGCCAGATCGGGAATGTCGGCTGCGATGGGGTGTGTCGACGGCAGCTGATCCTGCCGGTAGGCCCACGACTTCTCGACGTTGGCGAACGTGGTCCATGCGTTGGTGTACTCGGTGGCCTCGGATTGGCACAGGACCGATGCGAACGTCGCGAACGACTCGTTGAGCCACAGGTCGTCCCACCACGTCATCGTCACGAGGTCGCCGAACCACATGTGCGCCATCTCGTGCAGAACCGTTTCGGCGCGGCGCTCGTAGGAGTATCGGGTGACCTTGGAGCGGAAGACGTAGTCCTCCAGGAAGGTGACGGCGCCCGCGTTCTCCATTGCGCCCGCGTTGAACTCGGGCACGAACAACTGGTCGTACTTGCCGAACGCGTAGGGGGTGCCGAAGTTGGCGTGGTAGAAACCGAATCCCTGCTTGGTCTCGGTGAACAACCTCTCGTGATCCATGTGCTCGGCAAGCGATGCGCGGCAGTAGATTCCGAGCGGGATGGTGCCGTGCTCGTCGGTGTAGGAATCCGTCCACTCCGCGTACGGGCCGGCGATCAGCGCCACCAGATACGTGCTCATCAGTGGGGTGGTGTCGAAAACGTGTTCTCCGGCAGCGGGTTCCGCGGCATGCGCAGCGTTGGAGATGACCGTCCAGCTGTCCGGAGCGGTGACCTTCAGATCGAATGTCGCCTTCAGATCCGGCTGGTCGAAGCAGGCGAACATCCGCTTGGCATCCGCCGTCTCGAACTGAGAGTAGAGATACACCGAGCCGTCGGACGGGTCGACGAACCGGTGCAGACCCTCACCGGTGTGGGAATAGACACAGTCTGCGACGACGACGAGTTCGTTGTCCTCGGCGAGGTCGTCGAGCGCTATCCCCGTCTCCTCGTCGTAGCCCGAAACGTCGAGGTCCACCCCGTTCAGAGTGGCGGATCTGATGCCGTCGGCGACGATGTCGACGAACGTCGATGCGCCCGCCTGTGCCGCGAACGCAATGGTCGTCGTCGACAGGAACGTCTTCTCACTGGGATTGCCGGACCCGTCGGTGAGGTCCAGGACGATCGAATAGGTGGAATTGCCGAGCACGGTCGACCGTGCGGCAGCTTGATCGCGTGTCAGGTTGGGAGCAACCACGTCAGTCATGCACCTTCTCGAGTAGGGATCGTGTGATGACACCATCCCATCACGGCGCGGGTCGGGCATGCTTGCGTAGGGACGCGGCGCGGAATTGTTCTGCCGCATCCTGGGTTGTTCTCGGTCGACACCCACTCGTATCTCGACACGAAGGAGCTTCACGTGAGCGGCAGCGGACAGAAGGACACCGCCGATTTCTGGTTCGACCCCCTGTGCCCATGGTGTTGGATCACGTCGCGGTGGATTCTGGAGGTCGAGAAGGTCCGCGACATCGACGTCAACTTCCACGTCATGTCGCTCGCAGTCCTCAACGAGGGCCGCGACCTCCCCGAGCAGTACGCCGAGATGATGAAGACGGCATGGGGACCCGTGCGAGTCGCCATCACCGCGGCCCAGGAGAAGGGCGACGAAATCCTGTCGCCGCTCTACACGGCACTCGGTACCCGTATCCACAACGGAGGCAACAAGAATTTCCCCGAGGTGATCGAGCAGTCCCTCGCGGAACTGGGTCTGCCTGCTGAGTTGGCGAAGGCAGCCGACAGCACCGAGTACGACGAAGCGCTGCGCACCAGCCACCACGCGGGCATGGACAAGGTCGGTCCCGACGTCGGAACGCCCACGATTCACGTCAACGGTGTCGCGTTCTTCGGGCCCGTCCTCTCCCGCATCCCGCGCGGCGAGGAAGCCGGAAAGCTGTGGGACGCCTCGGTCATCTTCGCGTCGTATCCGCACTTCTTCGAGCTCAAGCGCACCCGTCACGAAGACCCCGAGTTCGACTGACCCCAGGTGAGCGGAAATGTCGGTCAGGTCTTACTGCTCGAGTTCAGGACATGCATTTTCGCTCACAGCGGGTCAGGCAACGATGCGATCGACGCCGTCGGACGTACCGAAGTATCGGTGCTTCCCACGGCTGAAACGCCACGCGGACCAGGCAGCCGCGGCGGCGTCGAGCGCGTCGTCGGCTGCGGGCTCGACCGGCAGTGATGCCATGGCGTCGTGTACGGACACCGGATCGAGCCACGTGGACAGTGCGCTCAGACGCTGGCCGACGCCACGCGCGGACTTCTTCGACACGAACGACGTATCCGGTGCCATGTGCCGAAACGAGCATTCCGGGTGCACTTCCACCACCCGCTCGGGGTCGAAGGACACGTCCTGCCACTGCCGGACCGAGGACATCAGATACCAGGTCTGTTTGCTGATCGCCTTGCCGGTGATTCGTCTGGACACTGCGCACGCTTCCTCGTAGGTCGTCGTGTCGAGAACAGCGCGTACCGGTGTATGGAAGATCGACGATCGCGCCCGCCCGAGAAAACTCTTCGCTTCCAGCTCACTGGTCCGGTACCCGCTCTCGGGCAACGACAACGGCATGTCGACCCCGACGACGTCGCACCGACGTGTCGCGACCAGCACCGCCTGCACGTCGGGCTCGACGGACATCTGCAGATCCTGGCCGTCGAACAGTGCCACAACCCACTTGCCTTTGGCGCCGTCGACTCCGGCGACCGTTTTTCGTCCCTGAAATCCCACCTGTCAGACTCTATGCATGCGCGTATACCTGGGTGCGGACCATGCCGGCCTCGAATTCAAGAACCAGATCATCGAACACCTCACCGCGACCGGGCACGAGCCCGTCGACTGCGGCGCTTTCGAATACGACGCCGTCGACGACTACCCGGCCTTCTGCATCGACGCGGCACGACGGGTCGTCGCCGATCCAGGTAGCCGCGGCCTCGTCCTCGGAGGCTCCGGCAACGGCGAGCAGATCGCGGCCAACAAGGTCCCCGGTGCCCGGTGCGCACTCGCGTGGAGCGTCGAGACCGCGCAGCTCGCGCGCGAGCACAACGATGCTCAGCTGATCGGTATAGGCGGACGCATGCACACCCTTCCGGAGGCTCTCGCGATAGTCGATGCCTTCCTCGGAACCCCGTTCTCCGGCGAGGAGCGGCACCAGCGTCGTATCGACATTCTGTCGGAGTACGAGCGGAGCGGCGACGCACCCGACGTCCCGGGCGGACAGAAGTTCGACGGCTCCTGATCGATGCCCGAAGGGCATACGCTGCACCGCCTCGCGCGGCTGCATCAGCGTAGATTCGCCGGCGCGCCCGTCGAGGTGAGCAGCCCGCAAGGGCGGTTCACCTCGGGGGCCGCGTTGGTCGACGGCCTGGTGCTCGTGAGGGCCGAGGCCTGGGGCAAGCACTTGCTGCATCGCTACGAGTCGGACCTGATCGTGCACATCCACCTCGGTCTGTACGGAAAGTTCACCGATCAGACGCTGCCGATGAAGGAACCGGTCGGTGCCGTTCGATTGAGGATGGTGGGCGAGGCTTTCGGTACCGATCTGCGCGGGCCGACAGCCTGTGAAATCTATACGGAGCAGCAGGTCGACGCTCTGCTGAGTCGACTCGGTCCGGATCCGATCCGGAAGGACGCCGATCCCGATCGAGCGTGGGATCGCATCTCCAGATCGAGGACGCCGATCGGCACACTTCTGATGGATCAGAAGGTCCTCGCCGGAGTCGGCAACGTGTACCGAGCGGAGATCCTGTACCGGCACGAGATCAACCCGATGCGTCCGGGTAAGGACATGGATCGAAGTGAATGGGACGCGATCTGGTTGGACCTGGTCGACCTGATGAAGATCGGTGTACGACGCGGCAGGATCATCACGATCCGACCAGAGGACGACCACGGAGATTCCGGTTACGCTCCGAAACGACCCCGCACCTACGTGTATCGCAGGGCGGGGCGTCCGTGTCGAATCTGTGGAGCCGAGATTCTGCATTCGGTGATGCAGGCGCGAAATCTGTTCTGGTGCCCTGTCTGTCAGGCGAGCTAGACGGTCAGGCGAGCAAGACGGTAGGGCGAGCGAGCCGGGACGTCAGAAGTCGAACCCGCCGTCGAACATTCCGCCGCCGTCCCCGCCGAACGAATCTCCACCGAACGAGTCGCCGCCGCCGTCCATGGCGCCGTACTCCTCGCCACCGGCGTCACCCGAGTCGCCGAACTCGCCGTTGTCGGCGCCGCCGCCTTCCGAACCGTCACCGGCTCCGCTCGCGAACTCCTGTTCGCCGTAGCCGACTCCTGCCATTCCCGAGAACATCGCCGAGAACAGGAACATCGATCCGACGCCCCAGGCGCCCGCGACGAGGGCGGGGCGCCACCACGGCTCGGAGTACCAGCCGGCCGGCACGGGACGGCCGGCGACCTTGCCGCCGGGGTAGTAGTTGGGCGTGCGGTCCGACGGATTGGGCGAGGCCTCGACGTTGCGGCCCTCGAACTCGACCTTGCGGTCCTCGGTGACCTGACCCGCGGACTTCTGGCCGTCGATGCCCTGAATTTCCGGACCGGGGTCCATGCCCATCGCGATCCGCGCCGCGCGGATGTAGTACAGACCTTCCAGCGCAGTCTGCTTGGCCAGCCGTGCCTGCTCGACCGTCTTGGCCTGGTCGATCTGCGATCCGGCCGCGATGTTGCGCTCCGACGCGTCGGCGAGTGCCTGCTTGGACGCGGTGTCGCTGCCGATCAGGTTGTAGACCTGCCCGCCGAGCCGCTCGATGGACTGGCGAGCATCTGCCTTGGCGTCCTCCAGTGTGCTGGCCGACTTCGCCGCCGCGTTCTTCTGACTGCGGACGACCAGGAACACGACTGCTGCGACGATGACGACGACGAGTAAGAGAGCTTCCACTGTTACCGCTTCCTTGTGGGAATTTTTCAGGCACGTGCCCGATCGCCTCAGGACAAATCGGACACTTTTCACGATACGCGTGCCGATCGATGCGCGGGCGTACCGTCCGACGTGCTTCGATCGAGACTATGACCCCCGAACGTCAGTTGGAAGTGCTGGAACTCGAATGCTCGAGGATGGGGGCGGTGTCGCTGGACGACGTCAGCGCCGACGTCCCGACCATGCCGGACTGGACCGTCGAGAAGTTGATTCGACACGTCACGTTCGTCCATCGAATGGCGAGGTCCGCGTTGGATGCGCCTGCCGACGGCGGAATGGCGAATGTGCTTGCTGCGGTGGAGAAGCCCGAACGCGGACCTCGGGTAGTGGACGAGTACCGCGAGTCCGCCTCCCTCGCGCTCGACGCCTACCGCGACGCGCCGCTCGATCGCGCCGTCCCGACGTGGGCGGGCCCGGGCACCGCCGACTACTGGATTCGGCGCCAGTTGCACGAAATCGTCGTGCATCGATTCGATGCGCAGAACGGAATTCACATCCGCGGGGGAGCAGAGCCCGATCCACTCGATCCCGAGAGCGCGGCCGACGGAGTAGTCGAATGGGCCGAGGACTTCCTGACAAGGGTTCCGCTGGAACAACTTCCACAACTCGCGGGCCGCACCGTCCATCTGCATACCGTCGACGACACTGCCATGGAACTGTTCCTCGACTTCGGCGGTGACCGGGTGACGGTCACGCACGAGCACCGCAAAGGCGACGTCGCCCTGCGCGGTTCGGCAGAGAATCTGATGCTCGCAGTGTGGCGCAGGCGCCCGCTGAATGTGCTCGACGTCGTCGGCGACCGGTCGGTGGCAGAGGCGCTGTACGACGGTGTTCGGCTGTAGAGATTTCGGTGCCGGCGCGCCCGTCGGTGACATTCCAGCGAAGGGGAGCGAACACGAAAAAGCCCGCCGATCGCAGTGCGATCGGCGGGCTATTTCTGGAGCCGATGACGAGAATCGAACTCGCGTAGCCTGTTTGGAAGACAGGGGCTCTACCATTGAGCTACATCGGCGTGCATGCGACGTTGATGGGATCGCCATCGGCGCCGCTTGCGATTCGAAACTCTACATAACCTCGGATCGAGAATACAAATTGCCTGCATGTAGAGTCTGTCGAGACGGATGCGGTGGCCCGCCCACGGGTACCGCTGGTGTCTGCTGTTCAATGGAGCCTGTAAGTTGATCGGCGGGCGGCTTGAACAGCGTCGGTAAGACGGGGTGTGGCGCAGCTTGGTAGCGCATCCGCTTTGGGAGCGGAGGGTCGCAGGTTCAATTCCTGTCACCCCGACAAAGATGAGACCGGGTCCTCGAAGGGGCCCGGTTTCGCCGAGTGGTTCACTTCGCCGCTGGTTCGCCGTCGCACTTGGTCGCGGTATGTCAGCGAGTGACGGTGAATCGGACCGACAGCACAGCACGACCACCAGAAGGAGCATGTCCCGTGAAGAGCACCGTCGAGCAGCTCAGCCCGACGCGAGTCCGTATCAACGTTGAGGTGCCCTTCGAGGAGCTCAAGCCTGATTTCGACCGCGCCTACAAGGCACTTGCCCAGCAGATCCGCCTCCCCGGATTCCGTCCGGGCAAGGCTCCGGCCAAGCTTCTCGAAGCACGGGTCGGTCGTGGCGCAGTGCTCGAGCAGGTCGTCAACGACGCTCTCCCCGCCCGGTACTCCGAGGCCGTCAGCGCCGAGCAGATCAAGGTCATCGGCCAGCCGGACATCGAGATCACCAAGATCGAGGACGGCGACGAGCTGACGTTCACCGCCGAGGTCGACATTCGTCCGGAGATTGCGCTGCCCGACTACTCGACCATCTCGGTCGAGGTCGATCCGCTCGAGATCACCGACGAGGCAGTCGACGAGCAGCTCCAGTCCCTGCGTCAGCGCTTCGGCACCCTCACCGGTGTCGATCGCCCGGTCCAGTCCGGTGACTTCGTGTCCATCGATCTGTCCGCGACCGTCGACGGCGAGACCGTGGAGGAGGCGTCGGCCAACGGCCTGTCGCACGAGGTCGGTTCGGGTCAGCTCATCGAAGGCCTCGACGACGCCATCGTCGGTGTGTCGGTCGACGAGTCCAAGGACTTCACCTCCACGCTGGTCGCGGGCGACTACGCGGGCAAGGAAGCAGTCGTCACCGTCAAGGTGGTCTCGGTCAAGGAGCGCGAGCTTCCCGAGGCCGACGACGAGTTCGCGCAGCTTGCCAGCGAATTCGACACTCTCGACGAGCTCCTCGCCGACCTGAAGACGCGCGTCGAGCGGGTCAAGAAGGTCGAGCAGGCCGGTCAGATCCGCGACAAGGTTCTCGAGACGCTTCTCGAGACCGTCGAGGTCCCGGCTCCCGAGGCCGTCGTCAAGGCCGAGGTCGACAACCAGGTGCACGAGGCCATTCACGGTCTCGACCACGACGAGGCCAAGCTTGCCGAGCTGCTCGAGTCGCAGGGTTCGAGTCGCGAGGAGTTCGACAAGGACGTCAAGGAAGCGGCCGAGAAGTCGGTTCGCACCCAGCTGCTGCTCGATGCCATCGCCGAAGCGGAAGGCACGCAGGTCGGCCAGGACGAGCTGACCGAGCGGATCATCTTCCAGGCGCAGCGCTACGGCATCTCGCCGGAAGAGTTCATCCAGCAGGTCCAGCAGGCCAACCAGCTCGGTGCAGTCTTCGCCGACGTGCGTCGCGGCAAGGCGCTCGCATCCGTCGTCGACCGCGTGAACGTCACCGACACCACTGGTGCTTCGGTCGACACCTCCGAGCTTTTCGGTAGCCCCGCAGACGCAGAAGAGCCTGCAGCAGGCGATTCTGCCGAGGGTGAACAAGAGAAGTAACGCTGACAGCGAACGACGGCGGTTCCGGGACTCCGGGGCCGCCGTCTTTCGTTAGTGTCTGTATCAGGAACCAACGATCAGTATGGAAAAGGCAGGTACCGTGACTGTTCAGAATCCGGCGGCTTCGCACCAGCAGAGTCCCGTCATGACTTCGGCCGCTTCCGGCCTGAATCTCAGCGACTCGGTGTACGAGCGTCTGCTTCAGAATCGCATCATCTTCCTCGGTACTCAGGTCGACGATGACATTGCGAACAAGCTCTGCGCACAGATCCTCCTGCTGTCGGCGGAGGACCCCACACGCGACATCTCGCTCTACATCAACTCGCCCGGTGGTTCGGTGACCGCAGGTATGGCGATCTTCGACACGATGGAATTCGCCGAGTGCGACGTGGCCACCTACGGAATGGGTCTCGCCGCGTCGATGGGTCAGTTCCTGTTGTCGGCAGGCGCCAAGGGCAAGCGCTACGCACTCCCGCACGCGCGGATCATGATGCACCAGCCGTCCGCCGGTATCGGTGGTAGTGCCAGCGACATCGCGATCATGGCCGAGCAGTTCGCTCACACCAAGCGCGAAATGGCGGAGCTGATCGCGCTGCACACCGGACAGACCGTCGAGCAGATCACCGAGGACTCCGATCGTGACCGCTGGTTCACGGCCGCAGCAGCGAAGGAATACGGCTTCGTGGACCACGTCGTCTCGCGCGCACGGCAGGCAGGCGGAGTCGGCGAGTAGATCGCCCTTCGAACTCCGTCCCTCGAAACCTCACTTCTTGGAGAAACGATGACCAACTTGTTCGATCCCACTCAGATGCCGTCCTCGCGGTACATCCTGCCGTCCTTCGTCGAGCACTCCAGCTACGGCGTCAAGGAGTCCAACCCGTACAACAAGCTGTTCGAGGAACGCATCATCTTCCTCGGCGTTCAGGTCGACGACGCGTCCGCGAACGACATCATGGCTCAGCTGCTCGTGCTCGAGGGCCTCGACCCCGACCGCGACATCACGATGTACATCAACTCGCCCGGTGGATCGTTCACCTCGCTGATGGCGATCTACGACACGATGCAGTACGTGCGTGCCGACGTCGCGACGGTGTGCCTCGGTCAGGCCGCCTCCGCGGCAGCAGTGCTGCTCGCAGCGGGAACGCCGGGCAAGCGCGCAGCTCTCCCGAACGCTCGCGTTCTGATCCACCAGCCGGCCAGCGGTGGAATTCAGGGCCAGGTGTCCGACCTCGAGATCCAGGCGGCCGAGATCGAGCGCATGCGTCGCTTGATGGAGACCACGCTCGGACGCCACACCGGCAAGGACCCCGATGTCATTCGCAAGGACACCGACCGCGACAAGATTCTGACCGCCGAGCAGGCGAAGGAATACGGAATCATCGACACGGTGTTCGAGTACCGCAAGTTGTCCGCACAGAAGTAGCGGCAGCGGGTATCTTCGCAGGACGCGGCACGGAGGCCGGGGGTCGAGTCGATCTCGGCCTCCGGTACTCGTCGAGCGGGGGCCGAGGTAACGCTTCGAGGCCATCGAGGCGACAAATGGACAGTGCTGCGGTGGGTCGGTAGCGCTGTGGTGAGAGTCGGTTCCCGAGTTCCGCGAGAATTCGGACGACGAATCACCGGAAACAACTCGCCCTGATCTCCGGATCACGGGTACGGTCGCATCAGGGCTCAGGCGCTGTCGATCGAGAAGTTGCTCACGGTCGGGTCGGCATCCGTTGGGTGTCGCACGGCCAGACGCGGACAAGGAAGTAGGAACCTCGAACATGGCACGCATCGGTGACGGTGGCGATCTGCTGAAATGCTCGTTCTGCGGAAAGAGCCAAAAGCAGGTCAAGAAGCTCATCGCAGGTCCTGGGGTGTACATCTGCGACGAGTGCATCGACCTGTGCAACGAGATCATCGAGGAGGAGCTCGCGGAGTCGAGCGAGGTCAAGCTCGACGACCTGCCCAAGCCCTCCGAGATCCGTGACTTTCTCGAGAACTACGTGATCGGACAGGACACGGCCAAGCGCACGCTTGCTGTGGCCGTCTACAACCACTACAAGCGCATCCAGGCCGGAGACAAAGCGCGCGACGGCCGCGGCGAGAGCGTCGAACTGGCGAAGTCGAACATTCTGATGCTCGGCCCCACCGGGTGCGGCAAGACCTATCTCGCCCAGACGCTGGCGAAGATGCTCAACGTCCCGTTCGCGATCGCCGACGCCACCGCGTTGACGGAGGCAGGGTACGTCGGTGAAGACGTCGAGAACATCCTGCTGAAGCTCATCCAGGCCGCCGACTACGACGTCAAGCGCGCCGAGACGGGCATCATCTACATCGACGAGGTCGACAAGATCGCCCGCAAGAGCGAGAACCCGTCCATCACCCGCGACGTGTCCGGCGAGGGTGTTCAGCAGGCGCTGCTGAAGATTCTCGAGGGTACGCAGGCAAGCGTCCCGCCCCAGGGTGGCCGCAAGCACCCCCATCAGGAATTCATTCAGATCGACACCACCAATGTGCTCTTCATCGTGGCCGGCGCTTTCGCTGGGTTGGAGAAGATCGTGTCGGATCGTGTCGGCAAGCGTGGACTCGGCTTCGGCGCCGAGGTCCGCTCGAAGGCAGAGATCGACACGCAGGATCACTTCGCCGAGGTGATGCCGGAGGATCTGATCAAGTTCGGGTTGATCCCGGAGTTCATCGGACGCCTCCCCGTCGTGGCGTCGGTGACCAACCTGGACAAGGACTCGCTCGTCACCATCCTGTCCGAGCCGAAGAACGCTCTGGTCAAGCAGTACAGCCGCTTGTTCGACATGGACAACGTGGAGTTGGAGTTCACGAAGGACGCACTCGAAGCCATAGCGGACCAGGCGATCCTGCGCGGCACCGGTGCTCGTGGCCTGCGCGCCATCCTCGAAGAGGTGCTCAACCCCGTGATGTTCGACATCCCGAGCCGTGACGACGTGGCGAAGGTCGTCGTCACGTCCGAGACAGTGAACGATAACGTGCTCCCGACTATCGTTCCGCGCAAGCCGGAACGTCCCGAGCGCCGCGACAAGTCCGCGTAGCGCGGAACAAGCGACAGACGAGAAAGGCCCGGTCGAATCCGACCGGGCCTTCTTCGTGAATTCTGTCGCTCAGCCGATCATGAACGCGTGCGCGTCGGGATATGCGTCGAGCAGGGCGTGGCGCTCGGCCACCTCGGGATCGTGTCCTGGAACCACCAGGCTCGGAGAATCCGCGAGTTCGTTGATTCGGTCGAACGCGTAGTACATGCCTGGAATGTCGTGAAGGATCGCGAACGGTGAGTCGTTCTCGATGTTCTCGTAGAAGTGGCTCGCGTCCGAGGCGACGACAGCGTATCCGTCGGCTGTCTTGACGCGCACCACCTGCATTCCGGCCGTGTGACCACCGACGCGGTGTACGGATATGCCCGGTAGGAGCTCCGCGTCACCGTCGACGAGTTGCAGCCGGTCGCCGACCGAACGCAGGTGTGCAACATCCTTTTCCGAGTTCAGCCACTGTTCGCGAACGATCCGACGTGCCCATGGGCCGGTCCAGTACTCGAGCTCGTCGGCTTGAAGGACGTATCGTGCCTCGGGGAGGTCCGCGACGATTCCGGTGTGGTCGTAGTGCAGGTGCGTGAGGATCGACAGGTCGATCCGATCGGCGGCAATGCCCAGTGCTGCAACGAGTTCCAGCGGCGAACCGTGGTAGTTCAGGCCGTCCATCCCTGCGGCGGTCTCGGGCGAGATTCCGGCATCGATGAGGATCGTGTGCGATGCGGAGACGGCCAGCCACACGTAGTACGCCGTCGGGTGTGGTTCCTGCCCTCGCCCGTCGCAGTAGTGGAAATGTTGCTCGCGTGTACCGGTTCGCGATGCGTACTGCACCGCGTAGAGACGGAAGTGCTCGTCCGACGACGGCCGGATCGCGGCCGCCGTCGGGGAGGTGTGGTGGAAGCTCGTCATGAGAGGTCACACCGTCGTCGGGACGGCCGCTGCCTCTCTCTTGGTGAGTCCGAGCTTTTCGGTGGGGACTCGGAACGTTTCGCGCGAGGTTGCGACGATGGTGATGTTGATGGCACAGAAGACCGCCGTCACCACAGCCACCGGGAACCACGCTCCGATTCCGTCGCCGGCGATCGCGCTGGCGATGGTGGGTGCGAAACCTGCAATGGCGAAGCCGATCTGGGTGCCGATCGCCGTTCCGGACAGTCGGACCTTGGCGGGGAACATCTCGCCGTAGAACGCGGGCCAGACGCCGCCGGTGGCACTGTGGACGATGCCGAACATCACGATGCCGAATGCGAAGATCAGGAGGTAGTTTCCGGTCGAGATGGACCAGAGGTACCCGAACATCAGAACCGCGCAGCCGGTGGAACCGAAGATGAAGACGGGCTTGCGTCCGATACGGTCGGAAAGGGCACCGAAGAACGGAAGGGCGAACAGCGCAGCAACATTGGCGAGCACTCCGACCCAGAGCATCGGCGTGCGTTCCAGCCCTACCGTGTTCACCGCGTAGGACAGCGCGTAGACGCTGAAAATAGTACTGACAGAGGCGATCACGGCAGCGAACACGACGCGCAGCACTGCACGCCAGTGATCGGTGAGCAGAACCGAGAGCGGCATCTTCGGCTGTTCGCCGGTGGCGACCTCCTCTTCGAACACCGGGGTCTCGTCGAGCGAGCGGCGGATGAGGAATGCGGCGAGAACAACGAATGCGCTGAGGAAGAACGGGATTCGCCAACCCCAGGACAGGAGCTGGTCCTCGGGAAGCATGGCGACGGGGAGGAAGACGGCCGTTGCGAGGATCTGTCCACCCTGGGTGCCGCTCAGGGTGAAGCTGGTGAAGAACGCGCGGCGGTTGTCCGGGCTGTGCTCGAGAGTCATGGAGTTCGCGCCTGCTTGCTCACCGCCGGCCGAGAAGCCCTGGCACAGACGGAGAACGACGAGGATGATCGGGGCCGCGATGCCGATGGTCTCGTAGGAGGGGAGCAGGCCGACGCCGAGGGTAGCGACGCCCATCAGCAGGACGGTGGCAACGAGCACTCGTTTTCGGCCGTACTGATCTCCGATGTGCCCGAGGACGAGTGCGCCGAGTGGGCGGGCGAGGTAGCCGACGCCGAACGTCGCCAGGGCGAGCAGCGTACCGGTGGCAGCGCTCGAGCTGGGGAAGAACACTCGACCGAACACCAATGCGGCGGCGGTGCCGTAGATGAAGAAGTCGTAGTACTCGAGTGCGCTGCCCACCCAGGCTGCGGTGGCCGCGCGCTTCGGGTTGGCCGTGGCCCGCCCACCGGCGGGGTCGGGATGCTGCGTCACGGGATCGCTCATCTTCGGTCTCTCTTCGCGTGAAGGGGGAGTACACAAGGTCGACGGAGCCGGGTTCATCCCGATCGGACCGTAATGTACTAAACGGTTAAAACTGGGCGTCACTAGATACTGAACGTGACCCGGGCCACGTGTCAAGCCCTGATGCGGTATGGCCTACATGTTCGTGATACGAACACCGGCAGAGAGGTCGAAACTAGACCTCGGTCGAGGTCAGAAAAGCAATGATCATGTCGCCCAACATTCTCCGCAGATGCTCACGGTGCGCGGGGGCGGTGAGGTCGCGCCCGAACAGTGCTTCGAAGGTGTACCGGTTGGAGAGTCTGAACACGCAGAAGCTGCTGATGGCCATGTGCACGTCGAGAGCATCGACGTCGGTTCGGAACAATCCATCGGCCTGGCCTCGCGTCAGGATGCTCTCGAGCAGCTCGGCCGCAGGGTTGCCCAGGTTGCTCAGTGCCTCGGATTTGCTGATGTGCTCACCGCGAAGAATGTTCTCGGTGGACACCAATCGGATGAAATCCGGATTGTGTTCGTGGTGATCGAACGTGAGCGACGCGATCGCCCGAATCGCGTCGGTGGGGGAGAGTCCCTCGGTGTCGAGCTCACGTTCGCGGGCGCGGATCGCGCTGTAGGAACGTTCGAGTACCGCCTGGTAGAGGCGCTCTTTGTCGGTGAAGTAGTAGTAGATCATCCGCTTCGTCGTGTGCGTCCGCTCGGCGATCTCGTCGACACGTGCTCCCGCGTATCCCTTGTCCGCGAATTCGCTGGTGGCGACGTCGAGGATGTTGCTGCGCGTCAGATCGCTGTTTCGCCTGCGTTTGGGGCCCTCCGCGCTCGTTCTTGCTGGAGCGGAGTCGCTTCCCGGGCGCGTGGACGTCATGATCCGAAACTCTATCCCTGCAAAAAATCGTTCACGAAGTGTGGGGTAGCGGACATTCTCGTAGTACGCTCGAATAACTCACTAGTTCGTACATTACGAACGCACGCACAATCGAGGGAGTCCGGAAGTGGACGATTCACTGGTCTGCGGTCTGATCGGCACGGGCATCGGCAGGTCGCTGACCCCGGCGATGCACGAACGAGAGGGTGCCGCGCACGGCCTGCGCTACGTCTACCGCATCGTCGACCTCGACGCCGTCGGCGCGACCCCCGACGACCTGGCACGTCTGGTCGACACAGCTGCCGACCTCGGTTTCCGTGGCCTCAACATCACCCATCCGTGCAAGCAGATCGTCATCGATCACCTCGACGAACTGTCCGACGATGCGGCCAGGCTCGGGGCAGTGAACACGGTTCTGTTCGACGGTGGCAAGAAGATCGGTCACAACACCGACTGGTCGGGGTTCGGTCGAAGCTTCGAACTCGGTCTGGCCGGGGCGTCGACCCGGGACGTGGTCCTGCTCGGAGCAGGCGGTGCGGGAGCGGCGGTGGCGTACGCGATGGCCGAAGCAGGCGCTGGGCAGGTCACCGTGGTCGACGCCGACGGAGAGAGGGCGCGCGCCCTGTTGTCGTCGATGCAGGCAGTGTTCCCCGGAACAACGTTCGCCGCGGCTGCGCCGGCCGACCTTTCGCGACTGCTGTCCGCTGCCGACGGAATCGTGCACGCGACACCGGTCGGGATGGCCGCACATCCCGGTATCGCGTTCGATCCGGCGCTGTTGCGACCGGACCACTGGGTGGCCGAGGTCGTCTACCGCCCTGCGGAGACCGAACTGTTGGCCGCCGCCGCGGCACGTGGATGCCGGACGCTGGCGGGGACGGGTATGGCAGTGCACCAGGCAGCCGACGCGTTCGAGATCTTCACCGGCAGAGCGGCCGACGCCGACCGCATGTCCGCGCACATGCGTGAGCTGATCTTGCTGGAGGAAGAGTCGGCACTGACCGGAGTGTCGTCGTGACCGCCCCGCGCACGTCCGTGGCCACGGTGTCGCTCAGCGGGTCGTTGCGAGAGAAGATGACGGCCATCGCCGACGCGGGATTCGACGGATTCGAGGTCTTCGAGGCCGACTTGATCGCGTCGCCGTTCTCACCGTCCGACATAGCGAAACAGGCAGCCGATCTCGGGTTGAGCGTCGACCTGTACCAACCGTTCCGCGACCTGGACAGCGCCGACGACCGTCGATATCAGCGCAATCTCGGTCGGCTGCAGCGCAAGTTCGACGTGATGGAGCAACTCGGGTGCGATCTGCTTCTGGTCTGCTCGTCGCCGCTGCCCGGCGCGGTGACCGAGGACGAGCGCCTCGTCGAACAACTGCTCGGGGCCGCGGACATCGCGCAGGAACGCGGAATGCGGCTGGCGTACGAAGCATTGGCGTGGGGAACCCACGTCAACACCTACCGCCATGCCTGGGACGTCGTGCGGCGCGCCGATCACGACGCGCTCGGCACGTGCCTGGACAGCTTCCACATCCTGTCCCGCGGTGACGACCCGGCCGGCATCCCCGACATTCCGGGGGAGAAGATCTTCTTCCTGCAGCTGGCCGACGCGCCGCGGTTGAAGATGGATGTGCTGCAGTGGTCGAGGCATCACCGGTGCTTCCCGGGGCAGGGCAATTTCGACCTCCCCGAATTCGGCTCCCGAGTGGTCGATTCCGGGTATGCCGGCCCGTGGTCCCTGGAGATCTTCAACGACGTGTTCCGCGAATCCGCCACCGGCCGCACTGCCGCCGACGCTCACCGATCGCTGCTGTACCTGCAGGAGAAAGTGGCCGAGCGCCGATCGCCGACCTCGTCGACGCTGTTCGAGGCGCCGGCAGCGGGACCGATCGAGAACATCGTGTCCTTGCGCGTTGCCGCAGGTCCCGTCGAGGCGGGTGGACTCGGCCGGACCCTGCGTCATCTCGGGTTCGACATGACCGCCGCGCACAGTCGTCACGGTCTGCAGTTGTTCACGCAGGGTCCGCTCGCCGTCGCCGTGGACACCACCGTCGACAGTCTCTGGACGTCGCCCGGGGTGCCCGCGCATCTGCCCGCCGTGGCCCAGATCGGGGTGCGCAGCGACGACCCGGCCCAGTGGCAGACCCGGGCCCGAGCATTCGGTGTCTCCGCCGACTCGGTCTCGATGCCCGGCGTCGCCGGAACCGATCACGATGTTGTCAGAATGAGCGTCACCGACGCGACATCACTCGATCTTCGCAGTCGCGCGAGCGCGGGGGCGTGGCAGTCCGCATTCGATCTCGTTCCACGACAGCCGGATTCCCCCGCCGCTCCTATCGTCGAGTCGGTCGACCACATCGCCCTTGCCGTACCGGCAGACAGTTGGGACGGCATCATGCTGTTGCTGAGGTCGGTGTTCGGCATGACCCCGCACGAGGGCCAGGATGTGGTCGACGCCGTCGGCACCGTCCGTAGCCAAGCTCTGACGCTGCCGACGCAGAACGGTGTCGTTCGGCTCTCGCTGAACATGGTTCCCGGTCGGTCGTCGTCGACGGACACGCTCCCGGCGGCACGGCGAGGCGGAGTGAGCCACGTGGGATTCGCGTGTGCCGATGTGCTGAGCGCCGCCGAGCAGATGACGGCGCGCGGGTTCGGATCGCTGCGAATATCGCCGAACTACTACCTCGACCTCGCTGCACGGTTCGATCTGGATCTCGAACTGCTGGCGCAGCTCGAGAAGCACGGAATCCTCTACGACGCAGACGGTTCGGGCGGCGAGTTCTTCCACTTCTTCACCCCCGTGGTGGGGGAGGATCTCTTCTTCGAGGTGTGCGAACGCCGAGGTGGGTACGACGGTTACGGCGAGGTCAACTCGGCAGTGCGGCTCGCGGCCCAGCTGCAGAGGTGAGGTGACGGACGTGGGATGGACGCTCCCATCCCACGTCCGAGGTCGGTCAACCGATGCGTTCGAATACTGCGGCGAGGCCTTGACCGCCACCGATGCACATTGTTTCGAGACCGTACCGCGCTTGTCGACGGTTCATCTCGCGCAGCAGGGTGGCGAGGATCCGTCCGCCGGTAGCGCCGACGGGGTGGCCCAGCGAGATCCCCGAACCGTTGGGGTTGAGCCGGGGGTCGTCGGGCTCGATTCCCCACGTGCGCAGTACTGCGAGGGTTTGTGCGGCGAACGCTTCGTTGAGTTCGACGACGTCCATGTCGGCGAGGGTGAGTCCGACACGGCCGAGTGCCTTCTCGGCGGCGGGCACCGGCCCGATGCCCATGGTGCGCGGTGGCACGCCGGCCACGGCCCAGCTGACGAGCTTGGCCATGGGCCGCAGACCCAGTGCCGCGGCCTTCTCCGGTGTCGTGACGATGGCGAGCGCTGCCCCGTCGTTCTGCCCGCTGGCGTTGCCCGCGGTCACCGTCGAGTCCGGATCGATCTTTCCTCGGATGGGGCGCAGTGTGGACAGCGTCTCGACGCTGGTGTCCGCGCGGGGGTGTTCGTCGGAGTCGACGACCAGCGCGTCACCTGTGCGCTTCGGTACCGAGACCCCGACGATCTCCTCGGCGAAGACGCCGTTCTTCTGCGCGGCAACGGCCTTGTGATGCGACAGCACGGCCAGTTCGTCCTGGTCGCGTCGACTGATCGAGAACTCGGCACGAAGATTCTCGGCCGTTTCGATCATGCCGCCCGGAACCGGAAAGTTCTTTCCGCCTGCGGTGACACGTGCGCGGGCGAGTCGATCGGACAGGGCCACGGCTTCTGCCTTGACTCCCCAGCGCATCCCCGTTGCGTAGAACTCCGCTTGGCTCATGCTTTCCACCCCGCCCGCGAGGACGAGGTCACTGCCTCCGGACTGTACCTGCATGCACGCCTGGAGAACGGCCTGCAACCCGGACCCGCATCGACGGTCGATCTGCTGACCGGGGACCTCGATTCCCAGTCCGGCGTCCAGCGCGGCAACCCGTCCGATTGCGGGGGCGTCACCGTTGGGCGATGCCTGGCCGAGGATGACGTCGTCGACGTCCGATCCCGATATGCCGGTGCGCGTGACGAGTTCGGTGATCACCGTTGCCGCCAGCGATTCGGGCGTGACATCGCGAAAGACACCGCCGAATCGGCCGATGGGGGTGCGGAGAGGTTCGCAGACGACGGCGTCAGGCATGACGACTTCCTTTGTGATCGGTGGACTGTGATTGCACGCGGTAGAGATCTGTTTCGATCGCCGCCGTCGCGCGCAGCAGAGCGGGCAACAGATGTTCGCGTACGGCGTCCGCGCTGTGGCGGGCAGCTTGAGTGGAGACATTCGCAGCCGCGACGACGTCGCCGGCGTGATCCCGTACCGGGGCCGCGATCGACCGCAGACCTTCCTCCAGTTCCTGGTCGACGAGGCAGTACCCCTGCGCGCGTACGGAATCGAGCTCTGCGCGCAACGACGAAACATCGGTGATGGTGCGGCCGGTGAGAGGGCTCAGCTCCACCCGGCGCAAGTAGGCGTCGAGTTTGTCCTCGGGCAACCCGGCGAGCAGGACGCGCCCCATCGACGTCGCGAACGCCGGGAAGCGAGTGCCGATGGTGATGGCAACGGTCATGATTCGGCTGACCGGAACACGGGCGACGTACACGACGTCGTCACCGTCGAGGATCGACACCGACGACGACTCGCGGACCTGCTCGGCGAGAGCTTCGAGGTGTGGGCCCGCGACGTCCGGCAACGACAGCGAGGACAGGTAGCTGTACCCCAACTCGAGGACGCGAGGAGTGAGCCAGAACATCGAGCCGTCGCTGCGCACGTACCCCAGTTCCACGAGCGTGAGCAGAAACCTTCGCGCCGTCGCCCTGGTCAGATCGGTCGTCTTCGCGACATCCGACAACGTACGGCGCGGATGCTCGGCATCGAAGGCACGGATCACGGCGAGTCCACGGGCGAGAGATTGCACGTAGTCCGGCGACGGACCCTGCTGCTCGCCCGAACCGGGTTGGGTCATGTCGTCTCCGATCCCGTGTGTTCGGCCAGTGCCGTGTTGGCCAGCGCGAACGCCGCATTGCTGTTCGGCACGCCCGCGTACACCGCAGTGTGGAGGAAGACCTCGGCCATCTCGTCGGGATCCAATCCTGCCCGCAGGGCCGCCTTGATGTGCATGTCCAACTCGTGCTGATTGCCCACGGCGGTCAGAATGGCGAGTGTCAGCAGACGTCGGGTGCGGTGGTCGAGACCGTCGCGGGTCCAGACGTCGCCCCACGCGGTGCGGGTGATGAAATCCTGGAACGGCGCAGTGAACGCAGTGGTGCGCTCGATGCTGGCATCCACGTGTGCGTCGCCGAGTACCGCTCGCCGCACGTGCATTCCCGCTCGATGCGCCGCTGCACGGCCTGCGTCGTACGTGTCGCCGACGATGTGTCGCACGATCAATCGCGTGATGTGTCCCGCTTGTTCGACGTTCGCCAGATGCGCGGCGCCGGGGAGGACATGGAAGTCCGAGCGCGCGATACCGTCGGCGAGCACCTGCATGTCCGACGGCGTCGTTGCCGGGTCCTGCTCACCTGCCACCACCAGGGTGGGCGCACTGATTCGGCCGAGGTCTGCGCGGTTGTCCCACTGCGACAACGCTTCACACGCTGCGGCATAGCCTTCGTCGGACGTGGACGAGATCATCGATCGGTGACGCGCCGCGAATTCACCGTCGCGAGCGATCAGTTCAGCGGTGAACCACCGGGCCAGTACGGTGTCCGCCAGCGAATCGGTCCCCGTCGCGCGCGCAGTTGCCGCGCGGTCGATCCAGGACTGCGGGTCTCCGAAGCGAGCAGACGTGCACAGCAGGGTGAGGCCGAGGACCCGCGCCGGGCGGTGCACGGCGATCCATTGTGCGATCGCGCCGCCGAGCGAGAGGCCGACCAGATGCACTCGGTCCCGCCCGAGCGAATCCATGACGGCCAGAACGTCCTCGGCCATGTCGCCGACCGAGTAGGGGCCGTCGGGTACAGGTGACGAACCGTGACCGCGAAGGTCGACGGCGATGACGTCGGCGAACTCGACCAGACCCGCCACCTGCGGGTCCCACATCGAGCGGTCCGACCCGAGCGATCCGACGAGCACCACTGTGGTGCCGCGGTTCTCGGTTCCGGGTACGAGGTCGTAGGACAGGTCGACGGTCATGCTGTTCCTTCGTGTCGAGCTCGGACCAGGTCGAGTACACGATCGACGATGTCGCCGGCATGGCCGAGATAGCCTGCCGGGTCCAGCAGTTCACGTACTTCGGCGGGTTCGAGGAATGCGGTGATGGAGGAATCGGATTCGAGGGGAAGGCCGGACGCGCATGCGGCGGTGACGATGGATCGTGCGTCGTCGGTGTGGGCCGCGAGTGCCGTGGTGACTCGTTCGGCGAGCAGAAGTCCGTGCGTGGCGGCGAGGTTACGGGCCATCGCGTCGGGATTCGCGCGTAGACCGGACATGCTCACCGCCAATCGGTCGGCGGCACCCGCAGTCAGTCGAAGCAAGTCCGTCAGTGTCTCCCATTCCGCATGCCACGCCCCCGATGCACGTTGGTGATCGTGCGCCATCGCGGACAGAATCGTCGACACGAGGCCCGGCACCCGAACGGATGCTGCCCGTGCGGCGACGGCGGCGACGGGGTTCTGCTTGTGCGGCATGGCCGAAGAGGCGCCAGGGGCGGCTTCGGAGACCTCGGCGACCTCGGTGGACGCGAGGAGCGTGATGTCGAGAGCAGGCTTGCCGATGGCCCCCGCCGCGATCCCGAGGGCGGACGCGATCTCGCCGATCCGGGTCCGGTCGGTGTGCCAGGGAATGGTCTGCCGAGCGAGGCCCAACTGGTCGGCGAGAGAGTCGGCCACCTCGAAGCCGTGAGGGAACACGGCCGCCGACGTGCCTGCAGCACCGCCGAACTGGACCGACGCGGACGCCTCGACCCGGGCCAGATCGTCGTCGGCTCGCAGGAGGCCTGCCGTCCAACTCGCGGCAACGGCACCGAACGTCGTCGGAAGTGCCTGTTGGCCGAGAGTTCTCGCTGCAACCGGCGTGTCGCGATGTCGACGCGCGAGAGCGGCCCCCGCGGCGACGGCGTCGGCGAGGGATTCACGCACTGCAGCGAGAACGCGTGAGGTGAGAAGCATGAGAGCGGTGTCGACGATGTCCTGGCTGGTTGCTCCGGGATGAACCGCGCTGCCGGGGACGCCGTGCTCGGCCGCCGCCGCGCGCAGCAGTTTCACCAGCGGGATGACCGGATTGCCCCCGGCGGCGGACAGCGCACCGAGGTGCACGATGTCCACTGCTCCTGGTCGCCTAAGCTCGGACGCGACCTCGGTCACCTGTGCGGCATGCGCCGACTCGACGACGCCGTGCTCGGCGGCCGCACGTGACAGCGCCGCCTCGGTGTCCAGCATCGCCGTCACCCAGGCCTGGTCCGATACCAACGCAGCAGCGGCGGCAGCACCGAACGTGGGATCGAACAACGGTCCTCGCGTGGTGGTCATGACTCGCTTTCGTTCGTCACAGCTCGAAGAACGGAGTTTCGTCGCCGTTCGGGTTCTCGTCCTGAAGTACCACATTCAGGTGATATCCGGTGGGAGTCGCCGTCGCGACGAGCTTCGCGGCCTGGCGCGCGTCCAACCCCGACAACACCGGATCCGACGCGTTGGCCTCGGTCTCGTCGGGGAAGTAGAGGCGGGTGACGAGTCGCTCGAGCACGCCGCGAGCAAAGATGCCGACGTCGATGTGCGGGGCCTCGATCATGTCGTTCTCGGCGGGGAGGGCGCCAGGTTTGACGGTGTGGACAGTTGCGGTGCCGGTCGCGTCCGCGACAGCTCGGCCGAACCCGCGGAAACCCGCCGGAGTCGGTGTCCGGCGGCCACGTGGGTCGTCGGCGTGATCGAACCGGCCCGACGCATCCGCCTGCCACGTCTCGATCATCGCGTCGGCCAGCGGCGTGCGATTGCCGTCGAGGACGGTCACCGAGATGTCCACGGAGCCTGCGGTGCCCGCCGGAACCACGTCTGGCCCGTCCGGCCACGGCAACCCGATGTGCAGGTAGGGTCCGACGGTCTGCGAGGGTGTCTGGCCGAACGGGACCGTCGTGAAGTTGCTTCCCGGCGCAACCGGGTATCGAGGGGCAAGGGCGCCGCTGTCGGACACAGGCTCAGTCATCGTGGTCGTCCCCTTCGAACGGAGTGGCATTGCGTCCGCGAAGAACGATGTCGAATCGGAAACCCAATGCCCAGTTGTCCTGCGTCGCTTCGTAATCGAACGCGCTGATCATGCGGGCCCTGGCATCCTCGGGCGCCGAGTTGAAGATCGGGTCCTGGAAGAACATCGGATCGTCCGGGAAGTACATCTGCGTGACGAGGCGCTGCGTGAACGCCTGGCCGAACAGCGAGAAGTGAATGTGCGCCGGTCGCCACGCGTTGTGGTGGTTGCCCCACGGGTAGGCGCCCGGCTTGATCGTCGTGAAGCGGTAGTTGCCTGCCGAGTCGGTCAGCACTCGGCCGACGCCGTCGAAATGGGGGTCGAGTGGAGCGGGCCAGGTGTCACCGGCGTGACGATATCGTCCGCCTGCGTTGGCCTGCCATACCTCGACGAGTGTGTCAGGCACGGCTTTCCCGTCACTGTCGAGCACTCTGCCGTGCACGATGATGCGTTGTCCTTGCGCCTCGCCGCCGTTCACGAGGGTCAGGTCGGCGTCCGCGGCCGTGACCCGTCCTTCGCCGAGCACCGGTCCGGTGATCTCGGTGAGGCGTTGGGGCAGAAGGATCAATGGTTGCTTGGGGTGACGCAGTGCGGTGGTGCGGTACTCGGCGAAATCACGCGGCGCGTTGACGCCGGTCTGGTCGCGGTACGGGCCGGCCGGGTCGACGGTGATCGAGTGGTTCGGCGGTAGAGGGAGCATCGGTGGTTCCTCACGGGAAAGTTACGTGACGGTGCGCGGCGACCGCATGTTCGTGATGTGGACTTCTCGCCGCTATGCGAACGATCGTAGACCGCCGGTAGTGGGCCAGGCAACAAAAACAGCCCAAAATGTTCGCATGGTGGCGAGGTGTTCACACAGCGCACATTTTTGGGTATGGTCGGCGGCATGATGGACAAAGTGGTGGCGAGTGCCTCCGAAGCCGTTGCCGACATGCCCGACGGGGCGTCCGTCGCCGTCGGAGGATTCGGACTGGTCGGGGTCCCGGAGATCTTGATCGACGCGGTGCTGCAGCAGGGAGCAACCGACCTCGAGGTCGTCAGCAACAACTGCGGCACAGACGGATTCGGTCTGGGAATCCTGCTGGAGAAACGACGCATCCGTCGAACGATCAGCTCCTACGTCGGCTCCAACAAGGAGTTCGCCCGCCAGTATCTGGCCGGTGAACTCGAGGTCGAACTGACGCCGCAGGGAACGCTCGCGGAAAGGTTGCGGGCCGGGGGAGCGGGCATCCCGGCGTTCTTCACGCCCGCCGGCGTCGGAACGCAGGTCGCCGACGGTGGTCTGCCACTCCGGTACGACGGCAGCGGCGGAATCGCGGTGGCGAGTCCGCCCAAGGAGACGCGCGAGTTCGACGGGGTCACCTACGTCATGGAACGCGGCATCGTCGCCGACTACGCGCTGGTCCACGCGTGGAAGGGCGACCGGCACGGCAACCTGGTCTTCCACGCCAGCGCCAGAAACTTCAATCCTCCGGCCGCGGCCTCGGGTCGCGTCACCATCGCGCAGGTCGAGCACCTCGTCGAGCCGGGCGAGATCGCCCCCGACGACGTCCACACGCCCGGGATCCACGTCCAACGAGTGGTGCACGTCGGGCCGGTACACGTAGGAATCGAGCAGCGGACGGTGCGATCATGACTTCCCCGAAACTGACGCGTGAGCAGATGGCTGCTCGTGTGGCCCAGGAACTGAACGACGGTGAATACGTCAACCTCGGCATCGGTATGCCCACCCTCGTGCCGAACTACCTACCGACCGACATCACCGTGATCCTGCACTCCGAGAACGGGGTTCTCGGAGTCGGGCCGTACCCGACCGAGGACGAACTCGACCCCGAGATCATCAATGCGGGCAAGGAGACCATCACCGTTCTCCCCGGTGCGTCGTACTTCGATTCCTCGCAATCGTTCGGGATGATCCGCGGCGGTCAGGTGGACGTCGCCGTACTGGGCGCGATGCAGGTCAGCGCCACGGGAGACCTCGCGAACTGGATGATCCCCGGCCACATGGTCAAAGGCATGGGCGGGGCGATGGATCTGGTGCACGGAGCTCGCCGAGTCATCGTCATGATGGAGCACGTGTCGAAGAAGGGCGAGCCCAAGATCCTCGACTCCTGCACTCTTCCGCTCACCGGCGTCGGGTGCGTTCAGCGAATCATCACCGACATGGCCGTGCTCGACGTGACGGCCGACGGCTTGAGGCTCGTCGAGACGGCCCCCGGGATCACCGAGGACGAGGTGCGCGCGGCGACGGGAGCAACACTCAGCGTGTGATGCGGTGCGTGTGCGAGTACAGGTTCATGTTCTCGCCACGTAGGAACCCGACCACCGTCAGGCCCGACTCGTCGGCGAGATCCACCGCCAGCGACGACGGCGCCGACACCGCGGCCAGGACGGGTATGCCCGCCATCACTGCCTTCTGGGCGAGTTCGAACGATGCGCGGCCACTGACCATCAACACCGTGCCTGCGGCCGGGATCCGATCCTGCGACGCAGCCCAACCGACGACCTTGTCGACCGCGTTGTGACGGCCGACGTCCTCGCGCAGCGCGAGCATGGTGCCGTCCGCGTCGAAGAGACCGGCCGCGTGCAGTCCGCCGGTGGAGTCGAACACCTTCTGAGATTCACGCAGGGTCCCCGGCATCGTGGCCAGGACGGACGCCTTCACGCGGACGTCGTCGCCGGCGGGGGAGAAACGGCTCTTCAGTCGGACCGCGTCGAGCGACCCCTTGCCGCACACCCCGCACGACGACGTGGTGTAGAAGTTGCGTTCCACACCGGGTTCGGGCGGCGCGACGCCCTCGGCCAGTGTGACGTCGAGGACGTTGTAGGTGTTCTGACCCTCGTCGTCGACACCGTCGCAGTACCGTGCGACGGCGATGTCGTCTCGGCCCGAGATCACGCCTTCGGTCAACAGGAACCCGTGCGCGAGTTCCACGTCGTGGCCGGGGGTGCGCATCGTGACCGCGAGCGCGGACCCGTTCACCCTGATCTCCAGCGGTTCCTCCACGACGAGGGTGTCGGGACGGGATGACTCGTGAGAGCCGCGAATCCGGACGACCGGACGGCGAGCGGTTATACGTCCCATGAATCGATTATGCGCCTCACTCGCGAAGCGCCCGAACCAGTGACACCAGCCTGGGGTGGTCGACCAGATCGTCCACCCATACCGCCTTGCCCTTGTGATCGGCGAGTGGAATCCGCCAATTCTTGTACTGCGTCTCGTCGGTGCCGGGTTGGTTCTGAATCCGGTTCTCGCCCACGAGATCCACGAGCGCTATCCCGAGCAGGGTCGATGGACTGCGCTGAAGCAGCCGGTACAGCGCCTCCACCGTCTCCTTCTCCGCCGCGTCCGCGGCGAGAAGTCCTCGGGTCCGAGCAAGGTCGAGCACCGCCTCTCGCCCGGCGGCATCCTGCTCGATCTCCGCCTCCAGATCGCGCTCGAGCAACCCGAGACGCGAGCGGAGCGCAATATGTTCCCCGCGTAGGTATCCCACCGTCGGCGGCAGGTCGTGTGTGGTCACCGTCGTCAGGCAGAGTTCCCGGTAGTCCTCGGGCGGAATGGGGGCATCGCCGTCGTTCTCGAACCACAGGATCGAGGTGCCGAACAATCCACGCCTGCCCAGATACTCCTGCACCCGCGGCTCGAACACCCCGAGATCCTCCCCGACGACGACCGCCCCGGCCCGCTCCGCTTCGAGCACGAGGATTCCGATCAACGCTTCGTGGTCGTACTCGACGTACGCCCCGTCCGCAGCGCTCGACGACTCCTCCGGGATCCACCACAGTCGAAACAGGCCGAGGATGTGGTCCACTCGAATACCGCCCGCATGCCGAAGCACCGTCCGCAGCATGTCCCGATACGGCCCGTACGCCCGCTCTTCGAGCTCGTCCGGATTCCACGGCGGTTGGTTCCAGTTCTGTCCCTGCTGATTGAAATTGTCCGGCGGTGCGCCGACGGTCACCCCCGTGGTCAAGGCCGACCCCAAGGTCCAGGCGTCCGCCCCCTGACGGTGCACACCGACGGCCAGATCGTGCATGATCCCGATGTCCATCCCCGCGGCCGTCGCGGTGCGCTGCGCGCGTGCCAGTTGCTCGTCGCAGATCCACTGAAGCCACTTGTGGAACAGGATCTTCTCGGCGGCAGTCGTGCGGAACTCCGACGCGAACGAGGTCCCCGGGTGCGACGCCTTGTCCGCCCATACAGCGTGCTCGGGTCCGTACTTCTCCGCGAGCGCGCACCACAGGGCGAAGTCGTCGAGGCCGCCTCCCTCACGTTCGCAGAACGCGTCGAACTCCGCCTGCCGGGCCGCGGATCGCGGAACCGCGAAGATTCTTTTGGCCGATTTCAGTTTCGCCCGGAACGACGGGTCACGATCGATGCGGCCGGTCCGCTTGTTGGCCCGCGCGAACGACCGAGCGGCTTCCCTGACCTTCGCGTACTGATCCCGAGGGAGGTACGCAGTTTCCGGAATGTCCTCGATTCGGATGTACATCGGATCGAAGAAGCGTCGAGTAGTGGGGAGGTACGGCGACGCCTCGACAGGCGGAACCGGCCTCTGCGCGTGCAGCGGATTGACCAGGACGTAATCGAAATCATGGTGACGGCCGGTGATGGACGCGAGGTCGGCGAGATCGCCGTAGTCCCCGACACCCCAGGATCGATCGGATCGGAGCGAGTACAACTGCGTCATCGATCCGAGCCGCTGCCTGAACCCAGCATCATTCCTGCCGGCTCCACTCCCGCCTTCTGGGTCGTTCCTGCCGGCTCCACTCCCGCCTTCTGGGTCGTTCCTGCCGGCTCCACTCTCGCCTCGGCCCAGAAGGGCGTCGTTGGGCGACAGCCGCTGCGGCGTCGTCACGACCACGCCGCTCGCGGTCCGCTGTTCTCGGCCGTCCGGCGAGCTGACCGCCACCACGGTGTGCCAGCCGAGTGGGAGGTCGGCGGGAATCTCGAGGTCGCTCGCCCGACGAGTGATCCGTCGATCTCGCGAGGCTCCACCCAGACCTGGCGCTGGACGAGCGATCTGCGCTCCCCGAACTCCGTCTCGAGGTGCACGTCCACCGGATCACCGTGTGGAACGTGTACGGCGATCGTCGCGTCACCGTCACCCTCCACGGTGACGACGACCGGAGGAAGCATGCGACGCCACGGCAACTGCTCGAGGTCGGCCATCGCCTGCCGAACCTCCGCCTCGTCGGACGCCGAGATTCCGCGCGCAGCGAGAATTCTGCGCAGTGTGTCCTCGGATACCTCGTGCTCTCGGCGATCCCAGCCTCGGTAGGCCGTCGACACTCCACACTCACGGGCAAGATCGCGCAGCAGCGCTGTGTAGGTCACGCTCCCGATCGTGCCAGCATCCACCGCCGTCGTCATGTCCGAACGGACGGCGCACATTCGCGCGGAGGATCTCGCAGGATTGAACGTGACGGCCCCGGGTACTCTGATCGCGGCGCGCACTCGAGCTGTGTGGCCTCTATGTTCAGCCCGAGGGAAACGACAGCGATTGTTGCGAAACGATGGATAGGGAGCGCGAATGACTGGCGTCGGCAAGATCGAAGAGCTGGAACGAAATTCCGGCGCACCGGTCGAGCTGAGGGTGGTCGCGGACGCCGATCAGCTTCCAGTGGTGCGCGCGGTGGCCGAAACACTTGCGGTACTGGGTGACTTCACCCTCGACGACATCGCCGACATCAAGCTCGTCGTCGACGAGGTGTGTTCGGAGTTGATCTCCGGCGCGCTGCCGGGTGCGGAATTGTCGTGTTCGTTTCTCGTCAGCGAGGGTGGCATTCGAATCTCCACGACGTCGGTGGTGGACTCCGACCGCATTCCGCGAGGAGACAGCTTCGGCTGGCACGTGCTTCAGACCCTCACCGACTCGATCTCGCTTGCCGCGTCCTCGGTCGAGGGCGGCTCGTCGGTGGTAGTCGACGTGGTCAAGCGGAGGAGCAGCTCCTAGTGCCCGTGCCGTACGAAAAATCTACGCGGCGTCAGTCGGACGACTACAGCGAAGTCGTTCCTCTCATCCAGCAGATGCAGGCGATGGAGGATTCTCCTCAGAAGCAAGTGCTCCGCGACCGCATCATCACTCGCTGCCTACCGCTCGCCGAGCACATTGCGAGGCGCTTCGGTGGTCGAGGCGAAGCGCACGAGGATCTGCTCCAGGTCGCCCGGCTGGGTCTGGTCAACGCCGTCGACAGATTCGACATCGAGCGCGGATCCGACTTCGTCTCCTTCGCCGTCCCCACGATCATGGGTGAGGCTCGACGCTATTTCCGCGACGCGGGATGGTCGGTTCGTGTGCCACGGCGCATGAAAGAACTCAACTCGATGATCTCCGGCGCTGTCGGCACGCTGTCGCAGAAGTTGGGACGAGCCCCGACCGCGAGTGAAATCGCCGCGGAACTGGACATCGACGTCAAGGAAGCAACGCAGGCCCTGCTTGCGCGCAGTGCCTACCAGACCGTCTCCGTCGACTCCGTCGTCAGCGACGACCGCCTGCCGCTGATGGACACGTTGGGCTCCAACGATCCCGAGCTCGAGAAGATGGAAAGTTACCTGACCGTCCGGCCCGCGCTCGAGAAACTGCCGGAGCGTGAGCGGCAGATCGTGATCCTCCGGTTCTTCGGGTCCATGACGCAGACGCAGATCGCCGAGCGGATGGGCATCTCGCAAATGCACGTCTCTCGTATCCTGGCCCGGACTCTCACGCAGTTGAGGGAAGAGCTCGGACCGAGGTGATCCCACGCGTGTCCGGTCCGTAACATCGGCCGGGCATGCCTGGACTTCGATCACCGAGGAGCGCGCCCGTGCCACAGCGACCGACCGGAATCTTCGACGACCTGGATCGGTACGTCGCCGAACCGCGGGTCACCGATCTCGCCGTCGCACGCGACGGTCGTCGCGTCGTGGTCACGATCTCGCGGCCCGATTCCGCCGGGTCGAAGTACGTCGGTGCCCTCTGGGAGGTCGACGCGACCGGTGAGTCCGACGCGCGGCGCCTCACCTGGAACGACGACGGCTCGAGCGGCCCGACATTCACCGCCTCGGGTGATCTCCTGTTCACTCGTCGGGCGTCGAAGGACGACGAATCGTCGGCGATATGGTCGCTGCCTTCCGGCGGAGGTGAAGCGTACGTCGTCGCCTCACGCGGCGCCGGCTTCTCCGGCGTCGTCACGGCAACGGCCGCACCGACGTTCGTGGCGGTCTCCGCCGTGCACCCGTCGGCTCGAACCGACGCGGACGACGATCGAATCCGGTTGTTGCGCAAGGACGGCAAGATCGACGCTGTCCTGCACACCGGTTATCCGGTGCGGTACTGGGACCACGACCTCCGCCCGGCAACGCCGCACCTGTTCGCCTCCGAGGACGGCTCGCCCGTGCGTCGACTCACCGACGCGGCGGCCGGCGCGTTGCAGGAAGCGTCGTACGACATCAGTGACGACGGAAGGTTTCTGGTGTCGACGTGGACGATCGCCGGCGCCCTCGCGACGTCGCGCACCGTCCTGATTCGCATCGACCTCGACACGGGGGAGCAGCGAATCATCGTCGACGACAGCGATGCCGACCTCTCGTCGCCTGCGATCTCCCCGGACGGTACGAGGGTCGCGTTCGTGCGCGAATCTCTGTCGACCCCCGAGGATGCACCGCGAGTGTCGTTGCACGAGTACGCCTTCGCCGACGGAACCGTGACCGAATCCGCACCCGGGTGGGATCTGTGGCCGTCCGAACCGGTGTGGCTCGCCGACGGTAGCGGCGTTCTCGTGGTCGCCGACGAGAACGGACGAGCGCCGATCTTCCTGGTGTCGGGTGGCGCGGCGCGCCGGGTGACCGACACCGATTCCGCCTACACGCATGTCCATGCCGCCGCGGACGGTGTCGTGTTCGCGTTGGAGGCGTCGTATCTCGAACCAGCGCATCCCGTGCGCATCGACGTCGCGACGGGTGAGATCACCCGGCTGCGCTCGGGACTGGACGCTCCGGACCTGCCCGGAACTCTGGCCGAGATCGAGACCACCGCGGACGACGGCCACCGGCTCCGTGGCTACGTGGCTCTGCCGCACGGCGCGTCCGACGCCGAGAAAGCACCACTCCTGCTCTGGGTGCACGGCGGGCCCCTCGGATCGTGGAACACATGGTCGTGGCGGTGGAATCCGTGGCTCCTCGTCGCTCGTGGATACGCGGTCCTGCTTCCGGATCCGGCTCTGTCGACGGGCTACGGGCAGGAGTTCGTGCAGCGAGGCTGGGGACGTTGGGGCAAGGAGCCGTTCACGGACCTCATGGCCATCACGGACGCGGCCACCTCGCGCCCCGACATCGACGAGTCCAGAACCGCGGCGATGGGCGGTTCCTTCGGCGGATACATGGCCAACTGGATCGCCGGCCACACCGACAGGTTCGACGCCATCGTCACCCACGCGAGTCTGTGGGCGCTCGACCAGTTCGGTCCCACCACCGACGTCGCGTACTACTGGCAGCGCGAGATGTCCCCGGAGATGGCCGTCGAGAACTCGCCGCACCTGTTCGTCGCGGACATCTCCACACCGATGCTCGTGATCCACGGGGACAAGGACTATCGAGTGCCGGTCGGTGAAGGGCTACGCCTGTGGTACGAACTGCTCAGTGAGTCCGGACTGCCCGCCGACGACGAAGGCAGGACCGATCACCGCCTACTGTATTTCCCGTCCGAGAACCACTGGGTTCTCACGCCCCAGCACGCCAAGATCTGGTACGAGGTGGTCACGGCGTTCCTGGCGGACCACGTGCTGGGTGAGCGAATCGAGCTTCCCGAGACGTTGGGGTGAAAGGGCGCGTGGGAGCGCCCCGGCGCGACCACTAGAATCGTCGGGTGACCAGTTCAGTGCCTGAGACCCCGGACAACGCAGCGGGGCAAGACGACAGCCCGCGGAGCAACCCGAGCGAGGCGTTGCCCAAGAGTTGGAACCCGGGTGAGGTCGAGGCCGAGCTGTATCAGGGGTGGGTCGACGCCGGATACTTCGAGGCCGACCCGAGCACCGACAAGCCTGCCTACTCGATCGTTCTGCCGCCACCGAACGTGACGGGCAGCCTGCACATGGGCCACGCGCTCGATCACACGTTGATGGACGCACTCAGTCGTCGCAAGCGGATGCTCGGCTACGAGGTGCTGTGGCTGCCGGGCATGGACCACGCCGGTATCGCCACGCAGACCATCGTCGAGAAGCAACTTGCGGCCGACGGCAAGACCAAGGAAGAGTTCGGTCGCGAACTGTTCGTCGACAAGGTCTGGGACTGGAAGCGCGAATCGGGCGGCACCATCCTCGGCCAGATGCGGCGCATCGGCGACGGTGTCGACTGGAACCGCGAACGATTCACGATGGACGACGGCCTGTCCGAGGCCGTGCAGACCATCTTCAAGCGCATGTACGACGACGGTCTGATCTACCGCGCCGAACGTCTCGTCAACTGGTCACCGGTGCTGCAGACGGCGATCTCCGACATCGAGGTCAAGTTCGAGGACGTCGAGGGCGAACTCGTGTCGCTGCGATACGGGTCGCTGAACGACGACGAACCACACGTGATCGTCGCGACCACGCGTGTCGAAACGATGCTCGGTGACACCGCGGTGGCCGTCCACCCCGAGGACGAGCGGTACAAGCACCTCGTCGGCACGACGCTGCCGCACCCGTTCACCGGCCGCGACATCCCGATCATCGCCGACGACTACGTCGATCCCGAATTCGGTACCGGCGCGGTCAAGATCACGCCCGCGCACGATCCCAACGACTTCGAGATGGGGCTGAGGCACAACCTGCCGATGCCGACCATCATGGACAAGACCGGCCGAATCGCCGACACCGGTACGCAATTCGACGGTCTCGACCGGTTCGAAGCCCGGGTGAAGGTGCGCGAGGCATTGGCCGAGCAGGGACGTGTCGTCGCCGAGAAGCGGCCCTACCTCCACAGCGTCGGACACTCCGAGCGCAGTGGTGAATCCATCGAACCACGCCTCTCCCTGCAGTGGTGGGTCAAGGTCGACGGCCTGGCGAAAGCGGCAGGCGACGCAGTCCGCAACGGCGACACCGTCATTCACCCCGCAAGCCAGGAACCGCGTTGGTTCGCCTGGGTCGACAACATGCACGACTGGTGCATCTCCCGTCAGCTCTGGTGGGGTCATCGCATCCCGATCTGGTACGGCCCCGACGGCGAGACCGTGTGCCTGGGCCCGGGCGAGACCGCCCCCGAAGGCTGGGTGCAGGACCCGGATGTTCTCGACACCTGGTTCTCGTCCGGCCTCTGGCCGTTCTCGACGATGGGATGGCCGGACGAGACCGCCGACCTGGCCAAGTTCTATCCGACGAGCGTGCTGGTCACCGGCTACGACATTCTGTTCTTCTGGGTCGCTCGCATGATGATGTTCGGCACCTACGTCTCCGGCGATGCGTCGGTGAATGCAGGCGCAGAGCCGGGCAACGTTCCGTTCAAGGACGTCTTCCTGCACGGTCTCGTCCGGGACCAGTTCGGCAAGAAGATGTCCAAATCCCGCGGCAACGGAATCGACCCGCTGGACTGGGTCGACCGCTTCGGTGCGGATGCACTGCGCTTCACGCTTGCACGAGGCGCCAATCCCGGGGCCGACCTGTCGGTGGGCGAGGACCACGCGCAGTCCTCGCGCAACTTCGCCAACAAGCTCTTCAACGCGACGAAATTCGCACTGATGAACGGCGCTGCGCCCGACGAGCTGCCGGCTCGCACCGACCTCACCGACGCCGACCGGTGGATTCTCGATCGGCTCGAGCAGGTCCGCGGCGAGGTCGACGCCGCGTTCGAGCGGTACGAGTTCAGCAAGGCATGTGAGGCGCTGTACCACTTCGCGTGGGACGAGGTCTGCGACTGGTACCTCGAGATCGCGAAGGTTCAGTTCGCGGACACCGCGCATGCGGAGTCGACGCGAGGCGTGCTCGGCAACGTGCTCGACGCCGTTCTTCGCCTGCTCCATCCGGTCGTGCCCTTCGTGACGGAGACGCTGTGGAAGGTGCTCACCGGCGGCGAGTCCGTCGTGATCGCGTCCTGGCCGACCGACAGCGGAGTGGACGCCGATCCGGTTGCCGCACGGCGTGTCTCGGACATGCAGAAGCTGATCACCGAGGTTCGCCGGTTCCGGAGCGATCAGGGACTGAAGCCGTCGCAGAAGGTCGCGGCGAGGATTGTCGGCGTCGAGGACGCCGACATCACCGACCAAGTGGCCGCGACCCGTTCGTTGGCCAAACTGACCGAACCGGACGAGAGCTTCAGCGCCACCGCCTCCGTCGAGGTCCGGCTGTCGCAGGCGACGGTCACCGTGGAGCTCGACACGTCGGGAACGGTCGATCTGGTCGCCGAACGAGCGCGATTGGTCAAGGATCTCGCGGCCGCGGAGAAGGAACTCGCCCAGACCACCGCGAAACTCGGCAACGAGGCGTTCCTCGCCAAGGCGCCGGATGCCGTCGTCGACAAGATCCGCACCCGACAGCAGATCGCCACCGAGGAGATCGCGCGCATCTCGGCGCGACTCGAAACGACGGGTGAGTAGTGACCGAATTCGATCAGCCCGCGAGCCAGGGCGACCCAGGGCCAGTCGATCTCGCCGAGTTGGCTCTCGTCGAGGCTGAGCTCGACAAGCGCTGGCCCGAGACGAAGATCGAGCCGAGCACCGCAAGGATCGCGGCGCTGATGGACCTTCTGGGCTCGCCGCAGAAGGCGTATCCGTCCATCCACGTCGCGGGGACGAACGGGAAGACATCGGTCACCCGGATGATCGACGCGTTGCTGACGCATTTCCATCGGCGCACCGGTCGGACGACGAGCCCTCACCTACAGGTGGCCACGGAACGTATCAGTATCGACGGCGCACCGATCTCGCCGCGACTCTACGTCGACACCTACAACGAGATCGCACCTTTCGTGGAGATGATCGACGCGCAGTCGCAGGCTGCCGGTGGTCCGAGAATGAGCAAGTTCGAGGTGACCACCGCGATGGCATTCGCCGCGTTCGCGGAGGCACCCGTCGAAGTCGCAGTCGTGGAAGTCGGATTGGGCGGCCGGTGGGATGCGACCAACGTCGTCGACGGTGAAGTCGCGGTCATCACGCCGATCGACCTCGACCACACGGAGTTTCTCGGCTCCGACCTCGCAGGAATTGCGGGGGAGAAGGCGGGCATCATCAAGAAGGCGCCGGAACGGCTCGTGCCGAGAGACACGGTCGCCGTCATCGCGGAGCAGAAGCCGGAGGCTCTCGACGTCGTCCTCCGCGCCGCGGTCGAGGCGGACGCAGCCGTCGCCCGTCAAGGGTCTGAGTTCCGTGTACTTGCCCGCCGGATCGCCGTCGGCGGTCAGCAACTCGAACTGCAAGGCCTCGGCGGCGTCTACACCGACATCTTTCTTCCCCTGCACGGCGAACATCAAGCGCACAACGCATCTCTCGCCCTGGCCGCGGTGGAAGCCTTCTTCGGTGCGGGAGCGGACAGGCAACTCGACGTCGAGATCGTCCGCGCGGCCTTCGGCTCCATCGTGAACCCAGGACGACTCGAGCGGGTGCGCAATGCACCGACGGTCTTCCTCGACGCCGCGCACAATCCGCACGGTGTGCGCGCACTCGCGGCCACGCTGGCCGACGAGTTCGACTTCCGCAAATTGGTGGGTGTCGTCAGCGTCATGGGCGACAAGGATGTCGACGCGATGTTGACCGCGCTCGAGCCCGTGTTCGACGAGATCGTCGTCACCCACAACGGTTCTCCGCGCGCAATGGACGTGGAAGAACTCGCCAACATCGCCGTCGCCAAATTCGGTGACGAACGTGTGGTGGTGTCGCCGACCCTGGCCGACGCGTTGGAAACCGCCATCGGCCTGGCCGAAGAGGTCGCCGACCCTGGTGAAGCAGTGTCCGGAGCGGGCGTCGTCGTCACCGGTTCGGTCGTGACCGCAGGTGCCGCCAGAACCCTGTTCGGAAAGGAACCGGTATGACCGAGGCGACCGGTGGGTTCAAACCGCCCACCAACGATCCGTGGAAGGGCTTCCGGGGAGTCTGCGCGGGAACCCTGATCCTCGAAATGATCGTGATCCTGCTGGCACTGCCGGTGGTCGCGACGGTCGGAGGCGGGCTCACGTGGTTCTCGACGCTCTACATCGTCGGACTCGCCGTCCTGATGATCCTCGCGAGCGGAATGCAGCGCCGCCCGCAGGGGATGCAGATCAACCTCGTTCTCCAGGTTCTCGTGATCCTCGGAGTGTTCATCCACCTGTCGATCGGAATCGTCGGGCTGATCTTCGCGGCAGTGTGGGCCTACCTGCTGTATCTCCGCCGAGACATCACGCGCCGAATCGAACGCGGAATGCTGTACGGCCAGCGGGACTGACGTCTCACGCGGGGGAAGTCGACGCCGAAGGTCGACGCCAGGGATGAGTGCGCGAGCACTGTCCACTACTGTCTGTGATCGTGACTGAGCGCACCCTTGTACTGATCAAGCCCGACGGAGTAGCCCGCCGATACGTGGGAGAGATACTCGGCCGCATCGAGAAGAAGGGATTGAGCATCGCAGCCCTCGAGCTCAAGACCGTTCCGACCGCGCTGGCCAGTGCCCACTATGCCGAGCACGAAGGCAAGCCGTTCTTCCCCGACCTGCTCGAGTTCATCACCTCGGGACCCGTCGTCGCCGCTGTCCTCGAAGGGCCACGCGCGATCGCGGCGTTCCGTCAGATCGCCGGAGGAACCGACCCGGTCGCCAAGGCCGTCCCCGGTACCATCCGCGCGGACCTCGCCCTCGACGGGCAGCAGAACCTCGTGCACGGCTCCGACTCGGTGGAATCCGCCGAGCGCGAGATCGCACTGTGGTTCCCCGGACTGTCCTGACCCGCTCGATACCGCAGCACGAACCGGCCCTTCGCCACGCCGCTGAGGACGCATTCTCGGCGGTGTGGCGGGCAGGCGACCCTCGGTGTGGGATACTGGCGAAGGTTGCTTACACAGTTTCAGTTTCACCGACCACCAGCATTCGAGAAATTTTCAGTACCAGCAGGACGATCGAACGCCGACACATCGGTGTTCTCGTGTCAGCAACCGGATGACACCTTCGCGTGCGATGCCCGTCATCGCTGCCGACGGCGAGCGGAAGCCTCCGCCGTCACAGGCAAGCTTGATGATCAGGCGCTCGTACCGGAGGACACCACAGCCATCCAGCCAGGCACCGTGCTCGGTGCACCGACCACAGACCGTGGCGGTGCCTCGGACACGGAGCGAGACCAAGAGCGTGACAAGACAACACTGACGTCAAACCTTTCGTCAGGACACAAGGATTGCCCTCGCGTGGCCGCGTCACACCCAGCAGTCGAAGGTGGACGCGCCCGGGGGCCCGAGGAGACATACGTGGCCGATCAAGCCCCGCCGGAAGATGTACAGAATTCGAACACGGGAAGTGCAGAAGGTGGCGCCGAGGTAGCCCCGACGTTCCCGGACCGCCTGCGCGTGCACGCGCTGGCGAAGATCATCGGGGTGACCAGCAAGCAAGTGCTGGCCAAGCTCGGCGAACTCGGTATCGAGGCCCGCAGCGCACAGTCCAGCCTCGGCCGCGACGTCGCCCAGACGGTCCACGCCTCGTTCGCAGAGCCGGAAGCGGTGACGCCCGCTGCTGTGGAACCCGCTGCTGTGGAACCCGCTGCTGTGGAACCGGCTGCTGTAGCACCCGAGGCGGTAGAGGCGCAGGTCGCCGAGCCGGACGTCGCAGAGCCGGACGTCGCAGAGCCGGACGTCGCTGAGCCTCAGCCCGCGCAGACCTTGTTCTCGACCGACGTGCCCGCCGAGAGCGCTGCGGCCGACGCTGCTGCAACCGACACTGCGGCTCCGGTGGCACGTCCGACTTTCTCCGGACCTCTCTTCCTCCAGCCCGAGGCCGTAGCCGAACCTCCTCGTGCGCGGCGTCGGAGCAAGAAGGCAGCTGGCCCCGCGGCGGACTCGTCGGCAGCAGACGCGAACCCGAACGCAGCGGACACGCAGGCAGTGACCGCGACTGCAGACGCCTCGACCGAGGAGTCCGAGGGCACCCGCCCCCAGGCAACCGACTCGCCGGGCAGCAAGCCCGCTTCCGCAGACGCAGGCATCGACGAAACGCCGTCCGACGCGACCTCCTCCGTGGACACCTCGTCGGAGGACGGTTCCGACGACGGGGATGCCGACGACGACAACTCTCAGCCGCGTCGCCGCCGTCGTGGACGCCGAGGTCGCGGCCGTGGACGTGGTGACCAGGCCGGCGACAGCAGCCCGGACGACTCCAGCTCGAACGACGCCGATGACCAGGGTGCCGGCGATCAGGGCGCCGACTCGGATGCCGATGACGTCGCGGCTCCGTCCGAGCCCTCGGGGTCGGACAGTGACACCGACAGCAGTGACTCGGAGGACGAATCCACCGAGGATGACACCGCCGAGGACTCGAAGCCGACCGGTGAACGGCGCTCGCGTCGGCGTAGCAGGTCACGTGGCGGCGCCAAGTCCGCCGACGACGCATCGGCCGAGTCGGGTGACGACGATGTGCAGGACAACGGCGACGCGTCGGCCGAGTCCGACTCCGACGATTCGGACGACGAGCAGGATGCAGCCGACGGTTCGAGCCGCCGCAGGCGTCGTCGCCGTCGTCGCCGCAGTTCCGGTGACGCGTCGTCGGACACGGCATCGTCCGAGGACGACCCGCCCAACACCGTGGTTCACGAGCGTGAGCCGCGCACCAAGTCCCGCAACAAGGACGAAGTTCAGGGCATCACCGGATCGACGCGGCTCGAAGCGAAGCGCCAGCGTCGACGCGACGGACGCGACGCCGGCCGTCGCCGTCCGCCGATCCTGACCGAATCCGAATTCCTGGCTCGTCGCGAATCCGTGGACCGCGTGATGGTGGTTCGCGAGAAGTCCTTCCCGGATCACGGCGACACCACCCAGGTGGCCGTTCTCGAGGACGGCGTGCTCGTGGAGCACTTCGTCACCAGCAGTGCGTCGGCGTCGATGGTCGGCAACGTGTACCTCGGACGCGTCCAGAACGTGCTGCCGAGCATGGAAGCCGCGTTCATCGACATCGGCCGTGGCCGCAACGGTGTGCTCTACGCAGGCGAGGTCAACTGGGACGCCGCCGGTCTGGGAGGCAACTCCCGCAAGATCGAGCAGGCACTCAAGCCGGGCGATCAAGTCCTGGTGCAGGTCAGCAAGGACCCGGTGGGGCACAAGGGTGCCCGGCTCACGACGCAGCTGTCGCTGGCCGGTCGCTACCTCGTGTACGTGCCCGGCGGCAGCTCGACCGGCATCAGCCGCAAGCTTCCGGACACCGAACGCAAGCGTCTGAAGGAAATTCTCCGCGACATCGTCCCGTCCGAGGCAGGCGTCATCATCCGCACGGCTGCGGAGGGTGTCAGCGAGGAAGAGTTGGCTCGCGACGTGTCGCGGCTGCAGGCGCAGTGGGCATCCATCGAGGAAGCATCGGCGAAGGCCGAGTCCGGCAAGGGCAGCCAGCCGCAGACGCTCTACGAAGAGCCCGATCTGCTGGTGAAGGTCATCCGCGACCTGTTCAACGAGGACTTCGTCAAGCTCGTCATCGAAGGTGACAAGGCATGGTCGACAACGTCGACCTACATCGAAACCGTCGCCGCCGACATGCTGCCCAAGCTCGAGCGCCACGTCGCCGAACCAGGTCAGCTCGACGTGTTCGAGGCCCACCGAATCGACGAGCAGCTCGCGAAGGCACTCGATCGCAAGGTGTGGCTCCCGTCCGGCGGCACCCTGGTGATCGACCGCACCGAAGCGATGACCGTGGTGGACGTCAACACCGGCAAGTTCACCGGCGCGGGCGGAAACCTCGAAGAGACGGTCACCCGCAACAACCTCGAAGCAGCCGAGGAAGTCGTCCGGCAGATGCGCCTCCGTGACATCGGCGGCATGATCGTCGTCGACTTCATCGACATGGTGCTCGAACAGAACCGTGACCTCGTTCTGCGTCGACTGACCGAAGCTCTCGGTCGTGACCGAACACGCCATCAGGTGTCCGAGGTGACGTCGCTGGGTCTCGTCCAGATGACACGCAAGAAGCTCGGAACCGGTCTGGTCGAGGCTTTCTCGACGACATGTGAGCACTGCCAGGGCCGCGGAATCATCGTGCATCCGTTCCCGGTGGAGGCCAAGCCCGACGACGGTGCACGCTCGGGCTCCTCACGAGGGGACTCCGGTTCGCAGCGCAAGCGTCGTGGACGCGACAAGTCCGACAACTCCGGTTCCAACGGCAACGCCGGTTCCAACGGCAACGGCACGGGGAATGGCCACTCCCACGGCTCCGATCACTCCGAACCCACGGCTGAGCCTGCCGTCAAGCGAGCCCATCCGGTCGCCCTGGCAATGGCAGCGCACCACGACGAAGTCGTCGCCGACGTCACACCCGCCGACGTGGTGGAACACGACGCATCGGCGTCGACGGAGAACAAGGTCATCGACGCCTCGGACGTCGCCGCCGTACAGGGCAACGACGACGCATCGGTATCGGACGTAGCGGTGTCGGACGTAGCGGTGTCGGACGCATCGGTATCGGACGTAGCGGTATCGGACGCATCGGTGTCGGACGCAGGGGCTCTGCAGGAGTCCCAGTCGAACGGCACGGAAGCGGCACCCACCGGCTCGTCCCGTCGAGGTGGACGCGGTGCACGCCGAAAGGCGTCGCGTCCCACTGCATCGGCAGTAGTCGAAGACACAGGCGCAGCCGAAGCAGCAGAGTCGACCACGCACGTGGATGCCGAGACTCCGTCATCGGAAGCGGCAACGGATCGTCCCGCTGCCGAAGAGGCTGCGCCCGAACCTGCTGTCGCCGAGTCGGTTGCAGCGGACGAACCCGCAGCGTCCGAGGCTCCGGTCAAGGCCAAGCGCGGACGGCGAGTGGCTCGCAAGGCTGCAGCACCGACCGAGACCGGACCGGACGCGGGAGCAGTCTTCGTGATCTCGGCAACGTCGGACGGCACGGACGCTGCGGACGAGCCTGCGCCGGAACCGGTGACGACGCCTGCATTCGCCCAGGTGGATGCAGGGGACGTGTCGGAAGAACTGCCGGTGGCTCGGCCGCGGCGCCGCCGCAGTGCAGCACGACCGGCGGGTCCTCCCGTAGACGCATAGGGAACAGGGGACGGGCGGTTTGACCATGGCCGCCCGTCTGCCGTAACCTTGATAAGTCGCTCCCGGCGACACTGTTCTGCTGTGCCCTGGCTCCGTTCGCGGAAGGCAGGAGCGTTGATCGGGATAGATGCCGGGATGTTTGAAAGCAAGAACAAAGCAAGATCAGACCAGTCGTGTTGCCGTGGGCAGCGCGAGCAAGTTCGAAGAAGCAAGGGGTAGCCCTCCGATGGCAACGTACGCGATCGTCAAGACCGGCGGAAAGCAGTACAAGGTCGCTGTTGGTGACCTCGTCAAGGTCGAGAAGATCGAGGGAGCGCCCGGCACTGCTGTCTCGCTTGCTCCGGTCCTCGTCGTTGACGGTTCCGACCTGACCACAGATGCAGAGAAGCTGGCGAAGATCTCCGTCGCCGGCGAGATCGTCGAGCACACCAAGGGCCCGAAGATCCGCATCCACAAGTTCAAGAACAAGACCGGATACCACAAGCGTCAGGGACACAGGCAGAAGCTGACCGTCCTCAAGGTCACCGGTATCAAGTAACCAGTTCTTCTCAGCCGGTTTCTCACAGGGCACCGGCGATCTTCTTACCCGAGGAGGGTACGCAACATGGCACATAAGAAGGGTGCATCCAGCTCCCGTAACGGTCGCGACTCGAATGCACAGCGCCTCGGCGTCAAGCGTTTCGGTGGCCAGACGGTCAGCGCAGGCGAGATCCTGGTTCGTCAGCGCGGCACGCACTTCCACCCCGGTGTCGGAGTCGGCCGTGGTGGCGACGACACACTGTTCGCACTGTCCGCAGGTGCCGTCGAGTTCGGCGCCAAGCGTGGACGCAAGACCGTGAACATCGTTCCGGTCGCAGTCGAGGCCTAGTCTCCGCTGCACCATCCGCGCCCGGGGATCGCACGCGATCCGCACGGCGCACCCCACGATCTACGACGAGGGCGGACCAGGGTCTAAGACACCCGGTCCGCCCTTATCGCGTTCGTGGGGCACAGACATTCGGTCACCTGACCGAGGAAGGATCGAAGGCAGCCATGTCACGATTCATAGACCGCGTGGTGCTGCACGTCAGCGCCGGTAAAGGCGGCAACGGCTGCGCTTCGGTTCATCGCGAGAAGTTCAAACCGCTCGGCGGACCCGACGGCGGCAACGGTGGACGCGGCGGCGGAGTTATCTTCGTCGTGGACAGCAGTGTGCACACGCTGCTCGACTTCCACTTCCACTCGCACGCCAAGGCCAGCAACGGAACCCAGGGCATGGGTGGCAACCGAGAGGGCGCCAACGGCGAGGATCTGATTCTGAAGGTGCCCGACGGTACCGTCGTCCTGGACAAGGACGGCCGCATTCTCGCGGACATGATCGGTGAGGGCACTCGATTCGACGCTGCGCCCGGCGGCCGGGGCGGACTCGGCAACGCAGCGCTGTCGTCCAAAGCCCGTAAGGCTCCCGGCTTCGCCCTCCTCGGTGAGGAAGGCGTCGAGCGCGACCTGGTGCTCGAGCTCAAATCCGTCGCGGACATCGGACTCGTCGGCTTTCCGTCCGCCGGTAAATCATCTCTCGTGTCGGTGCTGTCGGCCGCCAAGCCGAAGATCGCGGACTACCCGTTCACGACACTCGTGCCGAACCTGGGTGTCGTGTCCAGCGGTGACACGACCTACACCGTCGCCGACGTTCCTGGTCTGATTCCCGGAGCCAGCCAGGGCAAGGGGCTCGGTCTCGACTTCCTCCGGCACCTGGAGCGGACAGCGGTGCTCGCTCACGTGGTCGACTGCGCGACACTGGATCCCGGTCGCGATCCGGTCTCGGACGTCGACGCGCTGGAAGCCGAACTCGCTGCCTACAAGCCCGCGCTGCTCGGTGATGCGAGCCTGGGTGACCTGGCCGACCGTCCCCGCATCGTCGTGCTCAACAAGGCCGACATCCCGGAGGCTGCCGAGCTCGCCGAGATGGTGACCCCCGAGTTCGAGGCGCGCGGTTGGCCGGTGTTCACGATCTCGGCTGTGAGCCGAGAAGGATTGAAGCCCTTGATCTTCGCTCTGGCGAAGATGGTCGAGGAGTACCGGGTGGCGCACCCGCCTGCAGAGCCTCGTCGTGCAGTGATCCGTCCGGTGGCACGCAACGAGGACGGCTTCGAGGTCGTCAAGGATCCCGACGTGCCCGGCGGTTTCCTGGTGCTCGGTACACGACCCGAACGGTGGGTCGCGCAGACACAGTTCAGCAACGACGAGGCCGTGGGCTACCTCGCCGACAGGTTGGCACGTCTCGGCGTCGAGGACGCGTTGATCAAACTCGGAGCGGAGCCGGGCGCATCGGTCACCATCGGTGACGTCACGTTCGACTGGGAACCGCAGACTTCCGCCGGCGTCGACATCGTCCGCACCGGACGTGGCACCGACGCACGGCTCGATCAGGTCGAGCGCATCAGCGCGGACGAACGTAAGCACGCTCGTCGAGTCCGGCGTGGGCTCGACCCCGAAGAGTGAGGGAACGTGAGCGCTGAATCCGATTCTGCGTCAAGGGTATCGGCGACGAGAAGCACCATCGCGGGCGCCAAGCGCATCGTCGTCAAGATCGGATCCTCGGCGCTGACGTCCCTGGTCGGCGGCCTCGACGTCACGCGTCTCGATGCGTTGGCGGAAGCCGTCGAGACTCGTATGCGTGCCGGGACCGACGTGATCGTCGTGTCGTCCGGTGCCATCGGAGCCGGAATTGCGCCGCTCGGATTGACCAAGCGGCCACGAGACCTCGCGACCAAACAGGCTGCGGCCAGTGTCGGCCAGCTCGCGTTGGCGCATGCGTGGGGCACGTCGTTCGGACGTTTCGGTCGTACCGTCGGGCAGGTACTGCTGACGGCCGAGGACATCGCCAGACGCACCAATCACCGAAACGCGCAACGTACGTTGGACCGGTTGCGCTCGCTCGGAGCGGTCGCCGTGGTGAACGAGAACGACACGGTCGCCACCGCCGAGATCCGATTCGGTGACAACGATCGGCTGGCAGCCCTCGTCGCGCACCTGTCGGGAGCAGACGCACTGGTTCTGCTGTCCGACGTCGACGGTCTGTACGACGGCGACCCGCGCAAGGGCGACGCGACGCTCATCCCCGAGGTCGACAGCCCGGAAGACCTGGACGGAGTGGTTGCAGGATCCGGAGGAGCACTCGGCACGGGCGGAATGGCCTCCAAATTGTCCGCTGCGCGACTCGCAGCCGATGCTGGTGTGCCGGTCCTGCTTGCCGCTGCGTCCGACGCGAACGACGCACTCACCGATGCGGGAGTCGGAACGGCCTTCGCTGCCCGGCCGATCCGACTGTCGTCACGGAAGTTCTGGGTCCGGCACGCCGCGGATGTCGACGGCGACCTGCACCTCGACGCGGGCGCCGTGCGTGCCGTCGTCGAACTCAGGCGCTCGCTGCTGTCCGCCGGCATCGTCGGTATCACCGGCAACTTCCACGGAGGCGACGTCGTTGCACTGCGCAATCCCGCTGGAGCCGTCGTCGCCAGGGGAGTAGTGGCGTACGACGCGTCCGAGTTGTCCGGCATGCTCGGGAAGTCGAGCTCCGACCTGGCTCCCGAACTCCAGCGGCCAGTGGTTCACGCCGACGACCTGGTGTCCGTGGAGCTGTAGCGGACTCGGGGATTCATTCGAGCGGTGAGGAGCGCCAGGGGCCGGTTGTGGTTGTGGTCAGTGCACTGGCGGCAGCGCGTCGAGCAGTCCGGTGAGAGTTTCCGAGCACCCGGCAGCGCTGACGATCGATGCGAATTCGTCGCCGCGGGTGGATCCACGGTTGACCACGACGATGGGGATGCCTGCTTTCGCGGCGCGGCGGACGAACCGCAGGCCCGACATCACCGTGAGAGACGACCCGAGTACGAGAAGTGCGTCCGCCGAGTCGACGAGGTCGAACGCTTCCGCGACTCGAGGCTTGGGGACACTCTCCCCGAAGTACACGATGTCCGGTTTCAGCACACCACCGCACGCCTCGCAGTCCACCATGCGGAAGTGGGCGGTGCTGGAGATGACAGCATCGGCGTCGGGGGCGATTTCCACGCCGTCGGCCGGCGCGACGCTGGCGAGAAAGCCGGGGTTTCGCGTTTCGAGGCGACGGGCCAGTGTGTACCTGGACACGAGCCGTCCGCAGTCGAGGCACGTCACGCGGGCGTAGACACCATGTAGGTCGATGACCCGTCGGCTGCCTGCCTTGGTGTGCAGCATGTCCACGTTCTGGGTGATGACGCCGGAAACGTTTCCGCGACGCTCCAGGGCCGCGAGAGCTCGGTGGCCGCGGTTGGGTTGCGCAGCGTCCATGTGTCGCCAGCCGACGTGGTTGCGTGCCCAGTAGTGACGGCGAAACTCGTCGTCGCCGACGAACTGCTGGAAGGTCATCGGGTTGCGCGGCGGAGAGTCCGGGCCCCGGTAATCGGGAATCCCGGAATCGGTGGACATACCTGCGCCCGACACGACGGCGACCCGCTTGCCGGTCAGCAGCTCGACGATGTCGTCGAGCCGGCTGGCAGAGGGGGCTGCGCGGACTGTCGTTGCCACGTTCTCCAGGTTAGCGCTCAGTATCCCTGCGTCGAGTCGATGCGCGCGGCAAGCGTCTCACCTGCGACGAAGCGCGCGACGTTGGATGCGACGTGGTCGGCGTAGGCAGCGTGACGTAGCGCGGTCGGGTTCGAGTCGTGCGGAGTGACGATCGCGTTCGGCAACGTCCACAGAGGATGGCCGTCGGGCAGCGGCTCGGGGTCGGTGACATCGAGGCCTGCGCCACCGACGGTCCGGGCAGTGAGGGCGTCGACCAGAGCATCGGTGTCCACGAGTGACCCACGTGCCACGTTGATCAGCCAGGAATGCTTCTGCAGCCGAGCCAGTTCCTGCGCGCCGACGAGGTGGCGGGTGGCCGGTGTCGCCGGTGCAGCGATCACGACGTGGTCGGTGCCGGGCCACACATCGGCCAGAGCGGTGACGGGCAACGTGCGCACTGCACCCGGCACGGGTCGGCCCGAGCGGTTCACCGCGACGACCTCCGCCCCGAGCGCGGTGAGCGGCGGGATCAACGCCCGGCCGATTCCGCCTGCTCCGAGGATCGTGACCGTCGACCCGCGCAGCGTGCCGACCTTGCTCAGAAATCGCTCCTGCTGCCAGGAGCGGGCTTCGAGGTGCTCGGGCAGAGCACGCACGCCCGCGAGCAGTAGTGCAAGAGCGTGTTCGGCGACGGTGGCAGCGTAGGCGCCCGCAGCGGAGGTGAACAGAACCGAAGAATGGGCGTCGAACACTCCGGCCTCGAACCACGCTTCGACACCCGCGGACGGCAGCTGCACCCACTCGACGGTCGACGGCAGAGCCGTCGGAAACCTCGACGGCCCCTCCGTCCAGACTAGGCCCGACGCGTCGGCCAGAGGCGCAACAACGGCTCCACCCCGCTCGATCGCAGAAACCGTGATGCGGTCCTCTTCAGGTCCGACGGCAACAGCATTCGAGCGGGGTGGAGTCATGAGAACAAACTTTATGCGGGAACTTCCACGAGCGGGTAGACACCGTTCTCGTCGTGGGTCTCGTTGCCGACCACCGGCGGGTTGAACACACACAACATGCGCATCTGGGTGCGCGGCTCGACGGTGTGGCGCTCGTTGCCGTTCAGCAGGTACATCGATCCCGGACCGAGTTCGTACGTCTCGCCGGTCTCGCGATCGGTCAACGTGCCTTCACCCTCGATGAGCCAGACGGCCTCGATGTGGTTGGCGTAGTGGAAGTTGTTCACCGTGCCGGCCTGAATGGTGGTCTCGTGGAACGAGAAACCGACCTTGTCGCCGCCCAGGACGATGCGCTTGCTGCGCCAGTTGCCGTCCTCGCTCGAGATGTCGCGATCGGTCCCGGTGATTTCCTCGGTGGTACGCACGATCATGTGTTGTCTCCCTTCGACGAATGTGCAGCTCGATGGTGTGCAGCAGGATCGGATCCTGCTGGATCAGGAGCACACCTTGGCAGTAGCACCTGCGATGATGTCCAGTCCGCGATCGAGTTCTTCGACGGTCGTGGTCAGCGGCGGAAGCAGCTTGACGACCTCGTCGGACGGACCTGCGGTCTCGACGAGCAGTCCTTCGTCGTAGCAGAGTGCAGCGACCTTGCCTGCCTTCTCCGGCTCGTCGAACACGAGCGCTTGGACCATGCCGCGACCGCGGGTGGACACCCCGTCGTACTTGGCGCACAGCTTGATGAAGTTGTCCTGGATGTGCTCGCCCTTGGCGAGAACTTCCTTCTCGAACTTGTCGTCGGACCAGTAGGTGTCGATGGCCGTCTTCGAGGTGACGAACGACGGGTTGAAACCACGGAAGGTGCCGTTGTGCTCACCCGGCGCCCACACGTCGAGCTCAGGCTTGAAGAGGGTGAGTGCCATGGGCATTCCGTAGCCGCCGATGGACTTCGACAGCGTGACGATGTCCGGGACGATGCCCGCCTCTTCGAAGGAGAAGAACTGGCCGGTGCGGCCGCACCCCATCTGGACGTCGTCGACGATCAGCAGGATCTCGCGGCGCGAGCACAGCTCGGCCAGTGCACGAAGCCATTCCGGACGAGCGACGTTGATGCCGCCTTCACCCTGGATGGTTTCGACGATGACTGCTGCCGGACGGTTGAATCCGCTGCCGGAGTCGTCGAGGACACGCTCGAACCACTGGAAGTCCTCGGTGACACCGCCGAAGTAGTTGTCGTACGGCATCGGGGTGGTGTGCACCAGCGGAATTCCGGCGCCGGCTCGCTTCATCGAGTTGCCGGTGACCGACAACGCGCCGAGTGTCATGCCGTGGAAAGCGTTGGTGAAGTTGATGATCGACTCACGTCCGGTCACCTTGCGGGCGAGCTTCAGAGCTGCCTCGACGGTGTTGGCGCCTGTGGGGCCGGGGAACTGAACCTTGTAGTCGAGTCCGCGCGGGTCAAGGATGTTCTTCTTGAACGACTCGAGGAACTCGCGCTTGGCGACGGTGGACATGTCCAGCCCGTGCGTGATGCCGTCACTCTGGATGTAATCCACCAGAGCGTCCTTGAGGATCTGGTTGTTGTGGCCGTAGTTCAGTGCGCCTGCGCCACCGAAGAAGTCGAGGTACTCGCGGCCGTTCTCGTCCACGAGGGTCGAGTTCTTCGCGGTCTTGAACACAGCGGGCCACTGACGGCTGTAGCTGCGGACAGCGGACTCGACTGTCTCGAAGACGTCGGGCTTCTCTGTGGTAACAATCTTTTCGGTCATGTTCTGCTTGTTCCTTTCGTTTGCGCGCACGGCGGCGGGGCCTACGGTGTAGAGCTCCTCGGCCTCGTGGCTATCAGGGAAATCATTGGGCGCGAACAGATCTGATTTTCCAATGTCGGTCCCTCGTGTTCGAGCGAGGGCCGTGAACAGTGCGATCGAGGCCTCGTTGTCGGGGCTGATCGTGGTTTCCAGGTGTGTGATGCCCTGGGGGGTGAGGCGATCGAGCAGTTCGTTCAACATACGACCGGCGAGACCTTTGCCTCGTTGATCGGCATCGACCGCAACCTGCCACACGAAAAACGTTGTGGGGGAGTCTTGCCGGATGTAGCCGGTGACGAAACCAACTGCTCTGCCGCCGACATCCGACACGACGGATGTTGCAGCAAAGTCCCTGCACCACAGGATGTACGAGTAGCTCGAGTTGAGATCGAGCACTCTCGAATCTCGTGCGATCTCCCAGAGCCGGACTCCGTCGGAAATCTTTGGACTACGAAACTTCACTGCGTCCGGCGCAGTGATTGAGGTCGCTCTCAGCTGTGCGGGCTTCATAGGAAATACAAACGTAACAAGGTGGCCATGGCATTTCATGTACCCCGGGAAATTGACGCTCTAAACCACCTTGCTTCCCCAGGTTAGAGGGTGATTGTGACGCTGGTCACAAATGTGTGATTCAGGGTAACGGCGAGCAGTTTCGGCTCCGATAACCTTCCGTCGATCCACAGTCTGGACTTAGTGTCCTCGGGGCGTCTACTTGGGGGTGGCAAGAGCGAACGGGAGCACGGCGTCCGCTCCGGCCCTACGCAGGGCGTCGGCGGCGCAGGTGAACGTCCATCCGGTGTCGGTCACGAGGTCGACCAGCAGTATCGGCCCGTCGACGCTGTCGAGGTCCGGGATGTCCCAGGAGTCCACGAGCCCCGCGACCCGAAAGGCCGAGTTGGAGGCCGTCACCACCGGATGATCTGGCCGTTGACCGAGAACTCCCAGGTCGGTGAGCCGGCCGATCCGTGCGAGCTCGCTCGCCACGGACCTGACGAGTACCGGGTGCGACGCGGATTCGAGGGCCAGGACAGCCGTCGGGCGGACCTTCCAATCCCACGATGCGAGGACCTTGATGCATCCATCGACCAACGACGACGGCGCTGCCTCGTCCGGACCGTCGAGGACGGAACGCAGGCGGTTTCCCCAGACGAGGTCGGTCAACCTTCCCAGGACGCGACCGGGTTCGTGCCCGTCGGTGATCTTTCCCGACAGTGAGACGCCGAGCTTCTTCATTCCGCTCGGCCACTGCTTGCGCGGGGGAAGGTCGAGTCCCGGGCGGTCCAACCTGCTGCGAGCCTGATCGACAGCAGCCTGTTCGACCTGTGCAGAGTAAGACTGGCCTGTGCAATTGTCGCATCGGCCACATCGGGACGGAGTGTCCGTCAGGTCCGGGTCGTCGAGTTGGCGCCGGAGGAAATCCATGCGACAGCCGTCGGTGCGTTGGTAGTCGACCATGGCCTGCTGTTCGGAGTCGCGAGCCTGTTCGAGCCGCTCGTAGCGCTCGGCGTCGTACGTCCACGGCTCGCCGGTCGCGATCCATCCACCACGAACACGCTGCACCGCGCCGTCGACGTCGAGGACCTTGAGGACCATCTCCAATCGACTGCGATTCAAGTCGACCAACGGTTCGAGGGCCGGTGTCGATTGAGGCTTCACCGGATCGAGAGTCTCGATCACCTGCCTGACGACGTGTTCCCGCGGAAACGCAACCGACGCGAAGTAACTCCAGATCTGCTTGTCCTCGTGACCGGGAAGCAGGATCACCTCGGCGCGATCGGTGCCGCGGCCTGCACGCCCGACCTGCTGGTAGTACGAGATAGGAGATGAAGGGGCGCCCATGTGCACGACGAAACCGAGGTCCGGTTTGTCGAATCCCATCCCGAGGGCCGAGGTCGCGATCAGAGCTTTGACGTCGTTGTTCAGCAGGTCGGTCTCGAGCGACTCGCGTTCCGTCGTGTCGGTCTGGCCGGTGTACGCGGCAACGGCGAGGCCCTGATCGGACAGCAACGCGGCGAGGTCCTTGGCTGCGGAGACCGTCAGGGTGTAGATGATCCCGGAACCGGGCAGTTGCGCGAGATGCGACGCGAGCCACGCCGCTCGCTCGGTCGAGTTCTCGATCTGCACGACCGACAGATGCAGTGACTCCCGTTCGAGGCCTCCGCGCAGCACGAGGGTGTCACCGCCGCCGACTCCCAACTGTGCGGCGACGTCCGACACCACTCTGTCGTTGGCGGTCGCGGTGGTGGCCAGAACCGGAATTCCCTCTCTCAGTTCGGAGATCAAGGTCCTGATGCGACGGTAGTCCGGCCGGAAATCATGACCCCAGTCCGACACGCAGTGGGCCTCGTCGACGACGACCAGGCCCGCGTCGCCGGCCAGCGACGGTAGAACCTGATCGCGGAAGTCCGGGTTGTTCAGGCGCTCCGGGCTGACCAGCAGAACGTCCAGTCTGCCCGCTGCGACGTCGGCGTGGATGTCTTCCCACTCGGTCATGTTTCCGGAGTTGATGGTCGCGGCCTTGACTCCCGCACGCTCCGCCGAGGCGACCTGGTTGCGCATCAGTGCCAGCAACGGCGAGACGATGACCGTCGGGCCGAGGCCTTGTTCCCGAAGCAACTTCGCTGCGATGAAGTACACCGCCGACTTTCCCCACCCGGTTCGCTGGACGACCAGTGCGCGGCGTCGACCGACCACGAGTGCCTCGATGGCGACCCACTGATCCTCGCGCAGGCTCGCACCGTCCCCCGCGAGCTCGCGGAGCAGGCGCTCGGCGTCGGCGCGCAGGTCTGTCGGCGTGTGCGATGCGGTTGTCATGGCACCATCGTGCCGCACCGGTGTGACAAGGAACGACCGGACGAGGGTCGATACTCTTCTGCAGAAGGTGGTACGAGGAGGCGACATGGGCGACGGCGGAGGCCGCGATTCCGGCGGGGATCCTGGAGAGCGCGAAACGACGTCGACGCGTCCGTTGCATTCGAGCATGTCGGCGCTGGCGTCGGTCTTCGTCGGCGGCGTCGTGGGAACACTCGCCCGTGTCGGTGTGGAGGAGGCGCTGCCGCACCGGCCTTCCGGGTGGCCGGTGGCAACCTTCGTGATCAACATCGTCGGAGCGTTCGTCCTCGGCCTCGTGCTGGAGAACTTGGCGAGGCGTGGACCGGATATCGGTGTGCGGCAACGAGTACGTCTGCTCGCGGGGACGGGGTTCTGCGGGGCGTTCACCACCTACAGCACGTTCGCGCTGGAAGCGGTGCTGCTGACTCGTGACGGACACTGGTCCACCGCATCGGCTTACGGGGCCGGGACCGTGGTCCTCGGCGGCGTCGCTGCCTGGGCGGGCATCGTCGCCGGAGCAGCCGGTCACCGCCGAAGGAGTGCTCGGTGATCGTCGTCCTCGTCGCTCTTGCGGGCGCACTCGGTGCGGTGACGCGGTTCGCCGTCGATTCGTGGTTCAGGAGTCGATTTCCGCGATCGGGGATTCCGTGGGCGATTGCGGCCATCAACGTCTCGGGTTCTCTCGTGCTCGGCCTTCTCGCGGGACTCGTTGTGTTGCAGGATGGTTCGACGGATCTTCAAGCTGTGATCGGAACCGGGTTCTGCGGCGGATACACCACGTTCAGCACCGCGAGTGTCGATACCGTCCGGCTCGTCCGATCCGGGAAGCACGCGAAGGCCATCGGCTACGCCGTCGGCACGCTCGTGCTGTCGGTTGCGGCGTGTGCCGCGGGATTCGGGCTCGCCGGGCTTGCCTGAAAGCCCGTAGCCAGGCTCATTCCTGTCCGACGCCTCGAATGTCCGTGCGTGTTCCCGACGAGGAACCGGCGCCCCGTCGCGTGGCTGCGAAAGCGCCTGCGGCACAGGCCCACCGGATTGCGTCGTCGGGGCCTGAGGACCACTCGGCGGCGAGCGCCCCGGTGAACGCGTCGCCTGCTCCCGTGGTGTCGATCGCGTCGACCGTGGGCGAGCGGAAGTCCGATGCCGACTCGCGGCCGCGGTAGTGGGCGCCTCGCGCGCCGAGCGTGGTGACGACGTGCGGCACTCGGGAGACGACGTGGGCCAACTCCCGTGCCTCGGCTTCGTTGACGACGAGAACGTCGACGGCCTCGACGAGCTCGTCCGGCAGGTCCTGCGCAGGGGAGGGATTGAGTAGAACGAGAGTGCCGTGGTCGCGCGCGTGTGTAGCACCCTCGACGACGGTCTCCAGCGGGATCTCGAGTTGACACATGAGGATGTCGGCCCCCGCGATGGCGTCACGCTCGGCGTCGGACAGGGTGAGCAGTGACGAGTTGGCGCCCGCGACGACGACGATCGTGTTCTCGCCGTCACCGTCCACGGATATCGAGGCGACGCCGCTCGGTCCGTCGACGTGGCGGACCAGGGATATGTCGATGCCGGCCTCGGTCAGAGTGTCGATCAGATCCTGGCCGAACGCGTCGGAGCCGACGGCCCCGAGGAAGGTCGTGTCGGCACCCGAGCGTGCGGCCGCCAACGCCTGGTTTGCGCCCTTGCCTCCTTGCGAGGCTGCGAAGGTGGTGCCGAGCAGGGTCTCACCCGGCTGAGGCAGCCGCGGCGTGAACGTCGTGAGGTCCATGTTGATGCTGCCGAGGACGGCAACACGGGTCGTTGGCATGAGCCGACGATATCCGCGACGTCCGAAGCCCAGCGAGGCGATTGGTTGCAGATTGTTGACAATCTGCAAATCCTGAACCACGATAGCTCGCATGACAGCTCCAGCTCGCACACACCTCAGCCCCGCACTCAAGCAGGCCACACCGGTTGTCGTCGACTACGCGTCGGGCAGCTGGATCTACGGAACCGACGGAAACAAGTACCTGGACTTCACCACCGGAATCGGCGTCACCAGTACCGGGCACTGCCATCCGAAGGTCGTCGAGGCCGCGCGGGAACAGGTCGGCAAGATCATTCACGCGCAGTACACGACCGTGATGCACAAGCCGCTCCTGGAATTGACCGAGAAACTGGGTGACGTGCTGCCCGCCGGACTGAACAGCGTCTTCTACGCCAACTCCGGCTCCGAAGCCGTCGAGGCGTCGATCCGCCTCGCACGAATGGCCACCGGGCGTCCCAACATCATCGCGTTCCACGGAGGGTTCCACGGCCGAACGGTCGCGGCGGCGTCGCTGACGACGGCGGGCACCAAGTTCCGTTCCGGTTTCTCGCCCATCATGGGAGGCGTGCACATCGCGCCGTTCCCGTACGCATTCCGCTACGGCTGGGACACCGAGACGGCCGTCGCGTTCGCTCTGAAGGAGCTCGATTACCTTCTGGCGACGGTGTCCAGCCCCGCCGACACTGCCGCGTTCATCATCGAACCTGTGCTCGGCGACGGTGGCTACCTGCCGACCCCGCCCGCCTTCCTCGAAGGACTGCGCGAGCGCGCGGATCGACACGACATCGTCCTGGTCTTCGACGAAGTTCAGGCAGGTGTCGGACGCACCGGCAAGTTCTGGGGGCACGAGCACTCGGCTGCGCGCCCCGACATCGTCGTCACCGCGAAGGGACTCGCCTCGGGCTTCCCGATCTCGGCAATCGCTGCGTCCGAGGAACTCATGTCCAAGGCGTGGCCGGGTTCGCAGGGAGGGACATACGGCGGCAACGCCGTTGCCGCAGCCGCCGCAGTGGCCACACTCGAGGTGGTGCGGGACGAGGGCCTCGTCGACAACGCAGCCGAGCAGGGCGCTGTTCTTCTCGATGGACTGAACGAGCTGAAGGGGCAGTACTCGGCCATCGGCGATGCTCGCGGCCTCGGTCTGATGCAAGCACTCGAATTCGTCGACGACAACGGAGCTCCCGACGCCGCGGCGGCAACCCGTGTGCAGCAGACCGCAATTTCCGAAGGTCTGCTGCTCCTCACCTGCGGGGGATTCGGAAACGTCGTCCGCATCATTCCCGCGCTCGTGGTCACCGACGACGAAGTCGCCGAAGGACTCGACGCGATCGCCCGGACCCTGAAGCGAGCATTGTGACCGTTCTCGATCCCGAACCCGAAGCCGCCGCGCGCGTGCTCGATGTTCTGCGGAGGACGGACATCGAGGTGGACGACTCACCTCGACGGCGTGCCGAGTACTCCTACGACGCCTCGAACTACCGCGTGCCACCTCTCGCTGTCGTGTTTCCGGCAACCGCGGACGAGGTCCGGACGGTGGTCCGAGCGTGCACGAATGCCTGCGTACCCATAGTCAGCCGGGGAGGCGGCACCTCCATGGCGGGCAACGCGATCGGCGCTGGAATCGTTCTGGATTTCTCCCGTCACATGAACCGGGTCGTGTCGATCGATCAGCAGGGGAAATCCGCTGTCGTCGAGCCGGGAATCGTCATCTCCGAACTCGCCGCCGCCGTGTCGGCGGAGACGGCAGGAGCGCTGACGTACGCACCCGATCCGTCGAGCAAGTCTCGTGCCACCGTCGGCGGCGCGGTGGGCAACGATGCCTGCGGCAACCACTCGGTGCGCTACGGACGGACGGCCGATCACACGATCGCCCTCGATGTCGTCACTTCGGACGGTCATCTTCTACGGGCCACACGGGACGGACTCGCCGCCGTGGATCCTTCCGATTCCCGGTCGGTCGAGGCCGCCACTCGGATCACTGCGGACCTGCGGTCGCTCGTCTCGGACCACATGGCGGATCTCCGTCTCGAGCTCGGTCTCATTCCGCGTCAGGTGTCGGGATTTCACCTGTCGACCCTGTTGCCCGAGAACGGATTCGACGTGGCGCGTGCGCTCGTGGGTAGCGAGGGCACCTGCGCGATCGTCGTCGCCGTGACGGTGTCTCTCGTGGAGGTACCTCCGGCTGCCCTGTTGCTCAGTCTGGGATACGAGGACGTCGTCGAAGCAGCCGAGGACGTCATGACGATTCTCGAATTCTCTCCCGCCGCGATCGAAGGCATCGACGAGAAGATCGTCGACACCATGCGGATGCGTCGCGGCGCGGACTCGGTGCGCGGCCTCCCGTCCGGCAACGCCTGGCTGTACGTCGACCTCGACGGCGATGACCCCACCGAGGTGGAGGACAAGGCCGAGCGTCTGCTCGAGCGACTCCGAGAACTGGGACGGTTGAAGGACGGTCGCGTCGTCGCCGACCCGTCCGAGCGGAAGTCGTTGTGGCGAGTGCGTGAGGACGGCGCTGGACTGTCGGCGCGACTGTCGGACGGCGCGAGCGGTATCACCGAATCCTGGCCCGGCTGGGAGGATTCGGCGGTGGCCCCGGAGAAACTCGCGGCGTATCTGGCCGACTTTCGCGACCTGCTGGCACACCACGGCTTGACCGGAGTGATGTACGGGCATTTCGGTGCCGGATGCATGCACGTGCGCATAACGTTCGACCAGCGGACGGACGAAGGCCGCGCGATCATGAACGCGTTCCTGCGGGATGCGGCAGCCCTCGTGGTCCGTCACGGCGGGTCGCTGTCCGGCGAACACGGTGACGGGCGCGCTCGTTCGGAGCTGCTGCCGGTGATGTACTCGACCACGATGCTGAGGGCGTTCGAGCGCTTCAAAGGCATCTGGGACCCTGCCGGACTGCTCAACCCGGGCAGTATCACCGACCCGGCGCCGATGATGAACGACCTTGCGCTGGCGAACATCCCGAAGCGGGAGTGGAAGACGACCTTCGATCTGCACCAGATCGGATCGGGCCCGGATCCTCGACCGGTCCCGCACCTCGACCCGTTCGTCCACGCCACACAGTCCTGTGTCGGAGTCGGCCGCTGTCGATCGAGCAGTGGCGGAGTGATGTGCCCCAGTTTCCGGGCGACCGGTGACGAGAAGGATTCCACCCGCGGGCGGGCACGAGTGCTGCAGGAGATGGTACGCAGCTCGAGAACCGTCGCCGAGGGATGGGCATCCACCGATGTCAAGGAGTCCCTCGATCTGTGCCTCTCCTGCAAGGCGTGCTCGTCCGACTGTCCGGTCGGCGTGGACATGGCGACCTACAAGGCGGAATTCCTCGACCATCACTACGCTGGCCGGGTGCGTCCGATGGCGCACTATTCGCTGGGATGGCTTCCGCGATGGCTGAAGGTGACCGCGCGGATCGCTCCGGCACTCAATGCCGTTCTGACGCCCAGAATCGGTGTGCTGGCAGCGAAACTCGGAGGACTGACGACCGAGCGCGCGCTTCCGCGATTCGCATCACGTGCAGAACTGAAGGCGCAGACGACCGACTCGGTCCAGGGCGGTGACGTCGTGCTGTTCGTCGACTCGTTCACGAAGGGATTTCGGCCGGAGATCGTCGGCGCTGCTGTTCGAGTCCTCGCCGACGCTGGCCGAACAGCCGAGTGCCGCAGCGACGTCTGCTGCGGGCTCACCTGGATCTCCACCGGGCAGCTTGCGACGGCCAGGAAGCACCTTGCTCGGACGGCGGACGCGCTCGACGACGGCACCGACCGTCCCATCGTCGTCACCGAACCGAGTTGCGCGGCGGCACTGAAGAAGGACCTACCGGAACTGGTGAACACCGACGCCGCACGACGCGTCGCAGCGCGCGTGCAGAGCTTCGCGGGCGCAGTGATCGACCAGGCGGCAGGCGGGTGGACGCCGACGGCGACGGTTCCGGACGCCGTGACCGTCCAGACGCACTGCCACGAATACGCCGTCTTCGGTGAAGCGACCCAACGGAAGGCGTTGGCCGCTGCAGGAATCGAGTCGATCGACGAAGCAACCGGATGCTGCGGCGTGGCAGGAAACTTCGGCTTCGAACCCGATCACTACGAGATGAGCATGAAGGTGTCCGAACAAGCCCTCGCTCCGGCCGTGCGTCGGGCGGGGGATCGACCGATCCTCACCGACGGTTTCAGCTGCCACATGCAGGTCCGCCAGCTCACCGACAACCACAGCGCCGGGGCCTCGACGCACCTCGCGCACATTCTCGATCCAGGCACCACCAGGAGGGACGTATGACCACATCACTGACCCGACCCGAGATCGATTCACCGACCCAGGTGTTCATCGGCGGCCACTGGCGCGACGCACACGGCGGAAAGACGTTCGACGTCGTCGATCCTGCGACAGGTGAGACCATCGCCACCGTCGCCGACGGCGGCGTCACCGATGCGGAGGCGGCCATGGCAGCCGCATCGGAAGCCCAGAAGTCGTGGGCGCAGACGGCTCCTCGTGAACGCAGCATCATCCTCCGTCGGGCTTTCGAGTTGATCGTCGAGCGCACCGAGGAACTCGCCGCGATCATCACCGCCGAGATGGGAAAGCCGCTGGCGGATGCGCGCGGTGAGGTCGCCTACGGCGCCGAGTTCTTTCGCTGGTTCTCGGAAGAAGCGGTGCGGATTTCAGGTGATCACACCCTGACCGGCGACGGGAAGAACCGCATCATCGTCACCCGCGAACCCGTCGGCCCGTGCATCCTGGTCACCCCGTGGAACTTTCCGCTCGCCATGGGTACGCGAAAGATCGGCCCAGCATTGGCCGCCGGGTGCACCGTGGCGTTCAAACCGGCCGAACAGACACCTCTGACCGCTCTGGCCCTGGCCGCAATTCTGGTCGAGGCGGGAGTGCCGGACGGAGTCGTCAACGTCGTACCGACGACCGACGCTGCGAGCGTCGTCGGTTCGTGGATGGCGAGCGGAGACGCGCGCAAGATCAGCTTCACCGGTTCGACCGAAGTAGGGAAGATTCTTCTGGCGCAGGCTGCACCGACGGTGATGCGTACGTCGATGGAACTCGGTGGCAATGCACCCTTCGTCGTCGCCGAGGGAGCCGACGTCGATCGGGCCGTGGACGGCGCGATGGTAGCGAAGATGCGCAACATGGGCGAGGCATGCACCGCGGCCAACCGGTTCTTCGTACATCGTTCCGTGGCAATCGAGTTCGCCGAGAAGCTGGGCGCGCGAATGGACGCACTGAACGTCGGCCCCGGCGACGGTGACGGAGTGGAGGTCGGGCCGCTCATCGACGAGGACGGCCGGGCCAAGGTGCAGCGCCTCGTCGACGACGCTCTGGAGCGAGGCGCCCGCGCAGTCGTCGGAGGTGCGCCGGACGACGGCCCGGGGTACTTCTACCCGCCGACGGTGCTCGATTCGGTGGATCCCGCATCGGATCTGATGTCGACCGAGATCTTCGGGCCGGTGGCCGCTGTGGTTCCGTACGACACCGAGGACGAGGTGATCGCGTTGGCCAACGACACCGAATGGGGACTCGTCGGATACGTGTTCACCCAGGACATCGATCGAGCGCTCCGGATGGGGGAGCGGCTGGAAGTAGGGATGGTCGGGTTGAACACGGGGCTTGTGTCCAACCCGGCGGCGCCGTTCGGCGGGGTCAAGCAATCGGGGTTGGGCCGCGAGGGCGGCAGGGTCGGTATCGACGAGTTCCTCGAGTACAAGTATTTTGCTATCCCGAGGTCCTAGCGGAGGAGAGACCAGTGCCAGGATCAAGAAGACTGACGCCGATCAACGCGCGCAACACGTCGATGGTGATCGCCGATCAGATCCGCGACCGCATCATCGACGGCTCCTACGCGCCCGGTGAGCAGATCAACGAGGCGAATGTTGCTGCCGAGTTGGAGATCTCCCGCGGACCGGTGCGAGAAGCGCTGCAACGGCTCAACCAGGAAGGGCTGTTGGTCAGCTACCGCAACCGCGGAGTGTTCGTCGTCGAACTCAGCAGCGACGACGTCGCGGAGATCTACGAGGCTCGCGCGGCGATCGAGGTGGGCGCCGCGTGGACTCTCGTGCACGGCGACGAATCGACATTGACGACAACTGCTGCTCGGTTGTCGGCGATCGTGGACCAGATGCAGCCCTACATCGATCGCGCGGACTGGTTCGGACTGGCCGAGCGTGACCTCGCGTTCCACACCGCCCTCGTGTCCGCGACGTCGAACAGTCGCATGTCGCGGATGTACGCGACGCTGGCGGCGGAGGCGCGCATCTGCATGGCCAACCTCGAAACCGCGTACTACCGGCCGGAGGCATTGGTCGAGGAGCACCAGTTGCTGGTGAACCTGCTGGTCGGCGGGGACTGGTCTGCGTTGGAGGCCGGCGTGCACGAGCACATGGACACCGCAATCCACGATCTGACGCGTGCGATGGCCGACGAGGCAACTGGTATCGCTCAATAGCTGGTCGAGGCACGTGCGCGCGGGTGAATCGGTGATGAATCGCCCGCGTGCACGAGCCGAAACGAAGAAGTAACACGGATTTCCTTGCGGCGGAGTGGACCTGGCATTTAGCCTGATTGTCAACAATCTGCAAACTGCAGATCGGTTGAACGGACACACCTGACAATGCCTCGAAAGGGGGTACCAGTGAACGACTACTTCGCAGCCGAACTCACCAGTGCGGTCGGACCGAACCACTCCGAGGGCCTCGCCGAATACGCGGACCTGCCCAACAGCACGCCCATCACGTTCACCGACGACGAGTACTCCGCCCGCCTCGCCGCGGTACGGGCATCGATGGCGTCACAGAACCTCACGGCGCTCATCGTCACCGATCCGTCCAATCTGTACTACCTGCTCGGCTACAACGCCCTGTCGTTCTACACCCCACAGATGCTCTACGTGCCGCTGGAAGGCGAACTGTACTTCTTCGCCCGAGAAATGGACGCGAACGGAGCGTTCCGGACGTCGCGGCTTCCACAGGAGCAGACGTTCGGCTATCCCGAGACCTTCGTGCAGCGCAAGGACACCCACCCGTTCGTGTGGGTCGCGCAGCGCCTCCGGGAACTCGGTGTGGTGAACAACTTCTCGCACGGCCAAGTCGGTCTGGAGATGGACTCGTACTACTTCAGCCCCAAAGCGTTCGAAGCGTTGGTCAAATCCCTTCCCGAGTACCGATTCACCGACTCCTACGAATTGATCAACTGGGTGCGCGTGATCAAGTCACCCGCCGAGATCGACCTGATGCGCGGTGCCGCCAAGGTCTGCGAGTCCGCGATGTCGGCAGCCTACGACGCAGTGGTCGTCGGCGGACGACAGTGCGACGCAGCCGCGGCCATCATGAACGCACAGGTACGCGGAACGGACGACTTCGGCGGCGACCACCCCGCGATCGTCCCGATGCTTCCCACCGGCGCCGGCGCGGACACACCGCACCTCACGTGGTCCGACCAGAGGTTCATCGCAGGGGAGACCACGGTCGTCGAACTCGCAGGCGTCTTCCGTCGATACCACGTACCCATGGCACGCACCATCGTGCTCGGAAAGCCCAGCAAGCGACTCGACTACCTCGCGCGATCCACCGGAGAAGCTCTCGACGGAGTCCTCGCCGAAGTTCGACCGGGAACGACGACAACCGAACTCGCGCAGATCTGGAACGTCGGCCTCGCGAAACACGGCCTGCACAAACCGTCCCGCATCGGATACTCCATCGGCATCGCCTACGCACCGGACTGGGGCGAACGCACCGTCAGCATCCGAACCGACGACGACACCGTCCTCGCCGAGAACATGACCTTCCACATCATCGGCGGAATGTGGATGGACGACTACGGATACGAAGTCTCCGAAGCCGTCAGAGTCACCGACCGCGGAGTGGAAACCTTCACCTCGTACCCCCGCCGTCTACTGACGAAGGAGTGAACATGCACGCCACCTCGCTCAACCATTCCGCAGGCTCCACTCCTGAATCCCCAGGCTCCACTCCTGCCACCCCGGGTCATTCCGCAGGCTCCACTCCTGCCACCCCGGGTCATTCCGCAGGCTCCACTCCTGCCATCCCGGGTCATTCCGCAGGCTCCACTCCTGCCATCCCGGGTCATTCCGCAGGCTCCACTCCTGCCATCCCGTGGGCACTGCGGACCGACAAACTCGTCGGATCGGTCATCGACTCGTCCACCTCCCTCCTCGCTGCGCAGAAGCACGACATCGTTCGATTCGCGATGGGTTCGCCTGCTGCAGAGACGGTTCCAGCGGCGGCGTTCTCCGAGATCGCGGCGCAGGTGATGACGACGGACGCCATGGATTACGCCGCCACCGAAGGCGATCCCGGGCTGATCGACGCCCTGCTGGAGTACCTCGACTCGGTAGGGGAGCCGACGTCGGCCGACCGAATCGTGATCACCTCGGGCGGGATGCAGGGGCTCGATCTTGCCTGCAAGCTGTTCGTGGATCCCGGTGACCTCGTGATCGTCGAGAGTCCGACGTACACGAACGGAACCGCGACGGTACTGAGCTACGGCGGCGAAGTGCTCGAAGCGCCGATGGATTCCGACGGGTTGATCGTCGAAGCGTTGCCCGAACTCGTGGCCCGAGCGGGACGCCCGCCGAAGATGATCTACGTCATTCCGAACTTCCAGAACCCGTCCGGCACCACCATGTCGCTGGCACGACGCACTCTGCTGCTCGAGCTCGCGCACAAGTGGGGATCGGTGATTCTCGACGACGATCCGTACGGGCTGCTTCGGTTCGAGGGCGAGAACATCCCGAGTTTCGCCGCGCTGAGTCCCGGGGACCCGCTGGTTTTCTCGGTACGTACGTTCTCCAAGATGATCGCACCCGGTCTGCGGGTCGGATGGGTCGACGCCGCACCGCAGGCCAGGCAGTTGCTCATCAATGCCAAGCAGGCAATGGACACGTGCACCAATCTGCCCAACCAACGAATGATCGCCGAGTTCATCCGCAGGGGACAGTTGACCGAACACCTACGATCGCTCGCCGCGGTCTATCGGCCGCGGAAGATCGCGATGCAGCGAAGCCTGGAGAAGTACTTCGGCGACACGATCGAGACGACGGATCCCGAGGGTGGTTTCTTCCTCTGGGCCACGTTGCGCGGCACAGCCTCCGCCGTGTCCACGCAGGACCTGTTCGAGGTAGCTCTGGCTGAAGGTGTCGCCTACATTCCCGGTCCCGCGTTGTCCGTCGGCGGCAAGTTTCACGACTCGCTGAGGTTGTGTTTCGCGTCCTCGACTCCCGAGCGGATCGACGAAGGTGTGAAAAGACTGGCCGCAGCAGTGGACCGGGCGGTGGACACCATGTCCAGCGATCCCACTCGATGACCACGAAGGAAGTCACCGACTTCGAGAACTCTCTGCTCCGATCCATCGACACCGACGAGATCGTCTCTCTGGCTTCGGCGTTGATCGATGCCGGTGGTGAGAACCCAGGTGGTACCGAGGGCGGCGTCGCGCATGTTCTTGCCTCACGGTGTCGCGATCTGGGATTTCGAGTGGAAATGGTGGAGGTAGCGCCAGGTCGCCCGAATGTGATTGTCTCGATAGGGGAATCAGGAGAATCAGGGAAATCAGGGGATTCGGGTGTTCTGTTCGTCGGCCACTCCGACGTCGTTCCCGCCGGGGGTGGTTGGTCGACGGACCCGTTTCGTGCAACGACACGGGACGGTCGACTGTACGGCCGCGGCGCGTGCGACATGAAGGGTGGTCTGGCCGCCGTGGTCGTGGCGATGGCCGCGATCGAGCGCAGTGCAAGCGAACTCACTGCACCGATCTCGCTCGCTTGCCTCGTCGACGAGGAGGACACCGGTCTCGGGATCAGAGCGTTCGTGCAGAGGGGCAACGCACCGAGTCGACCGTCGCCGAGATACTCGCACTGCATTGTCGCGGAGCCGACAGACCTCGTGACGATCACCGGGTGCCGGGGTGCGGCGAACCTGGAGATCGTGGTGACGGGCAGATCCGCGCACGCCGGGAGGCCGAGCAACGGTCGCAACGCGATCGCGGCCGCGGCGAAGATCGTCGGACTCGTCGAGAGGTCCGCAGTTCGGATGCGGCAGAACCCGCACCCTGTCCTCGGTCCCGCGACCTGGAACGTCGGCACGATCGACGGTGGTACCGGAACCTCGATGGTCGCCGATCGGTGCGTCCTCACCGTCGATCGGCGGCTTCTGCCCGGCGAAGACGCACACGAGATCGCCCGCGAGCTGCGCCTCTCGATCGACGACGCCGGTATCACCGGTGACGGCATCGAAGTCTCCGTTGGCGTTTCGATGGAGATGCCTGGCTTTCTGACCAGCGAGAACAGTGACACAGCAGTCGCGGCGGTCGCTGCGGTGACCGACGCCGTCGGCTCTCGCGGGACCGACGTGTGGACCGCATCGTGCGACGGAGGTTTCGTCGCCCGAGATCTGGGTACGCCGGTCGTCGTGTTGGGACCGGGTGAGATCGAAACGCAGGCTCATCAACCCGACGAATCGGTGTCGGTCCAGCAATTGTGCGACAGCGCAAGGGCGTACGCATTGATGGCGTCCAGAATCGTTGCGCTACCTGCAGTTTTGTCCAGGTCCAAGGGGTAGTGCGAAAACGCGAACATCAGCTTCCGTAGTGTGAAACGCTGCGAAGTACCAACCCGACGCTCCACGTTTGTACACAAAGCGAGAGGTATTCCGGCCGTGACACAGTCGTCCAGCAGTGGGTCCGACAGCAGTGGGTCCGACAGTAGTAAAGCCAGAACAGGGGGACACGGAAGTCCTACCGGTTATCCGCCCGACACCTCCGAATTGAATCCGGAGGAGACCAAAATCCTGCACCGTGCCATCGGCGGTTCGGCACTCGGTAACGCAGTCGAATGGTTCGACTACGCAGTGTACGGCTACCTCGCGGTGTACATCGCGGCAAACTTCTTCCCATCGGAGGACGGGGGAGCGAGCCTGCTGTCCACTTTCGCAGTGCTCGCGGCATCGTTCATCATCCGGCCTATCGGTGGCATCGTGCTCGGCCCACTGGGAGACCGCATCGGCAGGCAGAAGGTCCTGGTCCTGACGGTGACGATGATGTCGATCGCCACAGCGGCCATCGGCATTCTCCCCACATTCGACACGATCGGAATCCTCGCCCCGATCCTGCTGCTCGTCTGCCGACTGGTCCAGGGCTTCTCCACCGGTGGCGAGTACGGCGGCGCGGCCGTGTTCATGGCCGAGTACGCACCGGACCGTCGCCGAGGATTCTTCGGTTCGTTCCTCGAATTCGGCACTCTGGCAGGCACTGTCGCCGGTGCTACTCTCTGCACCCTGCTCAACCTCGGTCTCGGCGACGACACCATGGAGGCATGGGGCTGGCGCATTCCGTTCCTGCTGACCTTGCCGCTCGGCATCGTCGCGCTGTGGCTGCGGACGCGGCTCGAGGACTCTCCGGTGTTCTCCGAAGCGAAGGCAGACGGCGAAACGGTCTCCGAGGGTGCATCGGGCGGCGGTGCCATCGCGTCGCTGAAGACGACGATGACGTACTGGCAGCGCATTCTCATCCTGATGGGATTCGTGCTGCTGCTCAACATCGCGTACTACACGGTGCTGACGTTCCTGCCGTCCTATCTCAGCGACACTCTGGGCCACAGCACAACTCAGTCCAACTTCACTCTCGTGATCATCATGTTGATCATGATGGCCATCATCAACCCGATCGGATCTCTGTCCGATCGAATCGGCCGGAAACCGCTGTTGCTGGCCGCATGCGTCGGGTATTTCGTGTTCAGCGTTCCGCTGTTCCTGCTCATCATCAACACCGGCCTCGTCGGTCAGTCCATCGGACTGCTCGGACTCGGCATCCTGCTGGTGATCATGTGCTCGTGCGTCTCCTCGACCCTGCCGGCACTGTTCCCGACGCAGGTGCGTTACGGCGCGTTCGCCATCGGCTACAACGTCTCGACGTCGCTGTTCGGTGGTACTGCACCCCTGATCCTGACGTTCCTGATCGACAGGACCGGATCGAACTTGATCCCCGGCTGGTACATGATGCTCGCCGCGGCCATTGCGTTCGTGCCGATCATGCTGATGCCGGAAACAGCAGGACGTTCGCTGCGGGGCAGTCAGTGCCCGGGTGACAACGACGACGAGGTCGTGGCGTCCGGTGTGGAACTCGTGGGGTATAAGAAGTAGTGGTGGACAAGCCTGTTGTCGTCGTTCTCCATGCCGACGATCTGCCTGTCGGCATGGAGACGGTGTCCGCGGCGGCGGAAGTCCGATACGCCACCGCCGACACTCTCGCGGATGCCGTCCCCGGGGCGGACGTGCTGCTGCTGTGGGACTTCTTCTCGTCCGCGGTCGAGCAGGTGTGGAGCAGGTGCGACTCGCTGAAATGGATTCACATCGCAGCCGCCGGAGTCGACTCGCTCATGTTCGACGATCTGGCCGATTCCGACGTCGTGGTGACGAACTCACGCGGAATCTTCGACCGACCGATCGCCGAGTACGTTCTCGGGCAGGTGCTCGCCTTCGCGAAGGATGCAGCTGGTTCCGCTGCGCTCCAGCAGCGAAAGGAGTGGAGGCACAGGGAAACCGAACGCATCGACGACGCTCATGCCATGGTCGTCGGCACCGGCGCCATCGGTCGCGAGATCGGCCGTGTGCTGAGAGCCGTTGGAATGAAGGTGTCCGGTGTGGGTCGTACGGCCAGATCGAGTGACGCGGACTTCGGTGTGGTGCACGCCAGTTCGGACCTGGGCCAGGTCGTGTCCGACGTGGATTACCTCGTGCTCGTTGCTCCGCTGACCGACTCGACGCGAGGTCTGGTCAGCGCCGACGTGTTGGCTGCCACGAAACCCGGTGTGCGAGTGATCAACGTAGGTAGGGGAGAACTGCTCGACACCGAAGCGCTGCTGGTGCAACTCCGGGCAGGGCACATAGCAGGGGCTGCGTTGGACGTGTTCGAGATCGAACCGCTGCCGGCCGACAGCCCGATCTGGACCACCGAGAACCTCGTGGTCACACCGCACATGAGCGGTGACGCGCACGGGTGGCGAGAAAGACTGTCCGAGTTGTTCGTCGCCAACTTCGACAACTACTCCCGGTCCGCGGACCTCGTCAACGTGGTCGACAAGAAATTGGGCTTCGTAGGCTGAATCACCACTTCTCGTCTTCTCTACCCGTCACTGTTGGAAGTTGTGCGGTGCCGGTCAGCTTCGCGCGTACTGATTCGGGACCGGTGGGCTCATCTCCGCACCCAACTCGCGGGCGGCACGGCGAGGCCAGTACGGATCACGCAGAAGCTCACGGCCCAACAGAACCGCTGTTGCTTCACCGGTGGACACGATGTCCTCGGCCTGCTTCGGCTCGGTGATGAGCCCCACCGCAGCAGCCGGGATGGTCGTCTCGTTCTGGACCCGCTTCGCGAAAGGCACCTGATACCCCGGACCGACGGGAATGTGAGCGCGTACGTTTCCGCCGCTCGATACGTCGATCAAATCGACGCCGTGATCCTGCAGCAGCTGAACGAGCGCGACGGTCTGATCCGCAGTCCAGCTCGGAGCCTCCAGCCCTTCGTCGTCGCCGAGCCAGTCGGTAGCGGACACACGAACGAACACGGGCAGATCCGCCGGCCACACCGCGCGTACCGCGTCGACGACCTCGAGGAGCAGGCGCGTACGTCCGGCGAAGTCGCCGCCGTACTCGTCGGTGCGCTTGTTGCTGGCGGCAGACAGGAATTGGTGGATGAGGTATCCGTGCGCTGCGTGGATTTCGACGACCTCGAATCCGGCGCGAAGGCTCCGCTCGGCAGCGGCGGCGAAGTCCGCGACGATGCCGGCGATGTCCTCGGTGGTTGCTTCCACCGGCGTCGAGTAGTCGCCGAAGGCGAGTGCACTCGGCCCGACTGTCGTCCAGCCGAGCGGTTCGTCGGCTGGGATCGACTCGCCACCGGCCCACGGCTCGGTCGTCGACGCCTTGCGCCCGGCGTGCGCGAGCTGGATGCCGGCTACCGATCCGAAGGAGTGGATCTGCGACACGATGTCCGCGAATGCGTCGGCCTGGCGGTCGTTCCAGATCCCGAGGTCGGCCGGGCTGATACGGCCTTCCGGGCTCACGGCGGAGGCTTCGGTGAGGACGAGCCCGACGCCGCCGATGGCACGACTGACCAGGTGCGTGCGGTGCCAATCGTGAGGGACTCCGACGTCGCCACCCTCCTTTGCCGCGGAGTACTGACACATCGGCGCCATCCACACACGGTTCGGGAACGTGACGCCCCGCAGGGTCAGGGGCTCGAACAAGGCGCTCAAAGGTTTCTCCTTCGTCGTTCACGAGACGGGCTGCCGGTCGAAGTGCAGACCCTCGAAGCGTGGCAACCGACGCGACGGCGTCGTCATTCCCGACTCCGTTGCGCCGACTCACCGACTGCAGGAACGTCCGTGCAGGACGGTTAGTGTGTAGTGCATGACTGCAGCACCCACCCACGAACAGGTGGACGAGCGTGAACTCGTTCATGCCGCGGCCAAGCGAGCGAGGATCGCCTCCCGCACCCTGGCCCTCCTCACCACCGCCGAGAAGGATGCTGCGCTCCATGCAGCGGCGGACGCAGTGCTCGCCGCAGCTCCACAGGTCATCGAAGCCAACACTGCGGACGTCGAGGCCGCACGTGCCGCCGGCACCGACGAGGGTCTGCTCGATCGCCTGAGGTTGACCGACGCTCGCATCGACGGAATCGCCGCCGGTCTGCGCCAGGTCGCCGGCCTACCGGACCCGGTCGGGGAGGTCGTTCGGGGCTCGACGCTGCCGAACGGTCTGGAGATTCGTCAACAGCGCGTTCCGCTGGGCGTCGTCGGAATGGTCTACGAAGCGCGGCCGAACGTGACGGTCGACGCCTTCGGTCTTGCCTTCAAGTCCGGTAACGCCGCGCTGCTGAGGGGATCCTCCTCCGCGGCACGATCCAACGCCGCTCTCGTCGACGCTATCGGGGGCTCGCTCGCAGCCGGCGGACTACCCGTCGACGCGGTGCAGCTTCTGCGTAGCTCCGATCGCTCCACGGTCACCCACCTGATCCAGGCCCGCGGCCTCGTCGACGTCGTCATTCCGCGCGGCGGAGCCGGACTGATCTCGGCAGTCGTTCGTGATGCGACGGTGCCGACGATCGAGACCGGTGTCGGCAACTGCCACATCTACGTGCACTCGGCCGCGGACCTCGATACCGCGGAGAAGATCGCCCTGAACTCCAAGACTCGACGCGTCAGCGTGTGCAATGCGGCGGAAACCATTCTGGTCGACCAATCGATTGCGGACGTCGCGGTTCCGCGTCTGCTGCAGGCATTCCAGGCGCACAGTGTCGTCGTGCACGGTGACCTGCCCGGATTGGTGCCCGCGACGGAGAAGGACTGGTCCGAGGAGTACCTGTCTCTCGACGTCGCGTTGAAGGTCGTCGACGGAATCGACGCCGCGATCTCGCACATCGACACCTACGGCACCGGACACACGGAGGCCATCGTCACCGCAGACCTCGGTGCCGCACGCGAGTTCACGACGCGAGTCGACGCCGCTGCCGTCATGGTGAATGCGTCGACTGCCTTCACCGATGGAGAGCAGTTCGGCTTCGGCGCCGAAATCGGCATCTCCACCCAGAAGTTGCACGCCCGAGGCCCGATGGGTCTTCCGGAGCTCACGTCGACCAAGTGGATCGTCTGGGGCGAGGGGCACACCCGACCGGTCTGATCGTGCCCGGAGTGACCGAGGTCCCGAAGCAGAACCCGAGAGGATTGACCGTGGATCGAGCATTACCGACGACACCACCTTTGTTCGCGAGCGTCGGCGACGTCGTGACCAAGCTCGCCGAGACGGGATACCTCGCGAACAAGGCGACGGCGACGTCGGTGTTTCTCGCGGACCGGCTCGGTAAGCCGCTTCTCATCGAGGGACCGGCGGGCGTGGGCAAGACAGAGCTCGCGCGGGCCGTCGCGCAGACAGCGGGCGCAGAACTGGTGCGTCTGCAGTGCTACGAAGGCGTCGACGAGGCCCGTGCGCTGTACGAGTGGAACCACGCCAAGCAGATCCTCCGCATCCAATCCAGCACCACCGGGTCCGCCGGCTGGGACGAGACCAAGCTGGATGTGTTCTCCGAGGAATTCCTGCTGGCCCGCCCACTTCTCCAGGCCATCCGCCGCGAGGATCCGACGGTGCTGTTGATCGACGAAACGGACAAGGCCGACGTCGAGATCGAGGGCCTGCTTCTCGAGGTGCTCAGTGACTTCGCCGTCACCATCCCCGAACTCGGCACCATCACGGCGGTGCGGCGACCGTTCACGGTCCTCACCTCCAACGCCACCCGTGAGCTGTCCGAGGCCCTGAAGCGGCGCTGCCTGTTCCTGCATCTCGATTTTCCGGATGCCGATCTCGAACGCAAGATCCTCGCGAGCCGTGTACCCGAGCTCCCCGAGGCCATCGCCGAGCAGCTGGTGCGCGTCGTGCGCGTCATGCGGGCGATGCAACTCAAGAAGTTGCCGTCGGTAGCGGAGACGATCGACTGGGGACGTACCCTGCTCGCGCTCGGCATGGACACACTCGACGACGACGCGGTCCGTGCCACGCTCGGGGTCGTGCTCAAGCACCGGTCCGATCAGGACAAGGCCGCGGCCGAGCTCCGGTTGAACTGACATGCTTGCACCGCACGGGCTTCCCGGCCACCTCGTCGACTTCGTCGAGGCGCTGCGGAAACGCGGCATATCCGTCGGGCCGTCGGAGACCGTGGACGCGGGGCACGTGCTCGCGGTTCTGGATCTGCTCGATCGCGAAGCGCTCCGTGAAGGGCTGGCCTGCGCGCTGTTGCGGCGGCCCACGCACCGCGACACCTACGACGCGTTGTTCGACCTGTGGTTCCCTGCTGCTACCGGGCAACGCGACTCCGGCCGGATAGACACCGCCCTTCCGCGCACACCCGACGGAGACGTCGATTTCATCGCACTCCGCGAACTCATCACCGACCTGCTCGTCGACGGCAGCGAGGAGGCGATCGGCCTGACCGAGATGCTCGCTGCGCAGATGGTCGAGGAGCTCGGCCAGTACAAATCGGCGAACGGACCGTCGTTCTCGGCGTACCAGGCTCTCCGGGACGTCGCTCCGGACACATTGCTCAGCCGGATACTCGAAGGATTGCTCGGCAACGCCGAGACAGGGTCGAACCGGTCCGCGGGATCGTACGAGGACGAGGTCGCGAAGCGGACGGCCGCTCAGCGCATCGCCGACCTGAAGAAAATGGTGGACAAGGAGACTCGCCGCCGCGCCGCCGAGCGCCTCGGCAAGGAACGCGTCGCGAGCTACGGCGTTCCCAAGCTCGCCGAGGAAGTCGACTTCCTCCGAGCGTCGGACACCGAGATGGTCGCCCTGAAGCGGAGCGTCGCGCCACTTGCGCGGCTGCTGGCGAGCCGCCTCGCCGCGAGACGGCAGCGCAGCACGCGCGGCTCGATCGATCTCCGTCGGACGCTCAGAAAATCGATGTCCACCGGAGGCGTACCCATCGATCTCGTGCAGCGCAAGCCCAGGCGAGCGCGTCCCGAGCTCGTCGTGCTGTGCGACGTCTCCGGTTCCGTTGCAGGCTTCAGCCACTTCACGTTGTTGCTCGTCCACGCGCTGCGGGAGCAGTTCTCGCGGGTACGCGTGTTCGCGTTCATCGACTCGACGGACGAGGTGACTCGATTCTTCGACACCGGAAGCGACCTGGGAGCTGCCATGTCCCGGATCATGCGGGAATCCGAGCTGATCACCTACGACGGCCACTCCGACTACGGCAACGCGTTCGAGACGTTCGACGACAAGTACGCGCACACCGTCACCTCTCGAACCTCGGTGCTCGTCCTGGGCGACGGCCGCACGAACTATCGGGATCCGAAGCTCGACGCACTGGCACGAACGGTTGCGGTGGCCAAACACGCGTACTGGCTCAATCCGGAACCGAAGGGTCAGTGGGGGACCGGCGACTCCGCGGCGAAGGTGTACAGCGACGTGATCGGAATGTACGAGTGCCGATCGGCACAGCAGCTGAGCGACATCGTCTCGCGACTCCTTCCCGTCTGAGCACGGCAAGTAAGCTCGTCAATCGTGCACCGACAACCCGACGTAGTTCGCAGGCTGGGAGTGATGGGCGGAACGTTCGATCCCATCCACCACGGCCACCTCGTGGCAGCGAGCGAGGTCGCCAACAGCTTCGGCCTCGACGAGGTCATCTTCGTCCCGACGGGTACACCGTGGCAGAAGGAAGGCAAAGCCGTCAGCCCGGCCGAGGATCGCTATCTCATGACGGTCATCGCGACGGCGTCGAATCCACGGTTCTCGGTCAGTCGCGTCGACGTGGACCGCGAGAAACTCACCTACACGGTGGACACACTTCGTGACCTGCGCGAGCAGCATCCCAGCGCCGAGTTGTACTTCATCACCGGCGCCGACGCCCTGGAAAGCATCCTCACCTGGCAGAACTGGGAGGAACTGTTCGAGCTCGCCAAATTCGTCGGAGTATCGAGGCCGGGCTTCGAACTGGGTGTCGAGCACCTGGCGGATCATCTCCAAGACCTGCCGAAGGACGCCCTGACGCTGATCGAGATCCCGGCCCTCGCGATCAGCTCCACCGAATGCCGACTACGCGCCAGCGAGAATCGCCCGGTCTGGTACCTGGTTCCGGACGGCGTGGTCCAGTACATCTCCAAGCGCAACCTCTACCGACCACGAGGCGAACAGCGCCTCGACGGCTCCGTCACCATGTCGGAGCCTGCCCCCCAGAAGACACAAGCCGGTTCGACACACTCGAGTTCCACACAACGGGAGACAAGTTAAGTGACTGCTACAGACCAGGCCACCTCGATCGCACGTATTGCGGCACTCGCGGCCGACGACAAGCTGGCGAGCGACGTCGTGGTTCTCGACGTCTCGGAGCAGTTGGTCATCACCGACTGCTTCGTCATCGCCTCGGCGCCCAACGAGCGCCAGGTCAACGCGATCGTCGAGAACATCGAGGACAAGCTCCGCGAAGAAGGCTTCAAGCCCGTCCGCAAAGAAGGAACCAGGGAAGGCCGTTGGGCCCTGCTGGACTACGTCGACGTCGTCGTGCACGTGCAGCACAACGACGAGCGGAACTTCTACGCCCTCGAGCGACTGTGGAAGGACTGCCCCAGCATCGAGGTCCCCGGGCTCGGCGAGCGTCCCGAGACGTCCGAGACAGCAGGCGACGACGGTTCGGATTCCTGAGCAGTGACCGAACCGACGAAACGGCAGCTGATCCTGCTGCGCCACGGTCAGACCGAGTACAACGCAGGCGACCGGATGCAGGGACAGCTGGACACCGACCTCACCGAACTCGGACGATCCCAGGCCAAGACCGCGGCCGCAGAACTCGCGACCCGTTCACCGCTCCGCATCGTGTCCTCCGACCTGCGACGCGCCTACGACACCGCGGTTGCGCTCGGTGACGCGTCGGACGTAGTCGTCGACACCGATCAGCGACTCCGGGAGACGCACCTCGGCGAATGGCAGGGTCTGACCCACCTCGATGTCGACGCCGTCGCGCCCGGGGCTCGGGCCGCATGGCGCGCCGACGCGACGATGTCACCTCCAGGAGGCGAAAGCCGCATCGACGTCGCGCGCCGCAGCTTGCCCGTCGTGCAGGAACTCGTCGCAGATCTACCGGAGTGGGGAGCCGACGGGGCGAACGCACCCGTCGTCCTCGTCGCTCACGGCGGTCAGATCGCCGCCCTGACCGCGGCGCTGCTGGACCTGCCGGTGGACCGGTGGCCGGTCCTCGGCGGACTGTCCAACACGAGTTGGGTGCAGTTGAGCAGCCACGGAGAGGGCGAGAATCTCGGCTGGCGCCTCGACGTGTGGAATGCGTCGGCACGGGTGGCCAGTGACGTCCTCTGACGCTCCCGCCCCCGTTCTGTTGGTGCTGGCGGACTCGCTGAGTTACTACGGGCCCGAAGGCGGACTGCCCGTCGACAATCCTCGAATCTGGCCGAATATCGTTGCCGCCGAGCTGGGTTGGACGGTAGAGCTGGTCGCTCGGATCGGCTGGACGAGCCGGGACGCGTGGTGGGCGCTGACCCAGGATCCACGGGTGTGGGCCGCGATCCCCAAGGCCGGCGCCGTCGTGTTCGGTGTCGGTGGAATGGACTCGCTGCCGTCGCCCATGCCGACGGCGTTCCGTGAGCAGATTCGATACATTCGCCCGCCCGCGCTTCGCAGGATCGTTCGAACCGGATACCAGTGGGCGCAGCCGCGACTCGCGCACCTCGGGTGGCCGGTCGCTCTGCCGCCCAAACTCAGCGTCGACTATCTGGAACAGTCGCGTGCCGCGCTGGCCTACGTCCGCCCGGATCTACCGGTCGTCGGGACGCTTCCTTCCGTGCACCGCTCCGAGGCCTACGGCCGGGTTCACTCCGGGCGTCCGGCGGCGGAAAAGGCTCTGCGGCAGTGGAGTTCGAGCACCGGTGTCCCGCTCGTGGATCTTGCCGCCGCCGTACGAGCGAACATCGACTCCGGACAGGCGAACCCGGACGGAATTCACTGGGGCTGGGACGCCCACGTACAGGTCGCCGCCGCCATGCTTTCGGTGCTGAGAACGGTCACACCCGATCGGAGCGCACCGGCGTGACGGTCGTCGTGGTGACCGACTCGTCGGCCTGCATCGGCCCCGAACGCGGTGGTTCGGCAATCGCGGTGGCACCGCTTCATGTGTTCGTCGACGGCGTCGACCTGCGGGAGGGCGTCGACACAATCCCCGAGGACTTCGCCGCGCAGGGCCCGGTGACGACAGCCGGAGCGTCGCCGTCCGAGCTGACCGACCTCTACGCGGACGCCCTCGATCGCAGTGGCGGTGACGGGGTTGTGGCCGTGCACATCTCGCGCGGACTGTCGAGCACGTGGGAGGCTGCGCGTCAGGCTGCAGCGGCCGTCGGCGATCGAGTTCGCGTGGTCGATTCGGCCTCCGCAGGCATGGGGCTCGGCTATGCGGTGCTCGCCGCAGCGCGCTCGGCCGCGAACGGTGACGGTCTCGACGATGTGTACGACACCGCGGCGTCGATGTCGGCGAGAACGAGCAGCTTCATCGTCGTCGATCGTCTCGACCATCTTCGTCGCGGCGGCAGAATCGGTGCTGCCGCAGCACTGCTCGGTACCGCACTCGCGATGAAACCGGTGCTGCACCTCACCGACGGAAAACTGGTACTGGGCGAGAAGGCACGCACCTCGACGAAAGCGCTGGGCAAGCTCGTCGACGCTGCTTCGAGGGTGGCCGAGGGCGCCGCCGGCTCGGGGGACGACGAACTCGCCATGACGGTGCACCACATGCTCTGCCCGGACCGTGCCGACACGGTGGTGTCCATGCTGCGCGAGCGCATCGCGCACCCGATCGACATCGATGTGGTGCCCTTCGGTGCTGTTCTCGGAGCGCACGTCGGGCCCGGCGCGGTCGGGGTAGTCGTCGCGCAGTAGCCGTCGTCGGACCGCCTCGGGGTGTGGGCCTGTCCACAGGCGCTGGGTTGTCCACAGGGCAATTCACGACCTGGGTTTCGCGGCTCGATGGGGTCGCCGGCCTCGCTACCGTCACCTCCCATGTCATCGCCGCGGGCACGGCCCATCTCTCGGGAGGCCGTTCGAGCCGATCGCAACGCCGGCGACCCCGAGCACACCGACGACTCCGACATCGCGGTACGGGAGGGACCGGACGGGTTCGGTGTCGACGACGGTCGCGACTCCGCTCTGTCCGCGTATCTTCCGGAGCGGTGGCGTGGAGCTCGCGTGGATCCCGGGCGCGCCGGTCTCCTCGGACTGTGCGGTGTCGGTTTCATCGTGCTGCTCGTCGCCGGATACGCGATGCTGCGGGACTCGCCGGCAGTCGCACCGGTACCGGCCCTTCCCGTCGTGCAGTCGGTGACGGAATCGTCCGTCACACCACCGAGTGCGACGGAGCCATCGGTGCCCGAGCCCCCGACGCGCATCGTGGTCAGCGTCGTCGGGCTCGTCGTGTCGTCCGGGTTGGTCGACTTGCCGCCCGGTGCCCGTGTGGCGGACGCGATCGCTGCGGCCGGTGGAGTCCTGGACGGTGCGGACATGTTGGCGCTCAACCTCGCCGCCAAGGTGGCCGACGGTGAGCAGATCGTCGTCGGCGTTCTTCCTCCGGAAGGTAGACCGGTAGTCAGTGGCACCGTACGAGATTCGGCTGCGCCGCCCGGACCCGGTTCCTCGAACGACCCAGACACCGCCGCCCAGCCGGGTTCTGCGGAGAATCCAGCTGCCGGTTCCACGGCACTGGTGAACCTCAACACCGCGACCCTTGCCGAGCTCGACGCCCTCGACGGCGTGGGCCCGGTCACTGCGGCCAACATCGTCGCGTGGCGGGAGGTCAATGGAAAATTCGGCGACGTAGGGCAATTGGCGGAGGTCGACGGTATCGGCCCGGTGCGACTCGAGAAGCTCCGAACCCAGGTGACGGTATGACCGAACCGCAGATCCGAGCACACGACGTGCGCCTGGTGCCTGCGGCAGCAGCGGGATGGGGTGCGACCCTCGTCGGCGTTCTCGGTGGGTCGGTTCTCGCCGCCGTGATGGCGGTGATCTCGGGTGTCGTGGTGGCCGTTGTGCTGTGCTGCCGGGCGCGGCTCGGCGCGGCAGCGTCCGGGTTGATCGCGATGTCCGTCGTCTCGTGCTGCTACGCAGGCGCAGCGGCCGTACACGCCGCGGTGTTCGAGTCCAGTCCGGTAACCGCGGCGGTACAGGACCGCGCCTGGATCAGCGCCGCAGGGTCCGTCGTGGAGGATCCCCGACGGTCACGTTCGCCCGGACCGCCGATGGTGACGATCGCCGTGGAGCTCCGACGGATCGACCTCGCGGGCACACCGATCGAATTGGGTGGCCGGCTGACGGTGCTCGCGCCCTCGGACGGATGGGCCCATCTGGTGCCCGGCCAACAGGTGCTGGTGAGAGGTCGATTGGCGGAACCGACCAGGCGCAACCTGACACTCGCGGTCGTCCGTGTGAACGGACCACCCCTGCACGTCCAGCCGCCGGGAACCGTCGCCCGCGCGGCGTCGTCCGTCCGGACCTCGCTGTCGTCCGCCGCCGCGGACGCTCTCCCTGCCGATCGCGCAGGTGTGCTTCCCGGGCTGGTGGTCGGTGATGTCTCCACGCTGCCCGAGGACGTCGAAACCGACTTTCGCGCAGCCGGACTGACTCATCTGACTGCGGTGTCGGGTGCGAACTTCGCGATTCTTCTCGGTGCGGTTCTGTTGCTCACCCGTGCGGCGGCGCTCGGTCCCAGGACCACGGTGCTGATCTGCGCGGTGGTTCTCGTCGCGTTCGTCGTCGTCGCGAGACCGTCGCCGAGCGTGCTGCGTGCAGCCGTCATGGGCGCTGTGGGTTTGCTCGCCCTCGTGACCGGCCGACGTAGGCAAGCGGTCCCCGCGTTGTGTACGGCCGTCCTCGGATTGCTGGTGTGGCTCCCTCAACTCGCGGTCGACGTCGGATTCGCGCTGTCGGTGGCCGCAACCGCAGGACTGGTCGTGGTGGCGCCGGTGTGGGTGGATTGGCTGCGCCGCCACGGTTGGGGACGCGGCGCCGCGGAGATCGTCGCGGTCGCGTCGGCGGCACATGCGGTGACCGCACCGATCGTCGCGGGCATGTCCGGAACCCTGTCGGTCGTCGGAATCGCCGCGAACATGGCCGTCGCACCCGTCGTGGCGCCGATCACCGTCGTCGGCGTCGTCGCTGCCGCATTGGCGCCGTGGGCCTCGGGACCGGCGTCCCTGGTGTTGAGACTCACCGACGCGCCGCTGGCGTGGTTGGTCCTGGTTGCCGAACGCGCGGGATCCGTCCCTGGCGCGAGCATCGGAACTTCCAGCGGCGCAGGGGGTGTGGCGATCGTCGTGGCCGCGACGGCCGCAATCGTCTGCTCTCTGAGGATTCGATTCGTGCGGTGGGTGATCGGGGGAGTGGGGGCCGCGGCGTCGATCCTGTGGATCGTCTGGTCGGTGTGAAGACGGAACCCCCGTCGCGGCAGGTGGAGGTGAACTGCGTCGGACCCACATGGCACGATCGTCGGTGTGAATGCGAACAGCCCGGTGGAACCTCTGCATCTCGTTCTCGGTGACGAGGAACTGCTCATGGACCGGGCAGTGGCGTCGATCGTCTCGTCGGTCAAGAAGTCCGCCCCCGAGGGGGACGATGTTCCCGTCACCAAGCTGCGGGCAGGTGACGCAAGTGGACCGGAACTTGCCGAACTTCTCAGCCCGTCGCTGTTCGCCGAGGACCGCGTGGTCGTGCTCGAAGCAGCCGCCGAGGCAGGCAAGGATGCCGTCACGCTGGTCCTGGATGCGGCGGCCGATCCGCCCGAAGGCGCCGTCCTGGTGATCATGCACTCCGGCGGCGGCAGGGCCAAGGCGATGGTCGGGTCGCTGCAGAAGTCCGGTGCCGTCGTCCACGAATGCGCAAAGCTGACCAAGGCCTCGGAGAGGTCGGATTTCGTGAAGCGCGAGTTCGGCACGGCCCAGGTACGGGTGAACCAGGATGTCGTGGACGCGGTCGTGGAGGCCGTCGGTTCCGACCTTCGTGAACTCGCGGCCGCGTGCTCGCAGCTCATCGCGGACACCGCGGGCAAGGTCGACGTCGACGCGGTCCGCCGCTACTACTCGGGCAAGGCCGAGGTATCCGGGTTCGAGGTCGCAGAGAAAGCCGTCGGCGGAGACGTTCCCGGCGCCCTCGAGGCGTTGAGGTGGGCCATGCATCGCGGCGTGCCCCATGTTCTGTTGGCCGACGCGCTGGCCGATGCCGTTCGAACCATTGCACTCGTCGGGTCGGCAGGTCGAGGTGACCCGTTCAAGATGGCAGGGGAACTGGGGATGCCGCCGTGGAAGATCAAGAAGGCGCAAGCACAAGCACGCGGCTGGACCGGTGCGTCCATCGGGCATGCACTCCAGGTGGTGTCGAAGCTCAACGCCGACGTGAAAGGCCAGGCCGCCGACGCGGATTACGCAGTGGAGAGCGCAGTGTCGGAGGTAGCCACACTCAGTGCGCGGTAAGAGTCACGCGAACGCGAAAAACCCGCTCGGTGAAGACCGAGCGGGTTCTTTCGACGAGAAAATCAGAGCTTGTTGACTGCCAGAGCCAGAGCCGACTTCTTGTTGGCTGCCTGGTTCTTGTGGATGACACCCTTGCTGGCTGCCTTGTCCAGCTGGCGACCTGCGCTGACGAGGATGGCGGAAGCCTTGTCCTTGTCGCCCTCGGCCTCAGCGGCGCGGAAGGAGCGAATGATCGTCCGCAGCGAGGACTTCACCGACTGGTTGCGCAGACGGTTGCGCTCGTTGGTGAGAATCCGCTTCTTCTGGGACTTGATGTTGGCCACGCGTAAAATCCTTCTGTCTTCGTCGGTATTCCGGTCAGGGCGGTCCATGCTGGAATGCCCGAAGTCTGCTGCCGAGCTGTGAAGCCCAGCGCCGAAGATCGAGAATACCAGCACCGACGGCAGAACCCAATTCGGCCTCCGTGTTGACAGCCTAAGTGTTGTGCGTTTCCAGAAATTAACGCGTCCGGCGCGCTTATCTCCTGCCTCTGTAGCAACATTGCCGAGATGAGCCCGCGATCTGCAGCCACTGCCCAAGACAAGGCCAAGCCAAGCAAATCCAAGTCGGCAGCTCGCGAGAAACCGGAAGTGGACGGCGTCTTCGGTGGCTACTCCGACGTAGGAAAATACGGTTTGGCCTTCGACGAGATGTTCGACCCGGACGGCAAGACCCGAACTCCCTACAAGGGCATTCACACCGCACTCGAACCGTCGAGCTCAGCGGACCTCGACGCGCGCTCCGATGCACTCGGTCGCGCGTTCGTCGACCAGGGCATCACGTTCTCCCTCTCGGGACAGGAACGCCCCTTCCCCCTCGATCAGGTTCCGCGCGTCATCGCCGCAGGCGAGTGGTCGCGCCTCGAACGTGGCATCAAGCAGCGCGTCCGGGCGCTGGAGATGTTCCTGGCCGACATCTACGGAGACCAGGAGATCCTGCGCGACGGCGTCGTACCGAAGCGTCTGGTCACCTCCTGTGAGCACTTCCACCGTGAGGCAGTGGGCATCGTCCCGCCCAACGGCGTACGCATTCACGTCGCCGGTATCGACTTGATTCGCGACGCCCAGGGCACCTTCCGCGTACTGGAGGACAACCTGAGGTCGCCCTCCGGTGTGTCCTACGTCATGGAGAATCGCCGCACCATGGCGCGGGTGTTCCCCGATCTCTTCGCCACGCACCGCGTGCGCGCCGTCGGTGACTACGCCTCGCATCTGCTCCGAGCGCTACGCGCCTCCGCAGCGCTCAACGAAGCCGACCCGACAGTGGTCGTCCTCACGCCGGGTGTCGCGAACTCCGCGTACTTCGAGCACTCGCTGCTCGCCCGTCTCATGGGTGTCGAACTGGTCGAGGGCCGCGACTTGTTCTGCCGCGACAACGTCGTCTACATGCGTACGACGGAGGGTGAGCGCCAGGTCGACGTCATCTACCGCCGCATCGACGACGACTACCTGGATCCGATGCAGTTCCGTCCGGACTCGGTCCTGGGCGTCGCCGGACTGGTCAACGCCGCCCGCGCAGGCAACGTCGTCATCTCGAGTGCCGTCGGCAACGGCGTCGGCGACGACAAGCTGGTGTACACGTACGTCCCGACCATCATCGACTACTACCTGGGCGAGAAGCCGCTTCTCGCGAACGTCGACACGTTCCGGTGCTGGCTCGACGACGAGTGCGAGGAAGTGCTGGACCGGGTGGACGAACTGGTCATCAAACCGGTCGAGGGATCAGGCGGGTACGGAATCGTCTTCGGTCCCGACGCGTCGCCCAAGGAACTGTCGACCATCAGCAAGAAGATCCGAGCGGATCCTCGCGGCTGGATCGCGCAACCCGTCGTCCAGTTGTCCACGGTCCCGACGAAGATCGGCGGAAGGTTGGTTCCTCGCCACGTCGATCTGCGGCCGTTCGCGGTCAACGACGGAGACGACGTCTGGGTGCTGCCGGGAGGACTCACGCGGGTCGCTCTCCCCGAAGGCTCGCTCGTGGTCAACTCCAGCCAGGGCGGCGGCAGCAAGGACACCTGGGTTCTGGCAACTCGAACATCGCAGGAAGAGCAGGAACTCGCCGGCGAGGAGATCGTCAGCGAACCGCCCGAGGCTCCTCGGGCCGAACAGGGCCCGGAGTTGACGATGGACCAGCAACAGCAACAGCAACAACAACAGCAGCAACAACAGCTTTCGAACGGTGGTGGACGCTAGATGCTCGCGCGTAACGCAGAGTCGCTCTACTGGATCGGGCGGTACGTCGAGCGGGCGGACGACACGGCCCGAATCCTGGACGTCACGGTCCATCAGCTTCTCGAGGACGCGACGGTCGACCCCGATCACATCTCGCGTGTTCTACTGCGCGTCCTGGGGTTTCAGCACGAACCCGACGTGTCGCTCGACGTATGGTCGTTGACCGAGGTGGTCGCGTTCAGCCGCGAAGGGCGCGGCTCGATCGTCGACTCCCTGTCGGGTGCTCGCGAAAACGCCCGCGGCGCAAGGGAAGTGACGTCCACCGAGATGTGGGAGTGCCTCAACACCACCTACAACGGACTGGGTGATCGCATCCGGGCGTCGAAGCGCACCGGACCACACGAGTTCTTCAGTTACATCGAGGAGCGAGCGGCGATGTTCGCCGGGCTCGCCGATTCCACGCTGAGCCACGACGACGGATATCGCTTCCTCATCCTCGGTCGGTCGGTGGAGCGCGTCGACATGGTGGTGCGCCTGCTGCTCTCGCGTGCCGGTGATCGGCCGTCGTCGCCGGCGTGGGTGACCGTGCTCCGTGCGGCCGGCGCGCACGACACGTACCTCCGCACGTACCGCGGCGCGCTCGACGCGCAGCGAGTCCTCGAATTCATGTTGTTGGACCGGCTTTTCCCGCGTTCGGTGTTCTATGCGCTGAGCGAAGCGGAACGCTCGTTGGATCAGCTCGACCATCAGCCGAACAGCCGCGTCGGTGCGCGCGCCGAAGCGCAGCGTCTACTGGGCCGCGCGCGTAGTGAGCTCGAATTCCTCCGTCCCGGAGCGCTGTTGGACGATCTGCAGGACAGGTTGCTGGCGTTGCAGGAGACGTGCCGAGAGTTGGGCGAGGCCATTTCGAAGCAGTACTTCCACGCGGCGCCCTGGGTCGCGTGGACGGATGCGGGGTCGGGAACGTACGAGGATCAATTGGAAGGTGAACTGTGAGCTGGCGTATGCGCGTTGTCCACACCACGGGCTATCAATACGACGCTCCGGTGACGTCGTCCTACAACGAGGCGCGCCTGACACCGCGAAGTGACAACCGCCAGAACGTCATTCTGAATCGGGTCGAGACCAATCCGGTGACCAGAAGTTACCGGTACACCGACTACTGGGGTACGGCGGTGACCGCCTTCGATCTGCACGCACCGCACACGGAACTGGAAGTGACGGGGTCGTCCGTCGTCGAAACCGATCCGTTCCTGGCGCCGGAGGAGAACGCGTCGTGGGAGGAACTCGCGAGCGAGCCCGTGATCGACCGCTTCAACGAAGTGCTCGACAACACCGTCTACGTTCCCAAGAATCGGCAGCTCGCGGCGATCGCGAAAAAGCTCTCCAAGGGGCTGCCGCCTCAGGAGTCGGTCGTGGAGATCGCGAACTGGGTGAACCAGGAGATGTCCTACGTTCCGGGAACCACGGGCGTACACACCTCGGCGGTCGAGGCCTGGTCCGAGAAGAAAGGCGTCTGCCAGGATTACGCGCACCTGACGCTGCTCCTGTTGCGTAGCCTCGGGATTCCCAGCCGCTACGTCTCCGGCTACCTGCACCCCAAGAAGGATGCCGTCATCGGTGCGTCGGTGGAAGGGCAGTCTCACGCCTGGATCGAAGCGTGGACCGGTGCCTGGTGGGGATACGACCCCACCAATGCCATCGCCGTCAACGAGCAACACGTCTCGGTCGGTCTCGGTCGTGACTACGCGGACGTGCCACCACTGAAGGGCATCTTCTCGGGCGGCGGATCCACTGCCCTCGATGTTGTGGTGGAGATCACAAGGCTGGCGTAACGTACTGCTCGGCAGGGTGGGAAGTCCTATCGAGCAGGGGTGGGCAATGTCGACCGCACAGGAGTACGTCGAACCGGAAGTCATCTCGGACACGAAGAAATGCGTGGCCGAGGCGATAGGCACGTTCGTCCTCGTGTTCACCGCCGTCGGGACGGCGGTGTTCGCCGGCGACAAGGTCGGTAATCTCGGTGTGGCGTTGGCCTTCGGCCTGACGCTGCTCTTCCTGGTCTACGCGATCGGGCCGATATCGGGATGCCACGTCAACCCGGCGGTGACCGTCGGACAGGCGTTGCTGGGCAAGCTGACTGCGAAGGCCGCGGCGCTCTACATCGTTGCGCAGATCGTGGGCGCCCTGATCGCGGGTGCCGTGCTGTTCGCTGTCGCGAACAGCCTGCCCTCCTACGACCGTGCGGTGAACGGTCTCGGCGCCAACGGGTGGGGCCCGCACAGCCCGTCGGCGATCGAGGGACCCCTCGGAGGCATCCTCGAGAACGGATACGGCATCGGCGCGGCCATCCTCGTCGAAGTGCTTCTGACGGCGCTGCTGGTGTTCGTCGTTCTCGCGTCGACCGATCAGATCTCCGATGTTCCGCTCGCCGGAGTGTCGATCGGGTTCACTCTCGTCGTGATCCACCTCGTGTCGATCCCGATCGACAACACATCGGTGAACCCGGCTCGCAGCCTGGCCGTCGCACCCTGGCAACCGGGCGCACTCGGTCAGCTCTGGGTGTTCATCGTGTTCCCTCTGATCGGCGGCGCGCTCGGCGCGCTGATGTACCGCGGAGTGTTCGGACGGTACGACAGGCTCGACTCCTGACCGTGCCGGTCAGGACCAGCTGTAATCCTTACGCAGACGGGCGGCGACGGCGTCGAACTTTCCCTTGGCCAGGATGGCGCCCTCACGCCGGATGCCGCTCTCCGGCACGTCGAGAACACGGTCGAGCCTGATCCAACTCGGCCGACCTTCCGCATCCCACGACCCCGACCCGATCGACACCCAATCCGGGTCACCGTCGCGCTTGTCCTGGCTGGACAGCATCAACCCGAGAAGGGTCTGTCCGTCACGGCCGACGACGAGCACCGGGCGGTCCTTGCCCTGACTCGCATCCTCCTCGTACGTGACCCACGTCCACACGATCTCACCGGGATCGGCCTTGCCGTCGAGATCGGGGGAGTACTCGACCCGACGCGCTCGATGGGCCGTCGGAACGGTCTTCGACGCCACCGGGCGACCCGGCGTGGGGCCGGGTGCCGGCGACGAGTTCCCGGCAATCGCGTCCTTGCCCTTCTGCAGGGCGCCGGAATTCTGCAATTGGCGAAACAGTCTCGGGCCCTCCCGTAGCGCAATTTTCCCGAGTTGCTTGCCCAATTTGCTCCAGTTGCCCGCCATGAGCGTCGAGTTTAGCGACCCGGCCCGCGGAACCCGTCGAGCCAGGACATGGGCGGGCGGGAGTGGAGCCTGCGGAACGACCTTGGTGGGGCGGGTGGGAGTGGAGCCTGCGCAATGACCTTGGTGGGGCAGGCGGGAGTGGAGCCTGTGGAATGGGCCTGTGGGACGATAGTCGGGTTCTCTCTTGCAAACGCCAGCAAAGGATACGAGTGCCCAGCTTCGCCGACACGACGTTCACTGACCCCGCACGGATCAGGAACTTCTGCATCATTGCCCACATCGACCACGGCAAGTCGACGCTGGCTGACCGGATGCTGCAGCTCACGGGCGTCGTCGACGATCGGTCGATGCGTGCTCAGTACCTCGACCGCATGGACATCGAGCGTGAACGTGGCATCACGATCAAGGCGCAGAACGTGCGCCTGCCGTGGGTCGTCGATGGTGAAGAGTTCGTTCTCCACCTGATCGACACACCTGGTCACGTCGACTTCACGTACGAGGTGTCTCGTGCTCTCGAGGCGTGTGAGGGTGCTGTTCTGCTCGTCGACGCAGCGCAGGGTATCGAGGCTCAGACGCTCGCGAACCTGTACCTGGCGCTCGACAAAGAGCTGACGATCATTCCTGTGCTCAACAAGATCGACCTGCCTGCTGCCGATCCGGATCGCTATGCCGCGGAGATCGCTCACATCATCGGCTGCGAGCCGGACGACGTCCTGCGCGTGTCGGGCAAGACGGGTGTCGGTGTCGAGGAGTTGCTGAACGAGGTCGTCAAGCAGGTGCCCGCTCCTGTCGGTGACGCCGACGGCCCGGCCCGCGCGATGATTTTCGACTCCGTCTACGACACGTACCGCGGCGTCGTGACCTATGTTCGTGTCGTCGATGGTGCGTTGAATCCTCGTGAGAAGGTCACGATGATGTCGACGGGGTCGACACACGAGCTTCTCGAGGTCGGCATCGTGTCGCCGGATCCGAAGGCGACCAAGGGCCTGGGCGTCGGCGAGGTGGGGTACCTCATCACGGGCGTCAAGGATGTGCGTCAGTCGAAGGTCGGTGACACCGTCACCACGGCACGCAAGGGCGCGACGGAACCTCTGACCGGATACCGCGAGCCGCGGCCGATGGTGTACTCCGGGCTCTATCCCCTCGACGGGTCCGACTATCCGGACCTGCGCGATGCACTCGAAAAGCTGCAGCTGAACGACGCAGCACTGACCTACGAGCCCGAGACGTCCGTGGCGCTCGGCTTCGGTTTCCGTTGCGGCTTCCTCGGTCTGCTGCACATGGAGATCACCCGCGAGCGTCTCGAGCGGGAGTTCAACCTGGACCTGATCTCCACCTCACCCAACGTGGTGTACCGAGTGGAGATGGAGGACGGCGCCGAGCACATCGTGACCAACCCGTCGTACTGGCCGGAAGGCAAGACACGCGACGTGTTCGAGCCGATGGTCAAGTGCACCATCATCTCCCCGAGCGAGTTCATCGGATCCATCATGGAACTGTGCCAGGGGAGGCGTGGCGAGCTCGGCGGCATGGACTACCTGTCCGAAACGCGTGTCGAGCTCCGCTACACCATCCCCATGGCCGAGATCATCTTCGACTTCTTCGACATCCTGAAGTCGCGCACCCGCGGCTACGCCAGCCTCGACTACGAGGAGGTCGGCGAGCAGAGTGCGGCGCTCGTCAAGGTCGACATCCTGCTGCAGGGCGAGGCCGTCGACGCGTTCTCGGCGATCGTGCACAAGGACGCCGCAGCCGCGTACGGCAACAAGATGACGACCAAACTCAAGGAACTGATTCCTCGTCAGCAGTTCGAGGTGCCCATCCAGGCTGCGATCGGATCCAGAATCATTGCCCGCGAGAACATTCGAGCGATCCGTAAGGACGTTCTCGCCAAGTGCTACGGCGGTGACATCAGCCGTAAGCGCAAACTGCTCGAGAAGCAGAAGGAAGGCAAGAAGCGCATGAAGACGATCGGTCGCGTGGACGTGCCGCAGGAAGCATTCGTCGCTGCACTGTCCTCGGAGTCGTCGGCGGACAAGCCCAAGAAATAGTCACGGAGTAGTTTCACGGAGTGTGACGACGAGACTCCTGAACGAACTGACCATTCCGATCATCAGTGCGCCGATGGCAGGCGGGCCGTCCACTCCTGAGCTGGCTGCCGCGGTCTCGCGGGCCGGAGGCCTCGGCATGCTGGCCGGCGCACTGCTCGACCTGGACGCTTTCGCGGCGAAGGTGGATTCGCTGCGAGAGGTCCTGTTCGGCGTCAACCTGTTCCTTCCCGACGACCCCTCCGGTGCTGATGTCGACGCGTACGCCGATCGAATCGCACCGTGGCTGGAGAAGTACGACGCTCCACGCGGTGAACTGACCAGGCGTGACGATTTCTACCCGGAGAAGTTCCGCTGGCTGGTGCAGTATCCGGTTCCACTCGTGTCGAGTACGTTCGGGACGTTCGACACGGCGGAAGTTGCCGCTCTCCACGAGGTCGGCACCGAAGTGTGGTGCACGGTGACCTCCGCACGCGAAGCCGAGGAAGCCGAGGCCAACGGCGTCGACGCGCTGATCGTCCAAGGTCCCGAGGCCGGTGGACACCGCGGAAGCTTCGACGGCTCGGCTCCCGAGGAACCGTTGGCGGAGCTGCTCGAGGTGGTGCGGCGGGCGTCCGCTCTGCCTCGTATCGCTGCGGGCGGCCTGATGGACGGCAACGACGTTGCACCGCTGTTGAAATCCGGAGCGGCGCACGCTGCTCAGCTGGGCACGGCGTTTCTGAACACGGCCGAAGCGGGAACGCGACCGGTCCACCGAGAGCAGCTGACCGCCACCGAAGAGACCGCCGTGACCCGCGCATTCTCGGGACGCCCCGCGCGCGGAATCGTCAACGAGTTCATGCGAGATCACTCCGGTGACGCCCCGCTCGCGTACCCGGACCTGCACTACCTGACCGCTCCGATGCGCGCGAAGTCCGGTGCAGCCGGGGACCCGTCGGCGCTGTCGATGTGGGCCGGAACCGGTCACCGACGCGCACGCGCGGCGTCGGCGACGGACCTGATGGCGGAATGGGCGACCCAGTTGCAGTGAGTCGACCACTGTCGTTGTGCGTGGAAATGTAGGCCTGGGCCTACATTTCCACTCACGTCAGTTGGTGTGTGCCGGCTGGAAGTGGCCGGCGGCCTGGGCTTCCTCCGCGCGGATCACGTGGACGACCGCGTTGATCAGCGCCAGGTGAGTGAATGCCTGCGGGAAGTTGCCCAGGTGCCGTCCCGACCTCGCGTCGATTTCCTCCGCGTAGAGCTTGAGCGGGCTGGCGTACCCCAACAACCGTTCGCACAGGTGCTTCGCGCGGGCGAGCTCACCGATCTCGACGAGCGCGGACACTAGCCAGAACGAGCAGATGGTGAACGTTCCCTCCTCGCCCTCCAGACCGTCGTCGGTGGTGTCCACCATGTACCGCAGGACCAAGCCGTCGACGGTCAATTCGTCGGCGATCGCCAGGACCGTTGCCCGCACGCGATGATCGTCCGCGGGGAGGAAGCGAAGCAGCGGAACCAGCAGCAGGGAGGCATCGAGCGACTCGTGTCCGTACCGCTGCGTCAGCACACCGCGGTCGTCGACGCCGTGTTCGAGAATGTCGGCCTTGATCTCGTCGGCGATCTCGTTCCACTGGTCCGCGTAGTCGGTCTCGCCGTGGATGGACGCGAGCTTCGCGCCCCGATCGAGCGCCACCCAACACATCACCTTCGACGAGGTGAAGTGCTGCGGCTCGCCGCGCACCTCCCAGATGCCGCGGTCCGGTTTCCGCCAGTTGGCGATGGCCTCCTCGACCTGACGCTTGAGCAGCGGCCACAGAGACTCCGGAACGTGTTCGCGTGACTTGACGTGCAGGTACACCGAATCCAGCATGGTGCCCCAGATGTCGTGCTGCTCCTGGTTGTAGGCACCGTTGCCGATTCGGACCGGCTTTGCGCCGTCGTACCCGGACAGGTGGGACAGCTCGCTTTCCTCCAGCGTCTTCTCGCCGCCGATGCCGTACATCACCTGCAGCGGATTGGCTTTGCCGTCCTCGGTCATCGACACGTCGGACATGAACGAGAAGAAGTCGTTCGCCTCACGGTCGAGTCCGAGGGTGTAGAGCCCCCACAGGGCGAACGTCGAATCGCGTACCCACGCATAGCGATAGTCCCAGTTGCGTTCTCCTCCAGGAGTCTCCGGCAACGACGTCGTCGACGCCGCCAGCAGGGCGCCGGTGGGTGCGTACGTCAACCCCTTCAGGGCGAGCGCGCTGCGCTGCAGGTAGCCGCGCCACGGGTGATCGGGGAAGCGGCCGATGGTGATCCACTGGCGCCAGCACTCGGACGTGCGCCACATCTTGTCCGCCGCTTCCTCGAACGTCTGCGGTGCGGGCAGATCCGACCAGGACAGTGCCACGAAGATGTTGTCGCCCTCGGTCATTCGGGTGCGTGCGCGCGCCTCGCGACCCTCGATGCCGATCCGGAGGTTGGTGGTGAGCTTCAACGTCGGTTGGTCACCGACCGAGCTGGCCTCGCACGTCGCCGTCGCCTCCTCGTACACCTTTCCCGTGTACTCCCAGCGGGCGGGCGCGCGGTGGTAGTCGAACGCCGGCTCGCAACTCATCTCGAGTTCGACGGTGCCGCTGACACACTTGACGGTGCGCAGCAGAATGTGTTCCGCATCCCAGTCCGACGGGGCCCGCTTGTGTGTTCGTGAGCGTTGATCGGTGTTGTGCCAGGGCCCCATCACCAATGCATCACGGACGACGAGCCAGCCCGTCTCGGTCTGCCACGTGGTCTCGACGATCAATCCACCGGGCAGGTAGCGGCGCGCGGCGGGAACCGATTGGCCGTAGGGGCCGACGCGGAAGTGTCCGGCGCTCCGATCGAGAACGGCACCGAAAATGCTGGGGGAGTCGGGACGGGGAACGCACATCCACTCGACGGAGCCGTTGCGAGCGATCAGGCACGTTGTCTCGCAGTCGGAGAGAAACGCGTAATCATCGATCGGAGGAAATGCGCTTCGGCCGGTGGTGATGGTCGACACCGGCGCTTCGGTACTCGACAACACTCCCTGCGGGTCAAGGCCGTCGCCGTCGGGAGAGCCTGGTCGGGGAATCGAATCGTCGGGCACGGGCACCACGGTGGAACGTTCGTCGAAGGCCGTCATCGCTCAATCATCGACGCCACCGGTGCCCGGCGTCCACCGGTGGCGATTTTCGGCGTGGCGCACGTGCCCTCTAGGCTGAGGTTCGTGCATGCAGTGGCAACGTGGTGGGACGGGATCGAGCTGTGGATCACCGGGCTGCCGTTCGTGCCGCAGTCGCTCGTCGTCCTGCTCGTTTTAGTTCCGGCCGCGCTGGGATTGGCTCGGGTGTTCGATCGAGTTCTGGCTGTTGTCCTTCATGCCCTCGGACGTGACGCGCGTGCCGAGAAAGATGCGTCCGAGTCGCCCGTCGCGGAAGGTCATTGATGCCGAAGTCGAGGGTCACGCTGGCCCTGATCGCACTGCTCGTACTCGTCGTTCTGGCATGGTTTCTGACCAGGTGATCGCACGCGTGCCCGCGCAATTAGAGTCCGCCGGGTTCCTCTGCTAGATTTCTGTCCGTGTCTGCCGCTGCCGAGTACCAGGTCCGCCATGAACTGGCGTTGATCGCGGTCGGCATGCTTGCAGTCGCGGATATCGACTGTTGTCGATCCGCGTCCTGATTCGGCCGCCTGCCCAGTCCGTACTGCCCCGCGCCTGAGAAGCGTGCGCTGCGCCGTGCGGGGTTCTCGCCCGCGTGCCCGAAGGACGCTTCACCGTGCTATCCGGTGGGCATGATTCGAGCAGGTGTGTGCGGTCCTCGGTTGCTCCACGGATTCCGTCAACGACAAATCAGATTCACATTCGATGAAAGGCACTTCTCGATGAGGCTCAACTCTCGATACCTGCTCACCACCTTCGCTGCTGTGGGAACTCTGGTCCTCGCTGCGTGCGGCGGTGGGTCGAGCGATACCGTCGGGGCCGACGGTGGGTCGAGCAGCGGTTCGACACTGACTCTCGTCGGGTACGCGGTCCCGAAGAATGGGTGGGATGCCATCGGGCCTGCATTCGAGGCCACCGAGGACGGCCGGGATACCGCCATCAACGCCGATTACGGTGCCTCGGGTAATCAGTCTCGCAAGGTCGCCGACGGCGCGCCGGCGGACATCGTGAACTTCTCCGTCGAGCCGGACATCACGCGTCTCGTGAAGGCAGGCAAAGTCGACGAGGGCTGGAACGAGAACGCCTACGGCGGTGTGCCTTTCGGTTCGGTGGTGACCTTGGTGGTGCGCGAGGGCAACCCCAAGAACATTCAGACCTGGGACGATCTGCTGAAGCCCGACGTTCAGGTGATCAGCCCGAGCCCCCTCAGCTCCGGTTCCGCCAAGTGGAACCTTCTGGCTCCCTACGCAGCCAAGAGCAACGGCGGCCAGGACAAGCAGGCCGGACTCGACTACGTCCAGCAGCTCGTGTCCGGGCACTTCCCGGTGCAGCCGGAATCGGGCCGCGCCGCAACGGAGGCGTTCCTGCAGGGGCAGGGTGATGTCCTGTTGAGCTACGAGAACGAAGCGCTGCTGATCGAGGAGCAGGGACAGCCCGTCGAGCACATCGACGTGGCCGACACCTTCCGAATCGACAACCCGGTAGCGGTCGTCAACACGAGTTCGCAGCTGGAGAAGGCAAACGCACTCAACGACTTCATCTACACCGACGAAGGCCAGCGCATCTGGGCCGAGTCCGGCTTCCGTCCGACCAACCCGGAAATCGCTGCAGAATTCTCGGACAAGTTCTTCACCCCGCAGAACCTGCGCACGATCGACGATCTCGGTGGGTGGGACGTCGTCGATTCCGAGCTCTTCGGTGATACCGGTGCAATCACGACGATCTACAAAGACAGCACCAAATAGCTGACATGTCGCAACGTAAGGGAAGAAAGTTTCGAGGTCCCGGGTCCGTCGGGCCGTTCGGTCTCGGCGTCGCGGTGCTGTGGCTCAGCATCATCGTGCTCCTGCCGCTCGCTGCGCTCACCGTCAAATCGTTCGACGACGGCCTCGCCGGCTTCTGGGACGCGGTCACCGAGCCTCGAGCGATCGCGACGTTCAAGGTCACGTTGGAGGTCTCGGCGGCGGCCGCCGTCATCAACCTGGTGTTCGGCACGCTCATCGCGTGGGTTCTCGTTCGTGACGAGTTTCCGGGCAAGCGCTTCGTGAACGCGCTGATCGACCTTCCGTTCGCGCTGCCGACCATCGTGGCCAGCCTGGTGCTGCTGTCTCTGTACGGACCGGCGAGCCCGGTCGGCCTGGTGTTCAACGCGACCAAGCCCGCAGTGGTCGTCGCACTGCTGTTCGTCACCCTGCCGTTCGTGGTTCGTGCCGTGCAGCCCGTGTTGATCGAGTTGGATCAAGAGGTCGAGGAAGCTGCGGCGTCGTTGGGCGCGAACAACTGGACGATCTTCAGGTCGATCATTCTGCCGGTTCTGCTCCCGTCCGTGCTGACCGGAACCGGACTCGCCTTCGCTAGGGCCATCGGTGAATTCGGCTCGGTCGTGCTGATCGGTGGCAACATTCCGGGCGACACGCAGATCGCCTCGCAGTACATTCGCGAGTTGATCGAGTACGACCAGACCGTCGACGCCGCCGCGATCTCGGTCGTGTTGCTTGCTTTCGCGTTCGTGGTTCTGTTCGTCCTGCGCATCGTCGGCAATCGCCTGGCACGTCGTGAGGAGCAGATTCGATGAGGATCGGATTACCGGTCAAGCTGTCGCTCCGGTCGATTGCGTTGCTGTATCTCGCTGCCCTCGTGCTGTTCCCGCTCGGTGCCATTCTGTACCGCACGTTCGAGAACGGCTTCCTCGAGTTCTGGGGGTTGATCACCACTCCGGCAGCGCAATCCGCCTTGCAGCTGTCGCTGCTGATCGTGGCGATCGTCGTGCCGGTGAACGTGGTCTTCGGTGTCATCACCGCGCTCGCTCTGGTTCGCGGTCGGTTCCGCGGCAAAGGCGTGCTCGAAGCGATTGTCGACCTTCCGTTCGCGGTGTCACCCGTCGTCATCGGTGTGGCACTGATCCTGTTGTGGGGTGCGAACGGTTGGTTCGGTGGACTCGAAACCCTGGGTTTCACGGTCATCTTCGCGCTTCCAGGCATGGTCATCGCGACCATCTTCGTGACGCTGCCGTTCGTGGTTCGCGAGGTGGAGCCGGTTCTGTACGAGATCGGCGAGGAGCAGGAAGAAGCCGCGTCGACGTTGGGTGCGTCGTCGTTGCAGACGTTCTGGCGCATCACCCTGCCCGCCATTCGTTGGGGTCTTACCTACGGGATCGTGTTGACCGTCGCACGTTCGCTCGGTGAGTTCGGTGCTGTGATCATGGTGTCCACCAACCTTCCCGGCATCTCTCAGACCCTGACGCTGTTGGTTCATTCGAGGTACGAGGACTTCAACCAGCAGGGCGCCTATGCGGCATCGACTCTCCTCATGGCAATCGCCGTCATCGTGCTGTTGCTGATGACGACCCTCGACAAGAAGAGGACGAAGTAATGACCGTACAGAAATCGGACGACATCGAGATCTCCGTCATCGGTGCCAACAAGCACTACGGCGACTTCGCGGCCCTCGACAACGTCAGCATCGACATCCCCAAGGGTTCGTTGACCGCGCTGCTCGGGCCGAGCGGTTCCGGCAAGTCGACGCTCCTGAGATCGATTGCTGGTCTGGAACAGTTGGACTCCGGCCAGGTAATCCTCGGTGGGCAGGACGTGACGTGGATCAGCCCTCAGAAGCGCGAGATCGGGTTCGTCTTCCAGCACTACGCCGCGTTCAAGCATCTCAGCGTCCGGGACAACGTCGCGTTCGGTCTTAAGATCAGGAAGCGTCCCAAGGACGAGATCAAACGCAAGGTCGACGACCTGCTCGAGATCGTCGGACTGGCGGGTTTCCAGACTCGGTTCCCTGCACAGCTGTCCGGTGGTCAACGCCAGCGCATGGCATTGGCACGGGCCCTTGCCGTCGACCCTCAGGTCCTGCTTCTCGACGAGCCCTTCGGTGCACTCGACGCGAAGGTCCGTGAGGACCTGCGCACGTGGCTGCGGCGGCTGCACGACGAAGTGCACGTCACCACCGTTTTGGTGACGCACGATCAGGAAGAGGCGCTCGACGTCGCCGACCGGATCGCCGTTCTCAACAAGGGGCGAATAGAACAGGTCGGTTCGCCCGAGGATCTCTACGACCGTCCGGGCAACGATTTCGTCATGTCGTTCCTCGGGCAGGTTGCCAAGCTCAACGGTCAATTGGTTCGCCCGCACGACATCCGGGTCGGCCGAGACCCGTCGCTGGCTCTCGCTCAGGAGAACGGGACCGCCGAATCCGCAGGCGTCACGCGCGCCGTCGTCCAGCGTGTCGTGCATCTCGGGTTCGAGGTGAAGGTCGAACTCCAGAACGCGGCCACCGGAGAATTGTTCGCGGCGCAGATCACCCGCGGCGACAGTGAAGCGCTGCAGCTGAACCCCGGCGAAACCGTGTACGCCAGAGCGACGAGGATCCCGGAGATCGCGCCGACGGGTGATGCCGTGCAGACGGATCCGCTGGAGAGTGCCACTTCCAGCTAGCAGCAACGGATTTCGGCTCCATGGCGTCACGGTCCCGGCGCACGCGCGCCGGGACTGTAACGGCAGTCCGTGATAATCGCATCTCCACGTGACGTGGTCGCACCGCTACGCCCACCGTGACGAATTCCACCGGGAACCTCGGGATAGGCCCCGCTACCGTCGGGGTGCATGCGAGAAATGTTCAGCTCTCACGCCCGACTGTCCTGGGTGCTCGCCGGCCTCGCCGGGTTGGTCGGTGCCGCAGCGTTCACCAACACCGGTGGATACTTCGTGACGTTCATGACGGGAAACACCGAGCGCGGCGCGGTCGGATTCTTCCGAGGTGAGAACGCCATGGCCGCTGCAGCGATTCTGCTGATCCTGACGTTCGTCGCAGGCGTCGTCATCGCGTCGCTGTGTCGGCGCCACGTCTGGCGCGATCATCCACACGGCGCAACCGTACTCACCACCATCGCGTTGGCGATCGCATCCGTGGTCGACGTCGTGATGAGCGGATGGAGCGCTCCGCAGGTGCAGTTCGTGCCGATCCTGTTCATCTCCTTCGCAATGGGCGCGCTCAACACGTCGTTCGTGAAGAATGGTGAAGTGTCGATCCCGCTGAGTTACGTCACAGGAACATTGGTGAAGATGGGGCAGGGGATCGAGCGTCACATCAGCGGCGGATCGGTCAAGGACTGGCTCGAATACTTCCTGCTCTACGCAGCGTTCAGTCTCGGCGCTCTCGTCGGCGGAATCATGAGCCTGGCCATCACCGGCCCTCAGGTGCTGATCGCCGCCACCGTCGTCTGCGCGGTCACCACGCTCTACACCTACCGGCGGACGGTGGAGGACTCGTCGATTCTCGGTTGATATCGCGGTGCCTCGTCGAACCTGGACGACACCACGTCCGCGACGAGCGGGTGGTCGCCGAGCACATCGGCACGTAGGGCCGAGTTGTCGAACGCACCGAACACTCTGTCGATGAGCAAGCCCGGCGCGAGAAACCACGGGGCTACGACGACTCGGCGGGGCCCCGCCGCTGTCAGCCGCGCGACGGCGTCGGCAGGCGGGGATTCGACCCCGGTCGCGAAGCAGACCTGCGCACCCGACCATTCGGTTCCGTCCAGAAGACGTGACGCCAACGTGCGAGTGCGTCGATTTGCAAGCGAATCCGAGGATCCGACGGCGGCGACGGCAACGGCGACGTCGGGGTCGTCACGGTCGACGCCGGTGCCCAGTACGCGTGCGCGGAGCACGTCGACCAGCCGCGAATCGTCACCGAGTACATCGGCCTGAGTGAACGTCATCCACGGGTATCGGACGCGCGCCGCGTCGAGTATGCCCGGAAGATCGACGCGCGCATGGAACGCGCTGCCGAGCAGGAGCGGAACCACGACCGCGGACGAATGTCCCTCGGCCGCAACCTCACCGATGACGGTGCCGACAGCAGGCTCGGTCAGATCGAGATACGCCACCCGCACGTCCAGATCCGGACGGCGAAGTCGAACGCCGTCGACCACAGCAGCAACGGTTTCCGCGGAACGCGGATCGCGACTGCCGTGGGCGACGGCGATCAGGACGCTCATGTCAGGCCGGTACCGATTCCCCCAGCTCGACCGCGGACAGGGCGTCGCCGACGAGGCCGGCAGCAAGAGTGTTGCCGCCGGAGGGATCGATGAGCAGGAAGCTTCCCGTGTGCCGGTTGACGGCATAGTCGTCGGCGACGATCGGCTCGGCGACACGCACCGAGATGCGTCCGATGTCGTTCAGCTCCAACGATTCCGGTGAAGGATCGGCCGTGAGGTTCTGCTCGTCGAACTTCTCGACGAGTGTGCCGACGATGGCCTGGGTGGTGCGTGTGCCGTGCTTGAGCAGCAGGCGGGCACCGGGACGCAGGGGCTTCTCGGCGAGCCAGCAGACGGTGGCGTCGAATTCGCCGATCGGCTCGGGAGCGTCCTGCGGCGAGACGATGGTGTCGCCTCGGGAGACGTCGACGTCGTCGGCGAGGATCAGCGTGACGCTGCGCCCTGCGTGTGCGGAATCGAGTTCTCCGTCGGCCGTGTCGATTCGCTCGACGGTGGTACGGGTTCCGGAAGGCAACACGACCACCTCGTCCCCGGGGGTGACGGCTCCTGCCGCGACCTGGCCCGCGTAACCGCGGTAATCGGGGAAGTCGGCCGTCCGTGGACGGATGACGTACTGCACCGGGAACCGCAGGCCGACGCGATGGGGCTCGGCGTCGACGGGAACGGATTCGAGGTGCTCTATGAGCGTGGGGCCGTCGTAGTACGGAGTGTTGGTCGACCGGACCGCGACGTTGTCACCGTGCAGCGCGGACACCGGAATCTCGACGACGTCCTCCGACGCCCATCCGAGTGACGATGTGAGCGAGTTGAACTCGGCCGAGATGTCCGCGAACACCTGAGCCGGATCCTCGACGAGGTCGATCTTGTTGACCGCGAGAACCAGCTTCGGCACACCGAGGAGCGCCAGAACAGCAGCGTGACGACGAGTTTGTGTGATGACACCTTTGCGGGCGTCGACCAGCAGAATCACCAACTGCGCCGTCGACGCACCGGACACCGTGTTGCGTGTGTACTGAACATGGCCGGGAGTGTCGGCGAGCACGAAAGACCGTGCAGGCGTGGCGAAGTAGCGGTACGCGACGTCGATCGTGATGCCCTGCTCGCGTTCGGCTCGGAGGCCGTCCACCAGTAGCGACAGGTCGGGTGTGCTCAGGCCACGGTCGACCGACGCCCGGGTGACGGCGTCGATCTGGTCTGCCAGCACCGATTTCGTGTCGTACAGCAACCGTCCGACGAGTGTCGATTTACCGTCGTCGACGCTACCGGCGGTGGCGAGGCGAAGAAGCTGCGAACCAGATGTGGACATGCTCAGAAGTATCCTTCGCGCTTGCGGTCTTCCATGGCTGCCTCGGAGACGCGGTCGTCGCCTCGGGTGGCGCCACGTTCGGTGAGGCGGGACGCGGCCACCTCCGCGAGGATGGCCTCGTTGTCCGCGGCGTCGGACAGGACGGCGCCGGTGGTGGATCCGTCGCCCACGGTGCGGTAGCGCACTGACAGTGTCTGCAGCTCTTCGGCTTCCGTCGGACCGCCCCACACGCCCGGGGTCATCCACATGCCGTCGCGCTGGTAGACCGGGCGCTGATGGGCGTAGTAGATGCTCGCCAGTTCGACGTTGTCCCGCGCTATGTAGCGCCAGATGTCGAGTTCGGTGAAGTTGCTGAGGGGGAAGACGCGCACTTGCTCACCGGGGGAGTGTTTGCCGTTGTAGAGGTTCCACAACTCGGGGCGCTGCTTCTTCGGGTCCCACTGGCCGAATGCGTTGCGCAGCGAGAAGATCCGTTCCTTCGCGCGAGCGCGCTCTTCGTCGCGACGTGCGCCGCCGAAGACCGCGTCGAAGCGGTTCTCGGAGATGGCGTCGAGCAGGGGAACGGTCTGCAAGGGGTTGCGAATGCCGTCGGGACGCTCGGTGAGGCGGCCGTCGGCGAGGTAGTCCTCGACCTTCGCGACGTGCAGGCGCAGGTTGTACTTCGCGACGACGTAGTCGCGGAAGTCCAGCACCTCCTGCAGATTGTGACCGGTGTCCACGTGGAGAAGCGCGAACGGCAGCGGCGCCGGCCAGAAGGCCTTGATCGCCAGGTGCAGCAGGACCGTGGAGTCCTTACCGCCGGAGAACAGAATCACCGGGCGTTCGAATTCCCCTGCGACCTCGCGGAAGATGTGGATTGCCTCGGACTCGAGTGCGTCGAGAGTGTCGAAGCGCGCGCTGTCGACACGGGGGCGATCCGTTGCTGTGTTCACGGTCATGAGGCGTGCAACCCACATTCGGTCTTGGCCTTGCCGGCCCACCGACCGCTACGCGGATCGGCGCCGGGGGCAGGTTTGACGGTGCACGGCGCGCACCCGATCGATGGATATCCCTCGTCGACGAGTGGATTGACGAGGATGGAGTGTTCGTCGATGTAGCGCTGCATGTCGTCGTCGGACCACGCAGCGATCGGATTGATCTTCACCAGGCCGAATGCATCGTCGAACGAGACGAGGGGCGCGTTGGCGCGGGTAGGTGCCTCCACGCGTCGGATACCGGTGACCCAGGCGCTGTAGTTGGCGAGTTCCTTGCGTAGCGGAGCCACCTTGCGCAGTGCGCAGCATCGGTTGGGTTCGCGTGCGAACAGGTCTTTGCCTTCTGTCGAATCCTGCTGCGCCACGGTCTGTTCGGCACGCGCATTGATGACGTTGACGCCGTACACGGCCTCGACGGCGTCACGAGTGCCGATGGTTTCCGCGAAGTGGTAGCCGGTGTCGAGGAACAAGACGTCGACGTTCGGGTGTACCTGCGCGGCGAGGTGAACGAGAACGGCGTCCTGCATGTTGGACGCCACGATGTAGTCGTTGCCGAACTCTCGTTCGGTCCACTCGAGCAGCTCGACGGCATTGGCGCCGTCCAACTCCCTCGCGCCGCGCTCGGCGATCGATTTCAGCTGATCGACCGACAGGTCCAGTCTGGTAGTCATCGCAAATCCGCCTCGTCTGCTCGCACGGCCCACTGAGCGAACCGCTCGCCTTCGCCTCTGTGCTTCACGAAATTCCGCACCACTCGCTCGATGTAGTCACCGAGTTCGGTGCTGTTCACCTTGTGCTGGCGCAGCTTCCGGCCGAACGCACTGTCCAGACCGAGACTGCCTCCTAGGTGAACCTGGAATCCCTCGACCTGATTCCCGGCACCGTCGTCGACGAGCATTCCCTTGAATCCGATGTCGGCGATCTGGGAGCGCGCGCACGAGTTGGGGCAGCCGTTGATGTTGATCGTGACCGGTACGTCGAGCTGGGCATTGATGTCCTCGAGGCGAGCCTCGAGGTCCGGAACGAGAACCTGTGAGCGCTTACGAGTTTCAGCGAAGGACAGCTTGCAGAACTCGATTCCACTGCAGGCCATCAGGTTCTTGCGCCAGTGCGACGGCCGGGCAGGCAGTCCGAGTGCGTCGAGGTCCGAGATGAGCTGCTCGAGCTTGTCGTCGGGGACGTCGAGGACGATCAGCTTCTGGTAGGGAGTGAACCGCAGACGATCCGATCCGGCCTTCTCGGCTGCGTCGGCGACCTTGGCCATGATCGTTCCGGAGATGCGGCCGGCGATCGGCGCGACGCCGACTGCGTTGAGCCCGTTCTTGAGTTTCTGGACGCCGACGTGGTCGCGGGGGCGGGCAGGCTTTTCCGGCGCCGGGCCGTCGATCAGCTTGCGGTGCAGGTATTCGTCCTCGAGCACCTGACGGAACTTCTCGATTCCCCAGTCCTTGATCAGGAACTTCAGGCGAGCTTTGGTGCGCAGGCGGCGGTATCCGTAGTCGCGGAAGATGGAGACGACGCCTTCCCAGACGTCCGGCACGTCCTCGAGCGGCACCCACACGCCGACGCGCTGGGCGAGCATGGGGTTGGTCGACAGTCCGCCGCCGACCCAGAGGTCCAGTCCCGGTCCGTGCTCGGGGTGGTTGACTCCGATGAAGGCGCAGTCGTTGATCTCGTGCACCACGTCCTGCAGGCCGGAGATGGCCGTCTTGAACTTGCGCGGGAGGTTGGAGTACTCGGGCTTGCCGATGTAGCGCTCGACGATCTCGTCGATGGCGGACGTCGGGTCCAGTACCTCGTCCACGGCTTCGCCGGCGAGAGGAGATCCGAGGACGACACGCGGGCAGTCGCCGCACGCCTCGGTGGTCTTCAGGCCGACTGCCTCGATGCGACGCCAGATCTCGGGGACGTTCTCGACCTCGATCCAGTGGTACTGGACGTTCTCGCGGTCCGACAGGTCGGCGGTGTCGCGAGCGAATTCCTGGGAGATCCCGGCGAGGGTGCGGAACTGTTCGAGGTTCAGTGCGCCCGCGTCGCAGCGGATGCGCATCATGAAGTACTTGGCTTCGAGCAGGTCGATGTTCTCGTCACCGGTGAACGTGCCGTCGTAGCCTTGCTCGCGCTGGGTGTAGAGACCCCACCAGCGGAACCGACCGCGCAGGTCGCCCTTGTCGATGCTGTCGAAACCCTGCTTCGAGTAGATGTTCTCGATGCGGGCGCGGACGTTCAGCGGGTTGTCGTCCTTCTTGGACTGCTCGTTGGCGTTGAGCGGTTCGCGGTAGCCGAGCGCCCACTGGCCCTCGGCTCGGCGCTTGGTCGGCCTGGCGGTGCGCTCCCTGGGGGCGACGCGCGCAGGCGTGGACGAAGCGGCGGACGTGGCCGCGTCGGTTGTCGACGACATCGGTGTGCTCCTGGATCTATCGGCTTCCGGGCCGCCGCGGGGAGAGGGCTGGTTCTCGCCGCGTGCACGCGCATCCGGACGGATCGTTCTGACTTCGAGTGTGGGTGTTCGGTCGAGCAGGCCGGCGCAGAGCTCAGCTACAGACTCGACAACAAGGACACGAAGAACTGCACACACGCTTGAGATCGACGTGGCGACGCGCCACGAGCGGGATCCCGGAGTCAGTCACGCCGACCATTGTGCCACGTCATTCCTGCTGGTCCGACCGCAGCAGGGCTATTTACCCACGATTTTCGGTAAATAGGCAGGCAGAGGGCCGGAAACTCGCGGCGCGCCCCCGACACGAGGCTGCGAGCCCGCGAGGTGATTCGGTGCGCTCGACTTCTGGGACACTGGAGCGGTGAACCTGCTCGCTGCCCCGCCCGTCCCACTCGACCTGCCCGACGAGGCGTTCGACGGAATCGGACAGCGGCCGTTCGGAATCTACGTCCACGTCCCGTTCTGTGCGACGCGCTGCGGGTACTGCGATTTCAACACGTACACCGCCGGTGAGCTGGGGACCTCCGCATCGCCGGAGTCCTGGATGGACGGCCTGCGGCGCGAGCTCGACGCTGCGGCCGCCGTGATGGACGCGCGTTCCGGGCACGTTCCGACGGCCGACACCGTGTTCGTCGGTGGCGGCACGCCTTCTCTTCTCGGGGGAGCCGGTCTTTCCGACGTGCTGGCCGCCGTTCGCTCGAGCTTCGGCCTGACCGAGGGAGGCGAGGTCACCACGGAATCGAATCCGGAATCGACGTCGCCGCAGTTCTTCGAGCATCTTCGTGCCGCTGGGTTCACCCGGGTCTCGCTCGGCATGCAGTCTGCCGCCCAGCACGTACTGGCCGTTCTCGATCGCACTCACACGCCCGGCCGGGCGGTGGCGGCTGCGAAGGAGGCGCGCGAGGCAGGCTTCGAGCATGTGAATCTGGACCTCATCTACGGAACGCCGGGGGAGAGGGACGAGGACCTCGACGCGTCGTTGTCCGCGGTGCTCGACGCAGGCGTCGACCATGTGTCCGCCTACGCGCTGATCGTCGAGGACGGAACCGCGATGGCTCGCAAGGTCCGGCGCGGAGAGCTCCCGATGCCCGACGACGACGTTCTCGCGGGCCGGTACGAGCGGATCGATGCGGTGCTGGACGCTGCCGGCCTGCACTGGTACGAGGTGTCCAACTGGGCGACCGGCGCCGATGCGGAGTGCAAGCACAACATCGGGTACTGGGACGGCGGCGATTGGTGGGGCGCCGGACCAGGCGCGCACAGTCACATCGGCGGCACGCGCTTCTGGAACGTCAAGCACCCGGCCCGCTACGCGGACGATCTGGCGTCCGGTGCTCTGCCGATCGCGGGCAGCGAACGGTTGACGGCGGACGATCGCCACCTCGAAGAGCTGATGTTGAAGATCCGGTTGAGAACCGGCCTTCCCGCCGATGTGCTGAGCGAGACGGAACGCAGTGCAGCAGCGCAGGTGGTTGCCGACGGCCTCATGACGTTCGGGGACGGACGCTATGTGCTGACCGACCGTGGGCGCCTGCTCGCCGACGCCGTCGTCAGGGCGATTGCGGCCTGACCGGTCGGGTGTGGACCGTCAGGCGCCGAGGACGTCGTAGTCGAACACGCGGGCGTGCAACACGGTCCGGCTTCGGAGCGCAGCGCGCACTGCACGATGCAGTCCGTCCTCGAGGTAGATCACGCCCCGGTAGTGAACGGCGTGGGGGAACAGGTCGCCGTAGAACGTGGAGTCCTCGGACAGGAGTCTGTCGAGTTCGAGCACCTTCGTCGTGGTGACGATCTCGTCGAGTCGCAGCTGCCTCGGCGGGATCTTGGACCAGTCCCGCAGAGAGAGACCGTGCTCCGGATACGGCTTCCCGTCGCGTACGCCCTTGAAGATCATGCGGTGAACGTCGTCGAAGTCGAGTAGGTCACCGCACCACAGTAAGGCCTTGGACGGCTCGTGTTCGTCGCGGCTACTAGACTCAGACTGTTGACAACCGCGTGACCGAACGAACCGAAGGGGGGAACGTGTCGAGCACCGAGGACAGGCGATTCGAAGTTCTGCGTGCAATCGTCGCGGATTACGTCTCCACTCAGGAACCGGTCGGCTCCCGGGCGTTGGTGGAGCGTCACAATCTGGGCGTGTCGAGCGCGACCGTCCGCAACGACATGGCGGTGCTCGAGGCCGAGGGGTACATCGCGCAGCCGCACACCAGTTCCGGTCGTGTACCCACCGACAAGGGGTATCGGCAGTTCGTGGACCGCATCGCGGACGTCAAACCGCTCTCGTCCGCCGAGCGCCGGGCAATTCTGGAGTTTCTCGAGAACGGCGTCGACCTCGACGACGTGTTGCGACGCGGTGTGCGGCTGCTGGCCCAGCTGACTCGTCAGGTGGCGGTCGTGCAGTACCCGACCCTGTCGGTGTCCTCGGTTCGTCATCTCGAGATCGTCGCGCTGACCCCGGCACGGTTGCTGATGGTGCTCATCACGGACTCGGGCCGCGTCGATCAGCGGATCGTGGAACTCGGCGACGTCATCGACGACGACGAGCTGGCGCAACTGCGGCGACTGCTCGGTGGCGCGATGGAAGGCAAGCGACTGGCTGCGGCGTCGGCTGCCGTCGCCGAGCTCGCGGAGAACTCGCCCGCATCCCTGCGTGACGCCATCATCAGGTCGGCAACTGTTCTGATCGAATCGCTCGTCGAACATCCCGAGGAACGGTTGGTTCTCGGGGGAACCGCGAATCTGACGCGCAACGCGGCGGACTTCGCGGGCGACGCGGGCTTCCCCGGGTCCTTACGCGGTGTCCTCGAAGCGCTCGAGGAACAGGTCGTCGTGCTCAAGCTTTTAGCCGTGACGCAGGACACGCGCACGGTCACCGTCCGGATCGGCGAGGAAACGCAGGTCGAGGAGATGCGCGGCACCTCGGTGATTTCCACTGGATACGGTTCGGCTGGCATGGTGCTCGGTGGCATGGGTGTGCTGGGGCCCACGCGGATGGACTATCCAGGAACAATCGCATCGGTTGCGGCCGTTGCGAGATACATCGGAGAAGTGCTCGCAGAACGCTGAGCACCTCCAGCTCGACTGCATCGGCTCGATCAACCAAGAACAGATTCGAAGAAAGAGACTCACGTGGCACGGGACTATTACGGAACACTCGGGGTCGGTCAGAAGGCCACCGACCAGGAGATCAAGCGCGCCTACCGCAAGTTGGCGCGTGAGCTCCACCCCGACGTGAACCCGGACGAGGCTGCCCAGGCTCGGTTCAAGGACATCTCGACGGCGTACGAGGTGCTGTCCGACCCGGAGAAGCGCCGCATCGTCGATCTCGGCGGCGATCCGTTGCAGCAGGGCGGCGGCGGAGGCGGTGGCTTCGGCGGCGCGGGCTTCGGCGGAGGTCTCGGCGACGTCTTCGAAGCGTTCTTCGGCGGTGGAGGCCAAGGCGGCGGGCGTGGTCCCCGTGGCCGTGTTCAGCCCGGTGCCGACTCCTTGCTGCGCACCAAGCTGACGCTCGACGAATGCGCCACCGGTGTCACCAAGCACATCACCGTCGACACGGCGATTCTCTGCGACGTGTGTACCGGTTCCGGCACCAACGGGGACTCCAAGCCGGTGCGCTGCGAGACGTGTGGCGGTGCCGGTGAGGTCCAGTCGGTGCAGCGCTCGTTCCTCGGCCAGGTCATGACGTCGCGCCCGTGCCCCACGTGCCGCGGAGCCGGCGAGACCATTCCCGACCCGTGCCGTAAGTGCGCGGGTGACGGCAGGGTGCGGTCGCGTCGTGAGATCTCGGTGAAGGTGCCCGTCGGCGTCAGCAACGGAATGCGTATCCGCCTCGCGTCACAGGGCGAGGTCGGACCGGGTGGTGGCCCAGCCGGTGACCTGTACGTCGAGATCGTCGAGCAGCCGCACGAGGTGTTCGTTCGCGACGGCGACGACCTGCACTGCACCATCCGCGTCCCCATGGTGGACGCAACACTCGGAACATCGGTGTCCGTGGACGCCATCATCGACGGACCGACCGAGATCACGGTCGACCAGGGCACCCAGCCGGGGTCGGTCGCGGTGCTGCGCGGACACGGAATGCCGAAGCTCCGCTCGGGCGTCCGCGGCGACCTCCACGCGCACTTGGAAGTCGTCGTGCCCTCTCGCCTGGACAGCAAGCAGACTCAGGTGCTCGAGGACCTGAAGCGGTTGCGTGACCGCGACGCCGCCGAGGTCGTCACCACCGGATCTCAGCACAGCGGCGGGTTGTTCTCCCGGTTGCGGGAAGCGTTCAGCGGTCGCTGACGATGGCGGCTACCGTCTTCTATCTCGATCCGCTGCCCGCGGTCGGTGGCGTCGCCGTGCTGGACGGCAAGGAAGGTCACCACGCCGCCACGGTCCGGCGCATCCGCGTCGGCGAACGGATACTGCTGTCCGACGGTAGAGGCGGCCTCGCCGACACCGTCGTGACAGCTGCGGAGAAAAACCGTCTCGAGCTGTCGGTGAACGCTCGATCCGCAGCGACGCCGCCGACTCCGACCGTCGGCCTGGTCCAGGCGCTACCCAAAGCAGAGCGCTCGGAGTTGGCCGTCGAACTGGCCACCGAAGCGGGTATCGATTCGATTCACCCGTGGCAGTCCGCGCGCTGCGTTGCGCGCTGGGACGGACCGAAGGCAGCCAAGGGCGTCGCGCGATGGCAAGGAGTCGCAGCCGCGGCGTCGAAGCAGTCCAGGCGACCGTTCGTGCCGTCGGTGAGCGACGTGCAGGACACCGCAGGCGTGGTCTCCCTGGCGCGCGACGTGGTCGGACGAGGCGGGGTGGTCGCGGTGCTGCACGAGGCGGCAACCGCCGAGTTCTCTTCGCTCCCGTTCCGAACCGTCCCGGAGGTCCTGTTGATCGTCGGGCCGGAGGGCGGCATCGACGACAAGGAGATCGCTCGTCTGACGGATGCCGGGGCGACCCCGGTCATGCTGGGGCCCACGGTGTTACGGACGTCGACGGCGGCAGCGGTTGCGCTGGGTGCGATCGGGGCACTCACCGACAGATGGAGGCACGCGCCCCTCGACTTCGGATCGCCGGAATGAAGCGAACCACCATCGCCTACGGTGACCACCCGCAGCAGTTCGGGCATCTGTATCTGCCCGAAGGTGATGCGACGGAACCACTTTCGGTCGTCGTGGTCATCCACGGCGGCTTCTGGAGTGGGCAGTACGCGCTCAACCTGGGAACGCAGTACGCCGTCGAATGCGCGCGGGCCGGGTACGCCGCCTGGAACATCGAGTACCGACGTGTGGGTGCCGGAGGGCTCTGGCCCGAGATCAGCAGCGACGTGGCGTCGGCCGTCGCCGCGGTCGCCACTGTGGTGCAGAACAATTCACCGCGCACGCTGAATCTCGCCGACGTGCGTCTGCTGGGTCATTCGGCCGGTGGCCACCTCGCGGTCTGGCTTGCCGGGGAGCGGGACGTCGCAATTCGGCCGTCGCGGGTGGTGTCGCAGGCGGGTGTACTCGATCTGGTGTCCCGCGCCTCCTACGAGCCGATTCGGGCACTCTTCGACGTCGACTACGACGACGCGCCGCAGACCTACCGTGCGGCATCGCCGCTCCATCGCGTGCCGACCGGTATTCCCGTGCACTGCATCCACGGGGCCGAGGACGTGCAGGTCTCGGTGTCGCAGAGCGAAGAGTACGCAAAGGCGGCACGTGCGGCGGGAGACCACGTGACCTCGGTCGTCGTCGACGGCGAGGATCATTTCGCATTTCTCCAGCCCGGTAGCCGATGCTGGAAGCACTCTCTCGCCGCGGTGGTGGAGTGACGCTGCGGGCGGAGTAATTGGAATGCGCTCACATCCAGGAGCGTTAAACTTCCAACAGCCGAGTTCGAGACCAGACAACCGAAAGCAGGCCATAGCCACCACGTGAGTGAACACAGCGATCTTCCTGCCGAACGCCAGGTTCGGTCGAGTATGGAATTGGCACCAGAAGCGGTTCCGCCGCTGCTGGGACCGTCGGACGAGAACCTACGCACACTCGAGCAGATGCTGAGCGCGGATATCCATGTGCGCGGTAACGCGGTGACGCTCAGCGGCAAGGTCGCGGACGTCGCGCTGGCGGAACGCGTGATCTCCGAGCTGGCGGCCGTCGTCAAGCGTGCCCAACCTCTGACTCCCGACGCCGTCCGGCGCACGGTGGCGATGCTCACCGAGGGCGTCTCCGAGTCGCCGGCCGAGGTCCTCAGCTTGGACATCCTCTCGCGCCGAGGCAAGACCATTCGGCCGAAGACCCTCAACCAGAAGCGGTACGTCGACGCCATCGACGCGAACACCATCGTGTTCGGCATCGGGCCTGCGGGAACCGGCAAGACCTACCTCGCCATGGCGAAGGCCGTGCAGGCTCTGCAGGCCAAGCAGGTCAGTCGAATCATCCTGACCAGGCCGGCAGTGGAGGCCGGCGAGCGTCTCGGATTCCTGCCCGGCACGTTGCACGAGAAGATCGATCCGTATCTGCGTCCGCTGCACGACGCGTTGCACGACATGATGGACGTCGAAGCCATCCCGAAGCTGATGCAGGCGGGCGTCATCGAGGTGGCGCCACTCGCGTACATGCGTGGCCGAACCCTCAACGACGCTTTCATCATTCTCGACGAGGCTCAGAACACCACTGCCGAGCAGATGAAGATGTTCCTGACGCGGTTGGGATTCGGATCCAAGATCGTCGTCACCGGAGACGTCACCCAGGTCGACCTGCCGGGTGGAGCTCGATCGGGTCTACGCGCCGCGAGCGAAATCCTGACCGAGGTCGACGACATCCACTTCGCGCAGCTGACCAGCAGTGACGTGGTTCGGCATCGGCTGGTGTCCGACATCGTCGACGCGTACGAGCGCTTCGAGTCCTCGCGCGAGAGCAACGACTCGATCGGCAACCGTGCGCAGCGACGCTCGGGTGGGGCACGTGCCGCACGCCGTTAGACTCATGGCTGCCCGAGCGGAGAATCGACAGAGAATGAGCGGTAGATGAGTATCGAGGTGTCCAACGAATCGGGGATGGACGTCTCCGAGCCGGAACTGGTGAGCGTGGCGAGGTTCGCGATCGCGAGTATGGACGTGCACCCTGCCGCCGAACTGTCGATGGTGCTGGTGGACTCGGCGACCATGGCCGACCTGCACATGCGGTGGATGGATCTCCCGGGTCCGACGGACGTGATGTCGTTTCCCATGGACGAACTGGAGCCCGGAGGCCGTCCCGACGCCCCCGAGCCGGGGCCGTCGATGCTCGGCGACATCGTGTTGTGTCCGTCGTTCGCTGCCGATCAGGCAGCCGCAGCCGGGCACCCGCTGGAACACGAACTCGCTCTTCTCACGGTGCACGGTGTGCTGCATCTGCTCGGCTACGACCACGCCGAGCCCGACGAGGAGAAGGAGATGTTCGGTCTCCAGAATCGCATCCTCGGAGAATGGTACGAGGATCTCCGGCGGACCGAGGAAGCCGAGATCCAAGCGGCTCGCGACGCACGGCTACTGGGCAAAACCGGGTTCTCCAGGGACGAGAACCTGTGAGCAGTGCACCCGCACTCATCGTTTCCGCAGTGGTGTTGGTGCCCGTCGCAGGTGTCTTCGCTGCCGTCGACTCGGCCCTCAACACCGTGTCGCGGGCACGGATCGAGGACATGGCCAAGGACGAGCGGCCCGGTGCAATCGGATTGCTCGAGGTGGTCGCGGACCGGCCACGCTACGTCAACCTGACGGTTCTGCTGCGCATTCTGTGCGAGATCGCGGCAACCGTACTTCTCGTCGGCGGCATGATGGACCTGCTCTCGGAAACACTCGCTCTGACGGTCACCGCCGTCGTCATGGTGCTGGTCAGCTATGTGGCGGTAGGTGTCGGCCCGCGAACGCTCGGTAGGCAGCACGCGTACTCGATTGCATTGTCCGCCGCGTTTCCGCTTCGAGCTCTCGGCTGGATACTCGGCCCGATCAGCCGGCTTCTCATCCTCATCGGAAATGCCATCACACCCGGTCGGGGTTTTCGCAACGGTCCGTTCGCGTCGGAGATCGAGCTTCGCGAGCTGGTGGACATGGCCCGCGAACGCGGCGTCGTCGCCGACGACGAGCGTCGGATGATCCAGTCGGTGTTCGAACTCGGGGACACCTCCGCGCGCGAGATCATGGTGCCCCGCCCGGAGATGGTGTGGATCGAATCCGACAAGTCGGCAGGCCAAGCCACATCCCTTGCAGTCCGCAGCGGACACTCCCGTATCCCGGTCATCGGCGAGAACGTCGATGACGTCGTGGGCGTGGTGTATCTCAAGGACCTCGTCCAGCGGACGTACTACTCCACCGACGGTGGCCGCGGCGTCAAGGTCGACGAACTGATGCGGCCTGCGGTGTTCGTGCCGGATTCGAAGGCACTGGACAGCCTGCTGGCCGAGATGCAGCGCGATCGAAACCACATGGCCCTGCTGGTCGACGAATACGGTGGCATCGCAGGGCTGGTGACCATCGAGGACGTGCTGGAGGAGATCGTCGGCGAGATCGCCGACGAATACGATTCCGCCGAGGTCGCGCCCATCGAGGACCTGGGCGACGGCACCTATCGTGTGTCCGCCCGCGTCACACTGGAGGACGTCGGTGAACTGTTCGACATCGAGATCGAGTCCGAGGACGTGGACACCATCGGTGGCCTGCTCGGCTACGAGCTCGGCCGCGTGCCGCTACCCGGTTCGCGCGTCGAGACACACGGCCTGATCCTGATCGGCGAAGGTGGGGCGGACCCACGTGGGCGAGTACGCATCACGACCGTTCTGGTGGAACGAGTGCCAGCTCCCGAAGAGGACGACGAGCACGACACGGCAGACGACGACGATCCCAGCCACACACGGCGGGAAGAGCTGGGAGACGAAGAATGACCGACGCAGGCACCGAATTTCGATCAGGATTCATCTGTTTCGTCGGACGGCCGAACACCGGCAAGTCGACGCTCACCAACGCGCTCGTCGGCTCCAAGATCGCGATCACCTCGTCCCGGCCGCAGACGACGCGGCACACCATCCGCGGAATCGTTCACCGCGAGCACGCGCAGCTGATCCTCGTCGACACGCCCGGACTCCACCGGCCCAGAACGCTTCTGGGGCAGCGCCTGAACGACCTGGTCCAGGAAACGTACTCCGAGGTCGACATCATCGGGCTCTGCATCCCGGCCGACGAGAAGATCGGCCCCGGCGATCGGTGGATCCTCGAACAGGTGCGTCACATCGCGCCCAGGACCACGTTGATCGGCATCGTCACCAAGATCGACAAAGTCAAGAAGGAACGCGTCGTACAGCAGTTGATGGCGCTCTCGAAGCTCCTCGGCGAGGACAGTCACGTCATTCCGGTCTCCGCCGCGTCGGGTGAGCAGGTGGAGAAGCTCGTCGACCTGTTCGCGTCGGAGCTGCCGGAGGGCCCTGCCTTCTACCCGGACGGCGAACTGACCGACGAGCCCGAAGACGTCCTGATGGCCGAGCTCATCCGCGAAGCAGCACTGGAAGGCGTGCGCGACGAACTCCCGCACTCGCTCGCCGTGGTGATCGACGAGGTCACCCCTCGCGAGGGCCACGACAACATGCTCGACGTCCACGCGATCCTCTACGTCGAACGCCCGAGCCAGAAAGCCATCATCATCGGCAAAGGCGGATCGAGACTGAAAGAGGTCGGCACCGCGTCGAGGCTGCAGATCGAAAAACTCCTCGGCACGAGGATCTACCTCGACCTGCACGTCAAAATTGCCAAGGACTGGCAGACCGACCCGAAGCAGATGGGCAAACTAGGCTTCTGACGGTAGTCGAAACTGTGCGTTAACAACGACGAAAGCGTTCTGCTGTTTACTCGGTTCGACTGCCCGTCGAGCCGAAGGACGCACCATGCCCGATCACGACATCGCGTCCATTGTTGCCGAAATGGCGTCGCCGGCAGCGACCCGGCGGATGAACGGAGCCATCGACTACCTCCGATACGAGGGTCGATGCGACAGTTTCCTGCTTGCGTACCGGGACGAGACGACCGATCGCTACGTCACCGTCGAGCAGCGGGGATACGACCAGAGGGTCGCCGGGTTCCTGACCGGTGACATCGATCGGCTTCCCGAGTTCGAGAAACAGTTCTCGCACGTGGACGAGGTGTTCGACTGGACCGAGGTGCCCGGCTTCGGGACGTCACCGACTGCGATGTCGGTGTTGCGTCCCGATGGCTTCTCCAACGGTGTGCTGATGTTGTTACACGACGACGACGGCACGCTCATCGGCATGTGTCACGGCAATGTCGAGAAAGAACAGTTTCCGACGCCCGCCAAGACCATCCTCGAGCGGATGCGACCCGCATTCACGCGGTACGCCAGCGATCTGCGCGCGACCTCGCGGTTTCGGCTGACCGCCCGCGAGTTGCAGATTCTCGGCCTGGTGCGTCGTGGAATGTCGAACGCGGAGATTGGTGAGGAGTTGGTCCTCTCGCCCCGCACAGTGACGACCCACGTCGAAAAAATCCTGCGCAAGTTGGATGTGCCGAATCGTGTCATGGCGGCGGTCTACGCTACCGAGCTCGGGCTCGGTTCCGACCGACGAACGGTCGACGCGATCTCTCTTGCGGCGTCCTGAATCCGCGTCCGGTACCAATTCTCAACACATCCGTCACGTGGAAGAAACATGCCTATTGGATGGCGTAGAACCTCGACTTCCATTGTGATCCATGACATCTGGAATACGTAATTCGACGTATTCTCTTCCGACTCCGTCCTTCTCTACGGTTCATGTATCCCGATCGGTTCGACGGCGCACCGCTCGGCATACGGAGACAGACGTTCTCCTTCACACTCGTAGATCGAAGGACCATGTCCATGAACATCGCTTCTCGAAGTGACCGCACGTGAAACGCGGACGCAGGTCGGGCTCGCTCACCGGTCTCGCTGCGGCGGTCGTCCTGGCGATCTCGTCGCTGACCGCGTGCAGCGCCGATCGTGAGATCGTTACCGACAACACGTTCGTCATCGCCATCGAATCCGAGGCCGACGTCCTCGATCCCCAGGTGGCAGGCGGCTGGGTCTCGTGGCGCATCAATCAGCAGATCTTCGAACCACTGGTGACCGAGGACCTACGGACACCGTCGAGCGAAGCACAGGTTCCGGCGCTGGAGCCGGGGCTTGCGGAGTCGTGGGAGGTCTCTCCCGATGGCCTCACCTACACGTTCCACATCAGACAGGGCGTCCAATTCCACGACGGCACCGAATTGGACGCCGCCGCAGTCGAATACAACTTCCGGCGAATGTGGGACAAGGAGGCTCCGCACTACTCCGCGAAGGCCGCAGGACAAACCAACTTCATCTGGCTGAACACCGAATCTATCGAGACCGTCGACCGGTACACACTCGTCGTCAAGCAGGCGACACCGTTCTCACCGTTCCTACGAATGCTGGCTCAGGGTGGTAACGGTTCGACAGCCATCATGAGCCCCACCGCGATCGAGCAGTACGGCGAGGGTATCGGTGATCACCCGGTGGGAACAGGACCGTTCGTGTTCGACGAGCGAATCCGCGGTGAGCGAATCAGCCTGAAGCGCAACGACGACTACTGGGGAATCGAACCGTCGATCCAGGGTGTCGTCTTCCGGCCTCTGCCCGACGCCTCTGCGCGAGTCGCCGCGCTGCGCAGCGGTGACGTCGACATGATCGCTGTTCCGAGTCCGGACAGTGTCGGCAACCTCGTAGACGAGGGCTACCAGCTGTCGGAGGGCACCCCGCCTCACGTGTGGTACCTCTCGTTCAACATGCAGGATCCGAACATGGCGATCAAGGAAGTTCGGCAGGCGATCAACCTCGCGATCAACCGTGAGGGCATGGCGACCGATCTTCTCCGCGGAACGGTCAACCCGGCGTACGGCGTGCAGGCTCCCGCGAACGGCGCGTTCGTCGAACGCACCGATGCCTACACTCGCGACATCGACCAGGCCAAGGAGCTTCTCGCTTCGGTCGGTCTGCAAGACGGTTTCGAAACCACTCTGATCACCTCGGTCGACGGTTCGGGTCAGATCATTCCGACACAGATGGCGGAGTACCTGCAGCAGAACCTCGCCGAGATCGGCATCACGATGAACATCCAGACGCAGGAATGGATTTCGTACCTCGGCACCTGGGCGCAGGGCATGCAACCCGGGGTCGGTATGGCCCAGATGTCCTGGGGTATGACCACCCCGTACTGGCTCTACATCGTGACATCGTCGAAGCTGCAGGCGCCCAACGGCGTCAACGTCGGATACTACTCGAGCCCCGAACTGGACGCTGTGATGGATCTGGCGATCCAGTCCACCGACGAGGACGAGGCCAACGAGTACTGGCGTCAGGCGAACGACATCGTCACCGAGGACGCAGCTCTCGCACCTGTCGTCAACGACAAAGCCCCCTACGTGCTCGCTCCCTATGTCTCCGGATTCGTCTCCGCGAGCGAAGAGTGGTACGACCTCAAAGAAGTGAGGCTCGAGCAATGACAGGAACACTCCGCTCACGATTGTTGTCCACCGTTGCGGTTCTGCTCGGGGTCAGCATCGTCGTCTTTCTGCTCCTCCAGCTCGTCCCCGGCGACCCGGCGCTGACAATCTTAGGATCCGGTGCAACCTCGGAATCGGTTGCGGCCGTGCGCAGTGAACTTGGTCTCGACCGGTCACTTCCGGTGCAGTACCTCGATTACATGGGTAGTCTGCTGCAAGGCGATCTGGGGCGCTCTCTGACGGTCAACAAGCCCGTCACCGAAATCATGATGCCGCGCTTCTGGAACACGATCATCCTGACCGTCGCGGCACTCGTCCTGTGCATCGTGATCGGCGTGCCGCTGGGAATCGCAGCCGCGCGCAAACAGAACGGGGTCTTCGACCGCGTGGCGATGTTCGTCTCGCTGGCAGGGGCAAGCGTCCCGGTCTACTGGTTCGGGTTGGTCCTGATCGGCTTCTTTTCGATCGAGCTCGGCGTCTTCCCGACCTCGGGCATGTACAACAGCCGTCATCCGGGCGGGCTCGGCGACGTTCTGGTGCATCTGGTTCTGCCCGCCGTCGCAGCGGCGTTGGTGCCGTTGGCGGTCATCGCCCGAATGACCCGCAGCGTCATGGTCGACGTGCTGCAGCAGGACTACATCCGAACGCTGCGTGCCTCGGGTCTGTCCGAGCAGTCGGTGCTGTGGCGTCACGGACTGCGTAATGCGTTGCCGCCGATCGTCGGCGTCATCGGTTTGCAGGTCGGCTATCTGCTCGGCGGAGTGGTGTTCGTGGAGGTCGTCTTCGGGTGGCCCGGGCTAGGGCAGCAGCTCTACACCTCGATCACCCAACGCGACATTCCGGTCGTCCAGGCGGGTGTGCTGTTCATCGCCTTGGCCTTCGTCGTCGTCAACCTCATTGCCGACATCGCCGTCGGACTCCTCGATCCGCGCACCCGAAAGACGGTGAACGCATGAATGCAGCAGTCGACATCGACGTCCGTACCACCGCGGCGTCGGCGCAGGAGACATCCGCACCGAAAGCCTCGACCTCGCAGTGGAAACTCGGACTGCGTACCTTCTGCCGTGACCGAGTCGCACTCGTCTCGGCACTGTTCTTGATCCTGGTGACACTGGCCGCGATCTTCGCACCGCTGCTCACCTCCTACAGTCCGACCTCCGGTGACCCGGTCAACCGCCTGGCGGGAGTCGGCACCGAAGGCCACATCCTCGGACTCGACGGACAGGGCCGAGACATCCTCTCGCGCTTGCTCTACGGTGGCCGAAACTCACTTCTCGTCGCCGTTGTGCCCGTCCTCGTGGTGTTCCCGTTGTCGCTGATGATCGGGCTGTTCGCCGGCTACAAGCGCAGCCGCGCCGGCGAACTCCTGATGCGTGTTCTCGACGTGTTGTTCGCCTTCCCGCTCGTGCTGCTCGCGATCGCACTGTCCGCGGTCCTCGGAGCAGGTCTGGGCAACGTGATGCTCTCCATCGGCATCACGCTGATCCCGTACATGGCCCGTGTCGCGTACACCGCGACCGTGCAGGAATCGGGCAAGGAGTACATCGAGGCAGCGCGCGCGTACGGCGCGAATCCGGGGCATCTGATGTTCCGGGAACTCGCACCGAACGTCATCGCTCAGCTGATCGTGTACGCAACGACCCTGTGCGGGTTGATGATCGTCGTCGCAGCAGGCCTGAGCTTCCTCGGTGTCGGTGTCGTTCCGCCGACTCCCGACTGGGGAATCATGACCTCCGACGGATCGAGCGTGCTTCTCGAAGGCATCTACCACATCGCCACAATTCCCGGTTTGGTGATTCTCTTCGTCGCACTCGCCTTCAATCTCGTCGGCGACGGAATTCGGGACGCCCTCGACCCCAGAAAGCAGACACGATGAACGAGCCCTTACTGGATATTCAGAACCTGAGGGTCGATTTCCACACCGACGGCGGTGTCGTTCACGCCGTCAGGAACGTATCGATCACGTTGGCGCCAGGCGAGATTCGCGGATTGGTAGGAGAATCCGGATCCGGAAAGAGCGTGACCTCGCTGAGTGTGCTCGGCCTGCTCGGTACCCCCCGGGCCCGCGTCGAGGGCGGAGCAATCGTGTTCCGCGGCGAGAACCTGCTCGACAAGACAGAGAAAGAGATGCGCGGAATTCGAGGCAGCCACATCGGTCTGGTATCGCAGAACGCGCTGAGCGCACTCGATCCTTCCTTCACGATCGGTGCCCAGCTGATCGAGGTCATCCGGCTGCATCAAAAGGTGGGCAAGGAGACAGCCCGGAAGAAGGCGTTGGAATCGCTGGAACTGGTGGCGTTGCCGGACCCGGCACGCAGGATGAAGGCTTACCCGCACGAACTCAGTGGTGGGCAGCGTCAACGTGTCGTCATTGCAATCGCGCTCGCGTGTCGGCCGGAACTGCTACTCGCGGACGAGCCGACCACAGCGCTCGACGCCACCGTACAGAAGCAGATTCTCGATCTGTTGCTCGAGATCAATCGTGAACTGGGGACGGCGATTCTGATCGTCACGCACGACTTCGGCGTCGTGTCGCACGTCTGCTCGCAGGTCACGGTGATGCGTCACGGTGAGGTGATGGAGGCGGGTACCACGGCTGCTGTGCTCGAGGAGCCCAAGCACCCTTACACCCAGGGGCTGATGAGCGCGGTTCCCAAACTGCATCTCGACGACGCAACGAGGGCCGTGCCCCGGAGCAATCGCAGGCTCTACGAATTCAAACAACTCGTCTCGGCGCAAGGAGAAACAAGATGACAGCCGACGACTTCGCGCTGCCGCTCGTGGCGGTGCGCGATCTGCGCAAGGTGTACCCGGTGCGTGGTGAGAAGCGGAAGAAAATGGACTTCGTGGCCGTCGACTCGATCAGCTTCGACATCGCCAAGGGTGAGACGTTCGGGCTGATCGGTGAATCTGGTTCCGGCAAGACCACGACCGGCCGGATGGTGCTTGCCCTCGAGAAGGCAACCTCGGGATCGATCCTGTTCGAAGGCAACGACATCGCGGCGATGACCGAACTCGACATGCGGCGCTATCGCAAGCGGATGCAGATCGTGTTCCAGGATTCTGGCTCGGCGTTCAACCCGCGCCGCAGTGTCGGCGCGCAGATCGGCTACGCGTTGCAGCGATTCCAGATGGCACCGAAGAGCGAGATTCGCGGATTGGTGCTGGAGATGCTCGGCCGCGTCGGGATGGAAGCGGCGCACTACGACCGCTATATCCACGAATTCTCGGGCGGACAACGGCAGCGTCTCGGGATTGCTCGCGCCCTGATCACCGATCCGGACTTTCTCGTTCTCGACGAGCCCACCGCCGCACTGGATGTCTCGGTTCAAGCGCAGATCCTGAACCTGCTCAAGGATCTACAGTCCGAACGGGAACTGACCATGCTTCTCATCACGCACAACCTGGCGCTGGTGGAACACATGTGCGACAACGGGGGAGTGCTGGATCACGGCACCCTCGTCGAATCGGGTCCGGTAGACGACCTGCTTTCGAAGCCGAAGACCGCGATCACCCGCTCGCTCGTCGACGCTGTCCTCGAACCGACGAAAGTAGCGAGCTGATGAGCCAACACGACTGGGCACGTGCCTCGTTGACAGCCCGCGGGGTGCCCGAATCGATGATCGGTGATGCCGCATCCGCAGGCGCGTCGTCGCTGCGCTCGGCAGCCCGGCTCGCCGCAGCCGTGGGAGAAAGCGATTCGCTTCCCCTCGTCCTCGGCACGACAGATACGACAGTCCTCGGCACGACAGATACGACAGTCCTCGGCACGACAGATACGACAGTCCTCGGCACGACAGGAGGATCGAAGTGATCGATCCGACGGGGATGACCGCGACGGAGATCAACCACGGCGTCGAAACAGGCAAACTGGATCCCGTCGACGTCGTCGAGACCTACCTCGACCGGATCGCCGCGATCGACCCGTCCTTGGCATCCTTCGTGCTGGTGACCGCCGACGAAGCACGCGCCGAGGCCGCGGTGCTGCGTGAGGCCTTGCGATCCGGAGTCCCGGGTGGCCCGCTTCGCGGGGTCCCGTTTGCGGTCAAGGACCTGTACGACGTCGCGGGGTACCCGACGCGGTCGGGATCTCGAGCCTCTTCCGAAGCACCCGTGACCGAGGATGCCGCAACGGTGACCGCGCTGCGCGACGCCGGGGCGATTCTCATCGGTAAAACGACCACCCACGAGTACGCCTACGGAGTAACGACGCCTCCGACGCGGAATCCGTGGTCACTCGGCCACGTGCCGGGAGGTTCCAGCGGCGGATCCGGTGCGGCAGTAGCAGCACGACTCGCTCCCGTGGCGATGGGCACCGACACTGGCGGATCGATCCGCATTCCTGCCGCATTGTGCGGGGTCACCGGGATGAAGGCGACCTATGGCCGAGTGAGCAAGCGAGGGGTCACGGTGCTGAGTTGGACTCTCGACCACGCGGGTCCGCTGGCTACGACCGTGGCCGACGCCGCGTTGTCCCTCGGGGTGCTTGCCGGTCACGACACAGGCGATCCCTACAGCGCCGGGGAGGCAGTACCGGACTTCGGTGTCATGCTGGACCGAGGTGTCGACGGTATGCGACTCGGCGTCAGCGAAGCCTATTTCTGCGACCGTCTCGAACCGGGCGTCGCGGCAGCGTTCGACCGTGCAATCCGAGAACTAGAGAAGGCAGGCGCGACGATAGTTCCGGTGGCGTTCGCCGGAGTCGAACTTTGCCCGGACATCGTCGGTGTCGTCGCCAGTGTCGAAGCCGCATCGTTCCACCGGGCGAGAGCTACCGAGCGACCTGAACTGTTCGGCTCCGACGTCGTAGACGCACTTCGGGTCGGTAACCTCCACAGCGGTGTCTCCTACGTCGACGCTCAGCGGGCGCGATCGGTGGTGACTGCCGGAATGAACCGGATGTTCGGCGAGGTCGACGCCCTGCTGTCGCCGACGGTCGCCGGTACCGCGCCGATACTCGGAACCGAGCGAACCTCGTTGGGAAAGAGCCAGATCGACGTTCTCAACGGCCTCAATGCACTCACCGTTCCCGCCAACGTCACCGGTATGCCGGCACTGTCCGTTCCTGCGGGCTTCGACGACCAGGGGTTACCCGTCGGCCTGCAGATCATGACGCCACCGTTCCAGGAAGCACTCGCTTTCGCCGTCGGACGGGCCTTCGAGGCCCGCACCGATTTTGCCGCCGCGGTTCCATATACCGCATCCACCCTGACAGGAGAACTTCTGTGACCGCCAACTTCGTTCCGACGAAAGAACAACTCGCAACTGTCTTCGAGTACGCCGGACTGCCGGTCAGCGCAGAGCGCCTCGACTCCGAATTCGAGACCTACAGCTCTACTCTCGCACTCGTTCGCAAGGCCAGCATCGCCGGTATCGGCGAGACGGTTCCGGCCGCCGCATTCAACGCGTCCTGGGAATAGGCACCCACCCACATCGTTCGGAAAGGCTTGTCAATGGAAATCCACGAACTCTCACTGTCCGAGGTCGCCGAGAAGATCAGGACGAAAGAGGTCTCGCCCGTCGAGGTGACGCAGTCCTCGCTCGACCGCCTGGCCGCGGTGGAGCCGGCCATCACGGCTTTCGTGACCGTGACGGGTGAGCACGCGCTCGCCCAGGCAGAACAGGCCGAGGCCGAGATCGCGGCCGGAAACTACAAGGGCACCCTGCACGGAATCCCGTTGGGAGTCAAAGATCTCTACGACACAGCGGGCATTCTGACCACATCCAGCTCCGCTCAGCGCTCCGACAACGTCCCGACCGTCGACAGTGCAGCGGTAGCGAAACTGTCCGAGGTGGGCATGGTCATGGTCGGCAAGACGCACACGCACGAGTTCGCCTACGGCGCAACGACACCGACCTCGGGAAATCCGTGGGATCCAACCCGCACCCCGGGTGGCTCCTCGGGTGGTTCCGGTGCTGCCGTCGGCGCTGGCGTCGTGCACGTCGCCCTCGGTAGCGATACCGGCGGATCCATTCGGATTCCGGCGGGCCTCTGCGGAACCGTCGGGCTCAAACCAACATTCGGACGGGCGTCCCGTGCGGGTGTCGCGTCGCTGTCGTGGTCACTCGACCACGTCGGACCGCTGACCCGCAACGTGGTCGACGCAGGACTGGTCATGGCGGCGATGTCCGGGTACGACCGCAGGGATCCGGCATCGGTGAACCGTGACATCCCGGATTTCACGACCGGGATCGACAGGGGTGTCGCGGGAACACGTATCGGTATTCCGACCAACTTCTACAACTATCACGTCGAGCAGGAGACGCAGCACGTTGCACAGCAGACTGCGGAGCTGCTGCAGAGTCTCGGCGCCGAACTCGTCGAGGTCGAAATTCCACTTGCCGAATACATTCTGCCGGTCGAGTGGGGGATCCTGACGGCGGAGGCCAGCGCGTATCACATGGACGCGCTTAGGACTTCGCCGGAGAAGTTCACCGAGGAGGTACGTACCCTCGTCGAAGCAGGCGAAGCGATTCTCGCCACCGACTACATCAACTCCATCCGGCTGCGCACCAGGATTCAGGACGCCTGGCGCGACATGTACCGTGGCGCGGGCGGTGGCATCGACGTACTGCTGGCGCCGACCGTCCCCGGCGTCGCGGCGCTGCGCGAGGATCCGTACTTCCGCTGGGACGACGGCGTCGTCGAAGGAGCGACATCCGCGTACTCGCGAATGTCCGCTCCCGCCAACGTCACCGGTCTTCCGGCGCTACAGGTGCCCGCCGCATTCTCTTCGACCGGAATGCCGATCGGTGTGCAGATCATTGGAAAGCCGTTCTGCGAGGCGGAGATCCTGCGCGTGGGGTTCGCTCTGGAGCAGGCCTCGGATGTAGTAGGCCGGATCGCACCACTGACGCCTGCAGCTGTGCCCGCATGACACTCTCGCGGGCTACGGTCTCGTCGACTCCGGTCGTCGACGAGATCGTGGGGCACGAGTTCGAAGCCGGGATCGCGGACAAGTTACACGAGTTGCGGCACCGGCACGCAGTCGAATACGTGCACCTCGACGCCACCGACCTCGACCGCCGTCGCCTTCGGGTGACCTCGGATGCGGGGCGCGACTACGCCGTTGTACTCGACCGGCACAAGCGGTTGGTCGACGGTGCGGTGCTGGTGCTCGGTGAATCACGAGCCGTGGTGGTGCGGGCAGGCGCGCCCAGAACGCTGCGGCTACGGGCGTCGACCGTCCCGTCCGCGATGCATCTCGGATTTCTCGCCGGTCACCTGCACTGGAAGGCAACGATGACCGGGACGACGATGACGGTAGTGCTGGAGGGTCCGGAATCGGACTACCGGGCACGCATCGCCGAACTGCTCGACGACGGCACCGTCGAGCATCTCGAAGAGTGAGCGTTCCCGACCTCCTCGCGGTACTTCGTTTCGGCGACAGTGCTTTTCCCTCAGGCGGGTTCGCGTTCTCCTCAGGACTGGAGGGTGCGGTGCGGGACGGCTTCGTCACCGGTGAGGCCGACGTGTCGGCCTTCGCCGCCGAAGCGGTGACCGGCCGCTGGCACACGATGGACCGAGTCCTGCTGCGGTCGGCGTGGCAGGATCCGGAACACGCGGATCGTCTCGGGGAGGCGTCGAGTGCAGTGTCGACTCTCCGCGAGGCGTCGCGGCGATCGGGGGTGGCATTGCTGTCGACCTTCGCCGCCCTCGGCGCATCCGACGCGGTCGCCTACCGGGCTGCAGTGCTGTCCGGGTCGGCGCCGGGGCACCTTCCCGTCGCGCAGGCAGTCTGCTATCGCGGGCATGGACTCACGGTGACTGCGGCCGAAGCGATCAGCGGATGGCAGGTGTTGTCCGGCATCGCCAGTGCCGCGCTGCGCCTCGGCGTCACCGGGCACCTGGGATCGCAGAGGATCATGCAGGACGTAGAGGGCGTCTTGGGATCGATCCTGGCACTCGTTCCCGACGCCGAACCGTCGTCGTTCAACGCTTTCGCCGATATCGCCGCCCAACGCCGAGGCGACGGCATCAGACTGTTCGCCAGCTGACTTCACGCACGAGAACAGGAGACATAGTGCTGCTCACCCCGACCGAGATCGAAAGACTGACGGTGTTCACCGCCGCTGCGATGGCTCGGCGCAATCTGGCCGCGGGCGTCCCGCTCAGTCATCCCGAGGCTGTTGCCTACTTGACCGACGAAATCATGCTCGCGGCGCGCAAGGACATGGCCTACGATGCCGTCATCGATTATGCATGCCACCTGCTGACGCACGAGCAGGTCATGAGCGGGGTGCCGCAGATGCTGACCATGGTGCTCGTCGACGCGCCCTTCGCCGAAGGGACCAAGCTCGTCACCGTCATCGATCCGATTCCGTGGAAGGAGGGGGATCGGACTCCAGGGGAAATCATGACGGCGGATACGCCGATCGAGTTGTTCGCCGATCTGCCCTCCTTCGAACTGCGGGTGATCAACACCGGTGATCGGGATGTCCAGGTGCGCAGCCAGAGCCACTTCTTCGAGGTGAACGCGGCACTCGAATTCGACAGACGCGCAGCGTGGGGACTCAAGTTGGCGGTGGCGGCAGGAGCAGGAGTTCGTTTCGAGCCAGGGATTCCGGTAACCGTCGAACTTGTTCCCATGCAGGGCGGCCGCGTCGCCCATGGCTTCCGAGGACTGGTGAACGGATCGCTCGACGAGGAAGAAGGGCAGTGACGAGCATCGACCGCGCGGCGTACGTGCGGATGTTCGGTCCGACGACGGGTGACCGCATCCGGCTCGCGGATTCCGACCTCGTCGTCGAAATTGAGAAGGATCTGACCACACCCGGATACGAGCTGCTGGCGGGAGCGGGCAAGAACGTCCGCGACGGCGAGGGGTATCGGCCGAACTCCACGTCCTCGACCGGCGCGCTGGATTACGTGTTCACCAACGCGACGATCATCGATTCCGTCGCCGGAATCATCAAAGCGGACATCGGGATTCGAGACGGCTTGATCGTCGGTATCGGAAAGGCGGGCAATCCGGACGTCATGCCCGACGTCACGGCTGGCATGGTCGTCGGGCACATGACGACGCCGATCCCGTCCGAAGGACTGATCGTCACCGCAGGTGCCATCGAGACGCATGCCCATCTGATCTCCCCGCAGCAGAGCGAACACGCGCTGTCCACGGGCACCACGACGTTGATCGGAGGATCTCCGGGGCCTGCCTTCGAGGTGGGATCGGGAAGCACCCGCAATCTGGGGTTGTTCTTGCGCGGCGGAGAGGCGTCGCCGATGAACTTCGTCGCCTTCGGACGCGGATCCTCCGACGCTGCAGCAGTGCGTGAATCGGTGGCTGCAGGTGCGGGAGCGGTCAAGATTCACGAGGACTTCGGTGCCTCGCCTGCGGTGATCGACGCGACCTTGCGGGCCGCCGACTCGGCCGACTTCGCGGTGCACCTGCACACCGATTCGATCAACGAGTTCGGATTCGCCGAGACCACCATGTCGACCATCGGCGACCGCACCATCCACATGTATCACGTGGAGGGCGCCGGGGGAGGGCACGCCCCGGATCTGATTCGCTGCGTCGGGTACGACAATGTCATTCCAGCATCGACCAATCCGACGAACCCGTACACCTCCTATGCGCTCGACGAGGGCGTACCGATGACGATGGAAGCGCACAACATGAACTGGGATGCGCCGGAGGACGTCGCGTTCGCCGAAGCTCGCATCCGTCCACAGACGATGATTGCCGAGGACTTCCTGCACGACATGGGCGCGATCTCCATCTTCGGCAGCGACACCCAAGGGATGGGCCGGGTCGCCGAGAACATCGCGAACTGCTGGCAGTTGGCCGACATCATGAAGCAGCGGGTCGGCAGGCTACCGGAGGAGGCGACCGCGTCGGCGGACAACGAACGCGTCAAACGGTACATCGCGAAACTGACTGTCAATCCCGCTATCTCGATAGGGGTCGGACGGCACGTCGGGTCCGTGGAGGTGGGGAAGGTGGCCGATCTGGTGCTGTGGTCGCCTGCATTCTTCGGGGTGAAACCGAACTTCGTCATGAAGAACGGATTCGTTGCATGGGCCGCCCTCGGCGACGCCGCAGGCAGCATCTCGCGTTCCGAACCGGTGGTACAGCGCGCGAACTGGGGATCGCTCGGGTCGGCTCCCGAGCGGCTCGGCTTCGTGTTCATGTCGGCCCTCGCCACCGACGCCGGACTTCCCGACGTCCTTGGTCTACGCAAGAACGTGCTGACCATCGACTCGGTCCGCGCGCTGCGCAAGTCCGACATGATTCGGAATTCCGCGTTGCCCCACATCGATGTCGACCCCCGCACGTTCGACGTGCGAGCCGACGGCCGACTTCTCACCGGTATTCCACCCAGGACTGTTTCCTTCGCCCGGAGGTACATGCTTCGATGAACGCACTGCGAGCAGCACGAATCGGCATCGGCGGACCTGTCGGGTCCGGAAAGACCGCCATCGTCGAACGATTGATCGCCGAGTTCGCTCGACACGGTCGCTCGGTGTCGGTCATCACCAACGACCTGGTCACCGCTGAGGACGCAGAACGGGTCAAGCGATCGGGATTGATCGACCCCGCGCGGGTACGGGCCGTCGAAGCAGGCGGGTGCCCACACACGGTGATTCGCGAGGACCCTTCGCTCAACATCGCGATGGCAGACCAGCTGGAAGCGGACTTCCCCGACACCGAGGTGCTGCTACTCGAGAGCGGCGGTGACAATCTGGCGTCGACCTTCTCCCGGGATCTGGTGGACTACTGGGTCTTCGTCATCGACGTGGCCGGCGGCGACGATATCCCACGCAAGCGTGGGCCTGGCGTCGTGCGCTGTGATCTTCTGGTGGTCAACAAGATCGACCTCGCGCCCTATGTCGGTACCGACCTCGAACGGATGCTGAAGGAAGCCGACGAGGTCAGATCCGGCCGACCGATCGTGTGCACCAATGCCCGCGCCGGAACGGGCATCGTCGAACTCGTCGGGGTACTCGACCGCGAAATTCTATTCGTGTGACCGAGCCCAGGTCGCTCGATCTGTCGTTCGCTACGTCCGGTAACCGAACAGTGCTGGACCGCAGGCGCTATCGATGGCCTCAGACGATCGGTCGGATGTTCTACCTCGACGCGGACGATCCCGGCCACGGGCGGTTGATCGTCCAGAATGCCGGAGCATCACTGCATCCGGGCGATCACGTCCGGCAACGGATTGCGGCGACGGCGGGTGCCCGCGCCGAGGTCACCGGCCAGGGTGCGATGTTGGTGACCGGGTTGCCAGGATCGAAGCCCGCCGTCGAGGAGACCGAACTGCGGGCCGAGGCGTCGAGCATGCTCATCTACCAGCCGGAGCCGAGGATCCTTACTCGGTTCGCGCATGTCGTGCAGAACACCCACGTCGAACTGGAGCGGGGTGGGTCGGTGATGCTGACCGATGCCGTCGTCGCGCATCCCGACGTGACCGCCGAGTCGTTCGGAAGTTTTCGCTCGCGCGTCACGCTGACCGTCGACGGCGATATGCGGTTGTTCGACGCCCAACACGCGTCGGCGATGCCGAATCCGCGGGCGGGTCTTCGGGCGTTCGCGACGGTGTATCTGCTGGGACCGGCCGCTGAGGATCCGGCGGTGGATCTGGACCGGTTCGATGCAAAGTGGGGCGTCTACGCCGCAGGCTCGGTACTTCCGAACGATGCTGGCTACGCGATCCGGATCGCGGCGACCGGGGGAGACACGGTGCGGGAGGCTATCCGATCCCTCGTTCGATCGCTCCGGCATGCGGCGCGTGCAAGGAACGTCGACCCGTCCCGTGAGTGGCATCCGCCCGCATCGTCGCCGACGTGGGACACTGGAGAACGTGAGGCTGTACCGGGACAACGCAGTCGTGCTGCGCCAGCACAAGCTGGGCGAAGCCGACCGTATTGTCACGCTCCTGACTCGTGACAACGGCATCGTTCGGGCCGTCGCGAAGGGGGTGCGCCGCACGAAATCGAAGTTCGGCGCTCGGCTCGAGCCCTTTGCCCACGTCGACTTGCTTCTTCATCCGGGTCGAAATCTGGACATCGTCACCCAGGTGCACACCGTCAACGCGTTCGGCGGCGACATCGTCAGCGACTACGGCTGCTACACCACCGGCTGCGCAATCCTCGAGACCGCGGAGCGGCTGGCCGGTGAAGAACATGCACCGGCGAAACGTCTGCACCAGCTGACCGTGGGCGCGCTGCGCGCGCTCGCCGACCGATCTCACCCTCCTGAATTGATTCTCGACGCGTTCCTGCTCCGAGCCATGGGCTTCTCCGGCTGGGCGCCGTCGTTGACCGAATGCGCGCGGTGTGCAGCTCCGGGGCCGCACCGAGCATTTCATGTCGCGGCAGGTGGGTCCGTGTGCGTGCACTGCCGGCCTCCGGGTTCGGCGACGCCCATGACCGGCGTCGTAGACCTGATGGTCGCCCTCGAACGCGGTGAATGGGACTACACGGAAACGACGTCGACGGCCGTTCGGTCCCAAGCCAGTGGACTGGTCGCCGCTCATCTTCAGTGGCACCTGGAACGTCAACTCCGGACGTTGCCGCTCGTCGAACGCACAGCGCCGCATCAGGTCGGGCCTGGTGCGGTTCGAGCAACCGGCGTCGGGCAGGATGAAGACCGTGATTCTCCGACGCGAACCGCGCAGTCAGTCTGACGGTGACAGGGCGATTCGGCCCCCTGATCCACACCCGTCGGGAGCCACGCCTCCGATCATTCAGCCCGAACTGATTCCGCGTCACGTCGCCCTCGTCATGGACGGCAACGGCCGGTGGGCACAGGACCGAGGAATGCCACGAACCGCAGGGCACGAGCGCGGTGAGGCCGTGCTCATGGACACCGTCTGCGGATGCATCGACATCGGAGTCAAGTGGCTGTCGGCCTACGCCTTCTCGACCGAGAACTGGAAGCGCAGCCCGGACGAGGTGAAGTTCCTCATGGGCTTCAATCGCGACGTCATCCGACGTCGCCGTGACGAGATGAACGAGATGGGTGTTCGTGTTCGGTGGGCCGGGCGACGGCCTCGTCTGTGGCGCAGCGTCATCAAGGAACTGGAAGTCGCCGAGGAACTGACGAAGAAGAACACCGTCATGACGCTGACGATGTGCGTCAATTATGGTGGTCGCGCCGAAATTGCCGACGCGACAAGAGAAATCGCGCGTCAGGTGGCGGCGGGAAAACTCGATCCCGAGAAGATCACCGAAGCCACCGTCGCCAAGTACCTCGACGAAGCAGACATGCCGGACGTCGATCTGTTCCTGCGTCCGTCGGGGGAGCAGCGCACATCCAACTTCCTCATCTGGCAGTCCGCATACGCGGAGTTCGTTTTTCAGAAGAAACTGTTTCCGGATTTCGATCGCCGGGACCTCTGGGAAGCGTGCATCGAGTACGCGTCCAGGGACCGTCGATTCGGAGGAGTGAAGTATGAGTGAGCCCACGACCCTGCAGTCGCGTGCCGAACTGGCGCTGTCGCAGTTCGCGACGGTCGTCGTCGGGGAGGAAGGCTCGCTCGGCTTCGACTATGCCGGGGCCCTGTGTTCCCTCCGCTCGGTGGCACTGTCGCCAGGGCTCGAGGTGCTGTCGCTGACGGCGGTGCTGGCGTGGGACCGGCCCCTCAAGGCCGCTCTGCACAAGAAGGTGGCGGACCGTAATGCGGACTCGCAGTTCGGGTCCATCTCGGTGAACGTCCACGAGAAATCGGCGGATGTGCTGCTGCGCTACACGTTTCCGGCGAGTGGCCTCGACGACGAAGCCCTGATGACCATGCTGGTGCTGGTCCTCGGGGGAGTGGAGAAAGCGCGCGAGGGCCTGCTTCCGTGACCTACTTGGCCCTGCACTCGTTGCAGGTGCCGAAGATCTCGATGGTGTGGCTGACGTCGGAGAATCCGTTGTCCTCCGCGACGCCCTGCGACCACTTCTCGACTGTCGGGCCCTCGACCTCGACCGTGTAGCCGCAATCACGACAGACCAGATGGTGGTGGTGGCCGGACGAGCACCGCCGGTAGACCGATTCCCCGGTGTCGATTCTGAGGACGTCGACGGTGCCGGCATCGGCCAGAGCCTGGAGAGTGCGATACACCGTCGTCAGCCCGATGCCTTCACCGCGCTTGCGCAGCTCGTCGTGCAGATCCTGCGCCGACCGGAACTCGTCGATGTTGTCCAACAGATCCGAGATGGCACTGCGCTGCTTCGTTGCTCGGATCCCGACTGCGACGGGCTTGCGGGTTCTCGTGCTCTCCGGCATCTATCAGCCTTCCTCTGCGTGGGCGACAGCGTCGACGACGATGTGAGCCAGGTGATCGTCGACCAGTCGGTACAGCACTTCGCGTCCATTGCGTTCACCCTGTACGACACCGGCGGCCTTGAGCACGCGCAGGTGCTGACTGATCAACGGTTGGGTCACTCCGAGGGCGCCCACCAGTTCGTGGACGCACCTCTCGGATTCACGAAGTTGCAGCACGATCGCGATTCGAACAGGCGCTGCCAGCGCGCGCAGGATGTCGCCTGCGGCCGTCAGTGTCTCCTTGGCCGGGACCGGCGCGGGCGGCGCAGACACGAACGGATCGTGCACGTGGGCTTCGGTGGAGGGGCTGTGTGCAGGCTGTTCGTTGCCGAGGTGCGAAGGGTCCGTCTCCAGGATTGCCAACAGATTCTCCTTCATGTTCAGGGCTCGCGTACCTGCTTCACAGTAGTCCAGCGATCGTTAATGCAAATCACTTCCATTTTGATATGCACGAGTGCGCATGTCAAACGCGAACGGGAGCGTTCGGAGAAAGCGGCCCTCGACCGATAGTCTTGACGCCTGTACAAGTCCCTCTCGCAAGACACAAGATGGAGAGCTCCGCCAGTGGCACCCAAGTCCAAAGTCGAAACCGTCGCCAACCTCGCCAAGCGTCGAGGACTCGTCTACCAGTGCGGTGAGATCTACGGCGGTACCAAGTCGGCGTGGGACTACGGTCCACTCGGCGTCGAGCTCAAGGACAACATCAAGAAGCAGTGGTGGCGCAACATGGTCACCAGCCGCGAAGACACGGTCGGCCTCGACTCCTCGGTGATCCTTCCGCGCGAGGTGTGGGAAGCGTCGGGACACGTCGAGACGTTCTCCGATCCGCTGGTCGAGTCGCTCATCACGCACAAGCGCTATCGCGCAGACCACCTCCTCGAAGCGTACGAAGAGAAGCACGGACGACCGCCGGAGAACGGTCTCGCCGACATCCGTGACCCCGAAACCGGCGACCCCGGCCAGTGGACCGAGCCCCGCGCGTTCTCGGGTCTGCTCAAGACCTACCTCGGACCGGTCGACAACGAAGAAGGCCTGCACTACCTGCGTCCCGAGACGGCGCAGGGAATCTTCGTCAACTTCGCCAACGTCCTCACCACCTCGCGCAAGAAGCCGCCCTTCGGCATCGGCCAGATCGGCAAGAGCTTCCGCAACGAGATCACCCCCGGCAACTTCATCTTCCGCACCCGTGAGTTCGAGCAGATGGAGATGGAGTTCTTCGTCAAGCCGGGCGAGGACGACGAGTGGCACCAGTACTGGATCGACTACCGCATGAAGTGGTACACCGACCTGGGTATCGACCCCGAGAACCTGCGCCTCTACGAGCACGCGCAGGAGAAGCTCTCGCACTACTCCAAGCGAACCGTCGACATCGAATACCGCTTCAAGTTCCAGGGCAGCGAATGGGGCGAGCTCGAAGGCATCGCCAACCGCACCGACTACGACCTGTCGGTCCACTCCAAAGCGTCCGGTCAGGACCTCAGCTACTACGAGCAGGCGACGGACACCCGCTACACGCCGTACGTCATCGAGCCCGCAGCCGGCCTGACGCGTTCACTCATGGCATTCCTCGTCGACGCCTACACCGAGGACGAAGCCCCCAACGCCAAGGGTGGCGTCGACAAGCGCGTCGTACTCAAGCTCGACCGTCGCCTCGCACCGGTCAAGGTCGCCGTACTGCCGCTCTCGCGCAACGCCGACCTGACTCCGAAGGCCAAGGACCTCGCACAGCAGCTGCGCGCCTACTGGAACGTCGAATTCGACGACGCCGGCGCCATCGGCCGCCGCTACCGTCGTCAGGACGAAATCGGCACGCCGTTCTGTATCACCGTCGACTTCGACACCCTCGACGACCAGGCTGTCACCATCCGCGAGCGCGACACCATGGCACAGGAACGCGTCGCCCTCGATCAAGTCGAGGCCTACCTCGCGGCCCGGCTACTGGGCGCCTAGTCCACCCCTCACCGCAGCTTCGGCTCGGTCGAGACCCGCACGTAGCACCGAATGAGCCGTTCGGTCACTCCAAGTGACCGAACGGTTCATTCGCTCACCGGACGGGGCGCTGTTCGGCCACCGGAGGGGAGCTAGAACCGACCGCCGCCGCCACCGAAGCCTCCGCCACCACCGCCCCCGCCGAAGCCTCCGCCTCCGAAACCACCACCGCCGAAGCCACCGCCTCCGCCGCCGCGGAGGACGCTGTTGATGAGGATGCCGCCGAGAACTGCGCCGGCGACGTTGCCCCCGCTGCTACCGCCTCGTGGGCGGTTGCGATTCTCCCAGTCCCGTACGTCGGTCTGCGCGGACTGAGATGCCCTCGATGCCAGCTGGGCTGCTGCCTGTGCGTGCTGGATTGCCTTGGCCGGGTCCGAGGATTCGAGTTGTCGAGCCGCAGCGAAGTGCCGTTCCGCTTCGGCGAGCCTCGTACGAGCTTCCGCGCCGACGCCGCCGCGTCGGGTGGAGATGTAGTCCTTTGCTGCGGTGATCTGGGATTGTGCGCCGCCGAGGTCGCGGGCCAGTCGTGAACGGAGCAGATCGTCCTGGGTCTTCGCCTCGGTGGCGTCGGCGATGACGGCATCGAGGTGCTGATCGGCAGCGACGAGTTGCGTGAAGCTGCCGAGCGGATCGGTCGCTTTGGATTCTTCGGCGATGCGGAGTGCCTGCTCGGCGGCGGCGCGTGCGTTCTGAAGCTCCTGTCCGCCGTGCTTGGCGAGCGTGGCGGCATTCTGGATGTCGCGACGAACGTCGTCGATCGCTGCGGGCAGTGTGGCAATTGCATTGCGAATGTCGTTCTGCGCGTGGTCTACTCCGTCGAGCAGTGCCCGAGCCTGGTCGACGGCTTTTTCCGCGGTCCGGATCGCGGACACGAGCTCGCCCTGTTGGCCTGCGGGTTTCGTCGCAGCCTCGCGGCCGACCTCGATGTTGCGCTCGGCCAGTTCGATGTCCTCCTGGGCCATGGTGATGTTCGACGAGATCGAGGCGAGCGCCGGCTCCGCGAACTCGGTGTGCAGTGCCTTCAGAACGGCATCCGACTCGGGTACGCGCACGGTGAGTTCGACGACGGCCTGCGTCAGCGAGTCGAGCTTGGAATCTGCGTTGATCAGCAGGTCTCGCATCGACTCGAACTCGGCGACCCGCGAATTCAGTTCGTGATCGGCGCGGCCACACGAGGAGATGATCTGGATGAGCATCGAGCGCCGCTGTTCCGGAGTTTCCGGGATGGCGTCGTCGAGGCGTTGACGGATCTCGAACGCGGTTCCGAGCGCCTTCTTCGCCTCTTCGAACGCGGTGATGAACGGGGCGGAGGTGGTGTCGCCGAATTCCGAGCGCGCAATCGACAGTTCTTCCTCGCTCGACCGGACGGCGTTGTCGGTTTCGACGAGCATCGTGTGCGCTCTCGCGTCGAGAATTTCAAGGGGTAGAGCGGACAGTGCTGCGGTGTCGGTGGGGTCGATGTTGTGTGCAGCGTCGATTCCCGCTTGCCTGCGTGCTTTGTTGCGCCGCGAGGAGTAGACGACGGCGCCGCCTCCGGCAACGACCACGACGCCTGCGCCGATCAGCCACGGTGTACTGGAGCCGCCGCTGCCGGAACTCGCGTACGCTTCGCCGAGCGATCCAGCGGCAACGATGGCTGCGCCGGACCAATCCTGTTCTCGCAGAGCGGGCTCGACGTCGTCGGTCCGAATGTCCGTCTGCTCGCTCGCGGTGATTCGGTCCAACGACGTGTCGACGGCGAGGTAGTACGACCGGTCGACGGTGGCGACCGCCAACAGCACGTCGCGCTGCCCGAAGTCGCTCGCCCGATAGGTCTGCTGGGCCCATTGCTCGGCCGACAGGTTGTCGAAGTCGGCGACGTACGTGACCCACAGTCGCAGTTGTGCCGAGTTGTACAGATCGTCGATCGCGGCCTGAACGTCGACGAGTTCCGATTCGTCGAGTGCACCGACCGAATCCGTTATCTGGCCGGCGAGCCTCGACGGCGCTTCCGCAGAGGCCGGGGCCGTCACTCCGATCAGGGTGGCCAACCCGAGCATCGACGTGAGAACAGTGACTGCGAAAAAGCGTCGGACCGTGAACTGCGTCATGAGATGAGAATCTACCGTCCGGTGGTAACACCGCGGCACCACCCATGACAGGTGTCACGGCAACAACGTGACGCTCGGACGAGGGATGAAAGGCCGAACGCGAGCAGGGTAGTTCTCATGACAACAACACCTGCGGTGCATCTCGAGCACCTGAGCAAAGCTTTCGGGAAAGTCCAGGCCGTCGCGGATGTGAGTTTGCGCGTGGAGCCTGGTGAAGTGGTGGCGTTTCTCGGTCCGAACGGAGCGGGCAAGACGACGACGATCGACATGATGCTCGGGCTGGCCAAGCCCGATACGGGTACTGCGCGGGTGTTCGGCCGCTCACCCGACGAGGCGATCGCCGACGGGAGGGTGTCGGCGGTGATGCAGAGCGGAGGGCTCATCCGGGATCTGTCGGTCCGCGAGACGATTCAGCTGACCGCGTCACTGTTTCCGCGCACGAGTCCGGTCGACAGCGTTCTCGAGCGTGCCGGGATCACTGGGATCGCTGATCGGCGCGTGGCGAAATGCTCCGGGGGTGAGCAGCAGCGGCTTCGCTTCGCCCTCGCGTTGCTGCCGGAACCCGATCTGATTATTCTCGACGAGCCCACGACCGGAATGGATGTCGAAGGGCGGCGCGACTTCTGGAATGCGATTCGTCACGATGCTCGCGGCGGCCGCACGGTCATGTTCGCGACGCACTATCTCGACGAGGCCGACGCGTACGCGGATCGAATCGTGCTCCTGCGCCACGGCAGGATCGTCGCCGACGGCAGCGCTGCGGAAGTCAAGAACCTCGCCTCCGGTCGAACTGTCACGGCAACGGCCCGCGGTGTGGATCAGACTGCGCTGCTGCATATTCCAGGTGTGGACCACGTCGAGATGCGCGGCGAGCGAGTGATAGTCCACGGTAAGGATTCCGATGCCGTCGCGCGATATCTGTTGACGTGCACCGACGCCGTCGACGTAGAAATCGTCTCCAAGAACCTCGAGGATGCATTCCTCGCTCTGACAACCGATCTCGTAGGAAGTGCGACATGACCACAGCAACCGCTCCTCGCCCGACCCTGGCTCTAGGAGGGTTCAGCCTCACGTTTCTCGGACTGGAGATCAAAAGGTTGTTCCGCAATCGGCGGACCATTGCCTTCACTCTCGTCATGCCACCGGTGTTCTTCGTGATCTTCGGTTCGCAGTCGGATTTCAAGTCCGACTATTCCTTCGCGCACGGCAACGTCACCGCGTACATCGCCATCAGCATGGCGGTCTACGGTGCGATGCTGGGCGCAACCAGCGGTGGAGCGATGGTGTCCGTCGAGCGGGCGCAGGGCTGGAGCAGACAGCTCCGGCTGACACCGCTGCGTCCGGTCGCGTACATCGTCACCAAGATCCTGGTCGCGATGACGATGGGCCTCGCGTCGGTGGTGGCGGTCTTCGTGGTCGCCGCGTTCGTCGGGGCGGACATGCCGATCTGGATCTGGATCACCAGCGGCCTCATCGCGTGGCTCGGAAGCGGCGTGTTCGCAGCCTTCGGACTGTTCATGGGATACCTGCTGCCGTCCGAGAACGTGATGCAGGTCCTCGGTCCGCTCCTCGCCGTCCTCGCGTTCGCCGGCGGACTGTTCGTACCGCTGGCAGACAGCGGATGGTTCCCCTTCGTTGCCAAGTTCACTCCGCTCTACGGGCTCGCGACGGTTGCCCGTGCGCCGTTCACCGATCCGACGACGGGGACGCTCGTGGTCGCTCTGGCCAACCTGGCCGTCTGGGCCTGTCTGTTCGTACTCGGTGCCGCCGTGTTGTTCCGCCGAGACACCAAGCGTGTCTGACCGATCCGCTGTGCGTGGAAATGTGTCCCCTGGGACACATTTCCACGCACGTACTAGCGTGTTCGCCATGACCCGGTCAGACACGGACGACTCCGAGGGACTTGGACGGACGTTCCGTTTCGGCTGGGTCTTCGGCATGATCTGGCTGTTCTATCTCGCGTACCCGCTGGGGGAGTCCCTGGCGCTGCCCAGTCTGGCCGGGAAAGTGGCGGGCGTGACCGCCGTCGTCGCGTTCGGTGCCCTGTTCGTCGTCACGTTCTGGGCATTTCGCACTGCGCGACGGGAAGGACCTGCGCTCGCCCGTGGATGGGCTTGGGCGAGCCTGGCCGGCATGGCGGCACTGACGCTGTTCCTCGCTGTACTCATCGGAAGTCAGGCGTTCGGCGCGACCATCTACATGGCGGTTCTCGCCATGATGACGTTGTCCACCCGTCAGGCGTGGGCGGTTGTCATTGCACTGGTCGCCGTCGTCGAACTTCTGCCCCGCATCGTTTCGTCCTGGGATCCCGGTTCCTTCTTCGCATTTCAGCTCGTGATCAGCGCAGTTGCGGCCTGGGGAATCACTCAGGTCTTCAAGCGCAACCATGAACTCGCCGAGGCACGGCAACAGCTCGCCGACCTCGCCGTCGTCGCCGAGCGTGAACGAGTGAGCCGCGATGTCCACGACATTCTCGGGCACTCGCTGACCGTCATCACGGTGAAAGCAGAACTCGCCGGGCGGCTCGTCGAGATCGATCCTGCCCGGGCGGCCGTCGAGATCGCCGAGGTGGAAGCTCTCGCTCGGGAAGCACTCGGCGATGTCCGTTCCACCGTCGGGGCCATGCGCACGGTCGACGTCGCAACGGAACTCGCGTCGGCGCGGTCGGCTCTCGACGCGGCGGGGATCGACGCCGTGTTTCCCACCGATGCCGACGTGGTCCCTCTCCGCAACCGTGAACTGTTCGGGTGGACTGTGCGCGAAGCGGTCACCAACGTGATCCGGCACAGTGGGGCCCGGCAGTGCACGGTGGTCGTCGAACCCGGTCGCATCGAGATCTCGGACGACGGCGTCGGCACGTCCGGAAGCATCTCGGACGACGGACACGGCCTGCGAGGGCTCGCCGAGCGCGTGAAGGCGTCGAACGGCTCGTTGAGCGTGGGGAAGTCAGCTGCGGGTGGATTCCGGGTGGAAGTGGTGGCGGCATGAGTATCCGGTTGCTGTTGGCAGACGATCAGGCTCTCGTCCGAGGCGCCTTGGCGGCGCTGCTGGACTTGGAATCCGATCTGGAGGTCGTCGCGGAAGTCGGGCGCGGCGACGAGGTGGTTGCGGCGGCCGTGGAGCATCGCCCGGACGTCGCACTGCTGGACGTAGAGATGCCTGGCCTCGACGGCATCGCAGCGACTGCAGAACTGAGAAAGCACTACCCCGGTTGCCGAGTGATGATCGTCACCACTTTCGGCCGGCCCGGATATCTTCGACGCGCCATCGACGCGGGTGCCGATGGATTCGTCGTCAAGGACACCCCGGCGCGCCAACTCGCCGACGCCGTCCGGCGCGTTCACATGGGCCTGCGGGTGGTCGATCCCACTCTCGCAACCGAGACGTTGACCGACGGAGTGTCCCCGCTGACGGCACGTGAGCAGGAAGTTCTCCGTGCTGCTGCCGAGGGAGGAACCGCAGGTCGAGTAGCCGCTGCGCTCCATCTGTCGGAAGGGACGGTACGGAATCACCTGTCCGCGGCAATCGGAAAAACGGGTACGACGACGCGAGCCGAGGCAATCCGAGTCGCGCGGGAACGGGGATGGTTGTAGGCCGCCCCGCGTGCCCAGGCGCCTTCTCGCGGGTCGGGCTGGCAAACTCGAGGAGTGAACTCGACTGTCGACCGCGATCCGTACGGCGATCCCTACGGGGAGACGTACGAATACACCGAGCCCGAACCCGCGCGGCTCGGGTTCTTCGGCACGCTCGGTCGCTGGACGACGAGGCTCGTCGTCGGCGTAGTTCTGATGGGACTCGTCGTCGTCGGCGGCACCGCGGTGCGGGTCTGGCAGGTGGCCCGGATCGACGACCACACGCCTGCACAGGCGATCGTGGTGCTCGGCGCAGCGCAGTACTCGGGCACTCCGTCGAGCGTGTTCGAGGCTCGATTGTCACAGGCAGCCGCGTTGTACGAAGAAGGGGTCGCACCGGAAATAGTGACCGTCGGCGGGAAGCAGGAAGGCGACCTCTACACGGAGGCTGCGTCCGGCCGTAACTACCTCATCGATCAGGGAGTGCCGGCGGACAAGATCATTGCCGTCGAACAGGGCTCGGACACGCTGGAAAGCATCGAGGCGGTCAGCGAAACGCTTCGCGCACAGGGTAAGTCGTCCGTCGTGCTGGTGAGCGATCCGTGGCATTCGTTGCGCACGCGCACCATGGCCCGCGACGCTGGACTCGAAGCGTGGACATCGCCCACCCGCACCGGCCCGGCCGTGTACACCCGCGAGTCCCAGGCCCACGGAATCGCGCGTGAGACCGGTGCGTTGCTGTGGTATCAGCTGACGCACTTCACCGCGGACTTCTCCTACACGGCAGGGCAATGACAGTGAGCGACTACACCGACCACGACATCGAACGATTCGTCACCGAAGCACCCAAGACCGCCGGGCTGGACAGCGGGCAGGAAAACGCGTCGCATCGCAGTCAGTTCGCGCGCGACCGAGCACGTGTGCTGCACTGCGCGGCATTGCGCAGGCTCGCCGACAAGACACAGGTGACCGGGCCGCGCGACGGCGACACCCCGCGCACCAGGCTCACACATTCACTCGAGGTCGCACAGATCGGTCGCAGCATCGGGGAAGGGCTCGGCGCAGACCCCGACCTCGTCGACCTCGCCGGTCTCGCCCACGACATCGGGCACCCGCCCTACGGGCACAACGGCGAGAAAGCGCTCGACGAGGTCGCCGCGAACTGCGGCGGGTTCGAGGGCAACGCGCAGAACCTGCGCATCCTCACCGGAATCGAGCCCAAGATCCTCGATTCCGACGGCACCAGCGTCGGGCTCAATCTCACCCGCGCTTCGCTCGACGCCGCCATCAAGTATCCCTGGTTGCGCCCGTCGCCCGGCGCGAAATTCGGTGCCTACGATGACGATTCCGCCATCCTGGACTGGGTACGCGACGGCGCACCCGACCGTCGCAAATGCCTCGAAGCCCAATCCATGGACTGGGCCGACGACGTCGCCTACTCGGTCCACGACGTCGAAGACGGCGTCATCGACGGCCGCATCGCACTCCGGTCACTCGGCGACCGGTCCGAGCAACGAGAGCTCGCCGAACTCGGTGTTCGCGAGTTTCGCGGCCTCGACCAGAACGAGCTCGTCGAAGCCGCCGAACGCCTGTCCCGCATGCCGGTGGTCCTCGCTGTCGGTGAATTCGACGGCACCCTCGCCGCGTCGGTCGCGTTGAAGCATCTGACCAGCGAGCTGGTCGGGCGATTCGCCACCGCCGCCATCGACGCCACCCGTCAGAAATGGGGAACCGAACCCCTGTCCCGGTACGACGCGGACTTGGTCATCCCGCCGATCGTTGCGTCCGAGGTCGCTCTGCTGAAGACGATGGCCCTGCGCTACGTGATGTCCGACGCGAGCCACAAAGTGCGGCAGGCACGCCAACGCGACCGCATTCACCGCGTCGCCGAATGGGTCGAACGATCCGGGCCGGGTGAGCTGGACCCTATTTTCGTCCCCGCCTGGAACCGCGCGCAGTCCGATGCCGAGCGCACCCGAGTCGTGGTGGACCAGATCGCGTCCTACACCGAAAGCCGCCTCGAACTGATCGACAAGCGCAGCCTCGGAGCTCAGGCCAGCTGGGGCTGATCCGCTTCGTCGGAGTCGTGGGACAGGACTAGACTGCCCTTCGTGGCCGGCCGAATTCCTGAACGTGACATCGCCGCCATTCGCGAACGCACACGGATCGAAGACGTCGTCGGTGACTACGTCTCTCTCAAGCGCGCGGGCGGCGACTCGATGAAGGGCCTGTGCCCCTTCCACGACGAGAAATCTCCGTCGTTCCACGTCCGACCCAACCACGGGCATTTCCACTGCTTCGGCTGCGGTGAGGGAGGTGACGCCTACTCCTTCCTCCAGAAGATCGAGCACATCTCCTTCGTCGAAGCCGTCGAGCAACTCGCCGACCGGCTGAACTACTCGATCACCTACGAGGGCGGAGGGCCATCGGTTCAACGTGACCGGGGCACCCGAGCGCGGTTGATCGCAGCCAACTCGGCGGCCCAGGAGTTCTACGCCGCGCGTCTGCGTGAACCCGACGCCCAGGCCGCTCGGGACTACCTGACCGAGCGCAACTTCGACGGCCAAGCCGCGCTGGCGTACGGCTGCGGATATGCGCCCGACGGCTGGGACACCCTGACCAAGCACCTGCTGTCCAGCGGCTTCGAAGCCAAGGAGATCATCGACGCGGGCCTGGCGACACCCGGTAAGCGCGGAACACCCATCGACAGGTTCCGGCGACGGTTGGTGTGGCCGATTCGCAGTCAGAGCGGCGACACCATCGGCTTCGGCGCCAGGAAACTGTTCGACGACGACACCATGCCCGGCAAGTACATCAACACGCCGGAAACCATGCTGTACAAGAAGTCTCAGGTGTTGTTCGGGCTCGACATGGCACGCAAGGACATCGCCAAATCGCATCAGGCCGTCATCGTCGAGGGATACACCGACGTCATGGCCATGCACCTGGCAGGCGTCAAGACCGCCGTCGCCTCGTGCGGCACCGCCTTCGGTGAGGACCACCTGGCGATGCTTCGTCGACTCATGATGGACGACAGCTACTTCCGCGGCGAGGTCATCTACACCTTCGACGGCGACGACGCAGGCCAGGCGGCCGCGATGAAGGCTTTCGAGGGTGATCAGAAAATTGCCGGACAGACCTTCGTCGCCATCGCGCCCGAGGGCATGGATCCCTGCGAGCTGAGGCAGAAATCCGGCGACCCCGCCGTACGTGACCTCGTTGCACGCCGCACCCCGATGTTCGCCTTCGTCGTGAAATCCCTTCTGCGTGAACATGATCTGGACACACCCGAAGGCCGGGTCGAAGCGCTGCGCAGAACCGTCCCCGTCGTCGCGCGGATCAAGGACGCATCGCTGCGCGACGAATACGCGCGCCAACTCGCCGGCTGGACCGGTTGGGACGACACCGCGATGGTTCTCGCACGGGTTCGAGACGAAGCCAAGAAGGGCGCACGCGGAGACACGAAGAAACGCACACCGTTCGACAAGCGCCAGGCGCCCCCGGCGGAGGTGCCGGCCGGCCCGACGCGTCCACACCCCAAGGATCCGTCCCTGTGGCCTCAGCGTGAGGCGTTGAAGTCCGCGCTGCAGAACCCGGCGATCGCCGGGTCGGTCTTCGACTCACTGCCTCCCGAGACCTTCACTCACCCCGCCTACGCCGCCGTCAGCGCAGCGGTGACCGCCGCAGGGGGGACCGCCGCAGGCCTCGGCGGAGGGGAATGGGTCGACGCCGTCGCCAAGCGGACCGAAACTGCGGTCGTGAAATCGCTCGTGATGGAGCTCGCGGTCGAGCACATCCCGGTGGCGGACATCGCGCTCACGCGATACATCGGCGGGGTACTGGCTCGTCTACAGGAAGTCTGGGTGGGGGAGCAGGTCGCCGAGCTCAAATCCAAGATGCAGCGCATGTCACCGCAGGACAACCAGGACGAGTACTACGCGCTCCTCGGCGACGTCATCGCCCTCGAACAGTACCGACGAAGCCTGCTCGAACAGGCCATCGGCAACGTCGAGGACGACTCCGCAGCCGGCTAACGCTTACGCAGCTGATCCTGGGGGATATAGAGCTGCGTCTCGTCGTCGATGGGCTTCATCGGCTCGAGCTTCGGCTGCGTGTTCAGCGAATCCGACAGCTTCTGCCTGCTGACCTCGATGACCTTCTTGGTCGCCGGGCTACCCGCCACGGCGGAAGCCGTCTTACGAATCTGCTCGTAGCGACCACGACCAGCCTTGGCTCCGAGCACGTACGCCGCCCCAGCAGCCAGAACCAAACGAATCATCACAAGTCCTTAGATCAGTGTTGTGCACGCGTCCCACCATCCTGCCTGACGGGGCCCGAGCAGGGCGATTTGGTACTCCCATGGGGGTGTGCGCTATTGTTTCTCTCGGCCCGCACGAGAGTGCGAAGCCACTGAGTAATCCCCTGTAGCTCAATTGGCAGAGCTTCCGACTGTTAATCGGACGGTTGCTGGTTCGAGTCCAGCCGGGGGAGCTGTGAGCCCCCGTTCGGATCTCCATCCGGGCGGGGGCTTTCTGCTTCTCCGGTTAATAGCCACTGCACCGGGACGCCCGTCGCAAGTGCCCACGCGTTGAAAACGACCTTGCGTGGTGTGGACTTGCCGCTTTCGGCGTTAGACACGCTCTGACGTGAGATTCCGATGATGTCGGCCAACTCGTTCTGCTCTAGACCGGCGTTGTCACGCGCAATACGCAGCCGATGCTTCGGCAGGATCTCAGGAACTCGGCCCTGGTCATACACGGTTGTCATGCTTCGTAGCTTAGAACCATGTTCGTAACTTAGCAACCGCCGTCACTACGTTGTGTGACACGTAACAAGCTCCATGGATGGTTACTGACTGAGGTCCAATAGTTGACATGTGTCATGTTGCGAAGTAAAACTTGTCGTATGCCTAGTATCGAACATCTTCTGACGGTTGCCCAAGCGGCGTCTCGCCTTGGCATTACCCGTCGCGGAGTTCTTCAGGCCATCTCGCGGAATGCGATTGCAGCGCAGAAGCTTCCGACGCGGACCGGCGCCTACTTGATCGAACCCGAAGAGGTTGAACGCTACAACGCTCTGCGTCAGCGTCCGGAATCGGCTGTTTCATGATCCATCGATTACGAGGCGCACGCATCCCACGCCCGATCACCATCACACTGAGCACTATCGCTGCGGCGCTTGCCTTTACCTCGCTCGCACTGTGGGGGTTCGTGCTCGTAGGTGCCGCGTTGAGGACGTGGCTGTGAGCGCGGCGGGCCGCCGTCGTCGGCGGTTCTTGCTGGAGCCGGAGCGGCGGACACCGGACGGTGTTGCCGCCGACGCAGCAGCGGTCGAGAAAGCGAAACTCGCTCGCCGCCGCGCACGCAGTGTGTTGCACGGGTGCCGCGATCTGATCCGCGCCGTCGAGGATCTGGAATCGATGGATCGACTTGGGCTGCTTCCTGATGCGACTGAACGGTTTTCGGCTGCGGCGGAGGATCTCCGCGAGGCGGTCGGCAAATTGAACGTCGCGCTCGATGATGTCAATGGGGTGACGATGAACCCGGAGGCATGGTCGATGGACGCTTACCTCGCGGCGGTGTCGAAGATGCCGACATTCGAAAACCCTCTGCTCACTGATGATTCCGTGCACACCAAGCGCGTCCATCTCGATGCTGAGGTCCACGCGAGCCCTGCACTAAACGCATACGTTCCGAAGCCGGGCGAGCATCTTCGTCTCGGCAAAAGCCACTCGGTCGGGAAGTCGGCCGAGTTGTCTGACCATCGCGCGGGCGTCAACCCCCCTGCCGCTTCCGGTGGTTCAGGCCCCGGTGGCGGCGGCTGACTTCCGACCCCCCCGAGTCGCCGCCGTCACCGGTCTCCACGAGTTCCTCCGAAACGAAATGACGGGCCCCGCCTGCTCGCGAGACCCGCCTGACTCACCACCGACAGCTAAGGATCCTGATGAGTGAACAAGATGCTACCGCAGCTCGTGTAGCAGATTGGGCTGCGGACCTCGCGCCGTATGTCCCACCGGTCATGCGGTCGAGCGTCCCGCCGGCGCCCGAGGGCGTCGTGCTCCGCGTCCCGGTGCTCGACCCGGCGACTGGCGTGCAGATGATCAACGACTTCAAGCGTCCGGTGTGGCGTGAGTACTCGTGCCGCGTGGTGTACGCGGGCCGTCTCGACGTCGAGAACGGAGTGCAGGACATCTGGCAGGTCGTATGCGACCGGTGGATGAGTCCCGGTGACGTTGTCGTCGCCGGCTACGTCCCCCACGGTGCCGTCCTGATCGGCCCGCCTCCTGCCGTCGAGCACGCCGCGCAGGCGGTGGCTCATGTCTGAGCAGACGACCACCGTCACCTCTCATCCGGGCGCTGTGTCCGTCGTTGTCGGGCAGCTGTCACGGCGGCAGGCCCGCGCAGCTCGCCGCGCGCAACTGATCGACAACGCAGAGGTCATCCGGAAAGCGATCGCAGTTGGCCTGGGCGAGCTCGACGCCCTCGACTCGATCGACCGCGAGGAGCACAGGCTGATCGTCGGCTTGGCCTCTCAGCTCGCCGTCCTCGGTTCCGTTCTCGAACAAGCAGCGGAGGCATGATCATGTACACCACCACCAGCACCGCCATCGTCGCTGACGGCGTGATCGACTTCGACGCCCTCGACGCAGCCCTGGACCCGTACCCACCGGAGTCGGCCGGCGCATTCGCGACCGCCGCGATCTCGCTGGCCGGGGTGGGTGCTCTCCTCGGCGCCGCGTGCGCGTTCGCCTCTCCGACGCTCGGGGTGGTGATCTGATGAAGCGACTCGATGACCCGGATCTGTTTCATTCCGCGTTGCTCGGCAACACCCCGGGTGAGGCACTGTCTGCGTACGACCGCCGGGTGCTGGTGGCGACCCTCGTCGGCCGCGGCATGACCGACGTCGATATTGCGCGGCACACCCTGTGGACGCTGTACACGGTCGACAGGATTCGCGAGCACATCGGCCTCGACCGCAACGTCCGGTTCGCACCGCCATCTCACCGCCTACCCGGCGAGACGACGACACTCGAAACTCGCTGCGTGTTCTGCGATTTCGTCACCACAGTGACGCAGGCGAACATCCGCCACGGTATGTGCCCGGACTGCGCTGTCCTTCTCGGCACGTTCCGCGCCGCGGTGGTGCGGCCGATGAACCGGGAGGTGGCGTGATGCCCGCGACCGAACACCAGCCGCCGATCCTTGCGGGCATGGCCGAGACCTTGGTCTACACCTCGCATCTCGTTCGAGCTCGCGGCGCGCGCGGACTGCGTGTCTACTGGTCCACCGATCCGAACGGCAAGGACGAGCCGCTGCAGTACGGTGCCGCATCCGACGAGGCACCGCCGCCGTCGGATGTCGATGTCACCTGGCGTGCGGTGGCCACGTTCGCCGACCGCGAGATCGTCGGTATCAGCCCGCCGAGCTTGCGGCCACACCCCGCTCGCGTGCAGCTCGCCTGCGTCGAACTGCTCACCGAACTCGGAATCACAGTCCACACGGTCGACCCGTTCGACCCCGACGACGAAAGCGGGTGACCGACAGACGATGCCGAGCGAATGCAAGAACTGCCACGCCGAAGTGCACTGGTGCCGATCGATGGTCCGCGAGGACGGCTGGATCCCAGTCGACCTGTCACCGGACCCCGAAGCGGGTGTCATCCGCAAACACCACTCCGGACCTGCGAACGCCCGCATCGTCTATGCCGAAATCCTGAAGGGCTCCGAACTCGACGCAGCCAGAGCCAACGGTGAACGCCTCTGGATGAGGCACTCCGAATCCTGCGTCGCCCGAAAACCGTTCAACCGCAAACCCGATCACATACGACTCGATCTACCGAACCGCACCTGACCGACGACCGCGCACCCCATGCCAGGAGACCAGCGACATGACGACCACCGAACCGGTCCGCGAGACCAGCCTCGAATACATACGGCCCACCGCAATCCTCCCGCACGCGAAGAACCCACGGAAAGAACTCGGTGACCTCACCGAACTCACCGACTCGATCAAGGGCACAGGTGTACTCGAGCCGTTGATAGTGACCCCGGCGAAGGCCAAGGGCAAGTACACACTCATCGCCGGCCACCGCCGCCACGCTGCCGCCAAGGCCGCGGTCCTCAAATCGGTGCCGTGCATCGTTCGGTTCGACCTCGAAGGCGACGATCGCGCGCAGCTGGAGATCATGCTGACCGAGAACCTGCATCGCTCCGACCTGAACGCCGTAGAGGAAGGCGCTGCGTATCAGACCCTGTTGGAGTTCGAGGGCGTCGATGTCAAAGGACTCGCTGAACGCACCGGTCATAAGCAGCGCACCATCCGCGATCGCGTGAAGCTGGCGAAGTCCCCGGCAGAACTGCAGGACAAGCTCGTCGCCAAGCAGATCACGATGGAAGACGCCCTCGCCGTCGCCGAGTTCGCCGACGACCCGGACGTGTACAAGAAACTCGCAGCATCTCTGGGCTCCTACAACCTGCGGTGGGAACTCGAACGCGCCAAGGAGAACCGGGCCTGGCAGCGCAAGCAGGCCAAGCTGACGAAGGAACTGGCGAGCAAGGGCATCCGCATCGTCGAAGACAAGGACCTCGACGCAGAAGAGAACGCCCAGGGCGCGGACTTCGAGTGGATCGATATCGAACCGGGAGAAGACGTTCCCGCCGACACCGAGCAGGCCGCGGTGTTCGAGCCCCGATCCGAGACCGGGTTCCGTCTGGTCGTGAAGACACCGATCGAGCGCGACGACGCAGGCGAGCCGATCAAGCGCCAACCCAAGCCCGTCGAGGAAACACCAGCGCAGAAGGAACGCCGCGAGCAGCGTGAGCTCGACGACAAGATCCGCGCTGATCTGAAGACTGCAGCATCCGTGCGGCGCAAGTACCTCGCATCGGTCGTAACGGGCAGCTTCGACGAGATGTTGCCACTGTGGTGCCTCCGTGAACTGTGCACCGCCGCCGCAACCGACACCTACGACACCACCGGTGCACGCCAGATGCTCGGACTGCCTCCGCTGACCAAAGACGACGACGAATCCGATACGGCTGATATCGAGCGGCACATCAACAAGCTCACCATCGAGCAGCTCGCCATCACCGCGTTCCTGCTGGCCCGCCTCGAAAACGAGGACGCATCAATGGAAAACCTGTGGATGTGGCGCGACAGAGACGACGAGGCCGAGACGTGGATGGACCACCTTGCCGACCCGTTCGGCTACGAGTTCTCCGCGATCGAACAACAGCTGATCGCAGACCGCACACCCACTGCCGATGCGGAGGAGTAGCGCATGGACGCCGCCGTCCGCGCAGCCCAAGAGTGGTTCCTCGCCCAACCTCCGGAGCGGCAGGTCGGGATCTACCGCTACCTCGCGGGCAAAGAAGCGGCCACGCACACCGAAGTCGAAGGCCAACTCGAAATGCCCCTCACCCACCGACGAGTCCGAACAGGAAAGGGATAGCCAATGAGCACCGTCAGCATCACCGTCGGCACCGCCGACATCCGCGCTGCCCTCGCCTCGGTCGTCGTCCACGCCGGCGACGACGAGCACCTACCGGTCCTGACCCGCGTCCGTCTGATCATCGACCCCGTCAACGTCACCGTCGTGGCCACCGACCGCTTCTCCGTAGGACTGGCAATCGCATCGGTGTGGAAGTACGTCGATCCGCACATCGAAACACTCGACCTCCTACCCGAAGACGTTACGAAGGTCCTGTCGATCTTCAAGTCCGGCAAAGAGACCGCATCGTCGGAAGCGCCGGAATACCAGCTGCGTATCGAAGCCGACGACGAGTTCGTCACCGTCACCGACTGCTCTGGATTCGTCGAAGGCCGGGCGCTGAAGATCCCCCGCATCGCCGTCGACGAACAGTTCCTCGACATCCCCAAGCTCATGTCCCGCAGCCACCACGCCCCACCGGTATTGCTCGAGGACATGGCAGTCAACGGTTCACTCCTGGCCCGCTTCAAGGTCGCGGCCACCGCCTACCAGAAACCGCTGCGCATCGAATCGCACGTCGGATTCAAGTCACTGCTCATCCGGGCGGGTGACTCGTTCCTCGGAATGCTGATGCCGCTGAACATCTCGGAAGAAGACGACATCCGTCACCGCGAGTGGTCGGTCGCCTGGTCGGCGCGACTACCGGATCCGAACACCCCGTCGATCAAGGAAGCAGGCGAATAACCCATGCCAGCATTCGAAGTCCTCCGCTACAGCGTCCCGATCCAAGACTCGTTCCACCTGCCGCTGTTCCCCGGCGCGGTCCCACTGTCCGTCGCGAACTCCCGCCTGCAGCCGGGCTCGCACATCGACGTCTGGGTCCGCACGCCCCGAGCCCGCCACGAACGCCCCGCCGAGTACATCGTCCTGCGCATCGCCGGCACCGGGCATCCCGTCGACGACGCAGCCGCCACCGAATTCCTCGGCACGGTCATCACCCCGCAAGGGTTGGTGTTCCACGTCTTCTACCGCCGCGCATCCACGACCGACGATCTGACGATCCGATGACCGCGCCCGCTCCGTTCAAGCAACAGGGCCGCATCGTTGTCATCCTGTGCCGTGGTATCGGCGAACCCTACGCGCAGAACCTGCTGACATACACCGTCCGCAACCTCGACCCCGAACTGTTCATGATCGTCGAACTCGTCTGGTCGGCCGAGTTCGGCCCGGTCCCGCGTTGGAACGGAAACAGTTTCGGCGTCAACGTCGCCCGAGCACAGGCCGCCCTCGCCGAACTGATCGCCCTGTATCCCGGCGCGATCGTCCTCGGCTACAGCGGAGGCGCACAGGTCGCCGGCAACGTCGCCGCACTCATCGGCGACGGACGTCTCGCCCTGTGGATCCGCGCCGTCGGACTCATCTCCGACCCATCCCGCCACACCAGCCAGATCATCGGCGTCAACCGCGGCGGCGAAGGCATCCTGGGCGGCCGCTACATACCGCCCGGCAAGTTCCACGTCTGGCAGCTCTCGGCCTGGGGGGACCCGATCTCCGAACTTCCCGACATCGCGAAAGGCCTCGCGCTCCTGGCCCGCGGCATCGAGTTCTTCTCCCTCGTCGACCCGCGCCGCTGGATGGACGACCTCCGCCGGAAAGCACTCACCGGGCGACTGAAGTTCTGGGACCGCTCCATCAACTGGGCTGCAGCACACCAATGGTCGCTCGGCTACACCCACCACGGACGACACACCTGCTACGCCCACGAAAAGATGCAGGGCTCCGACATCACCTACGCCGACCGCCTCGGCCAGCTCGTGGCAGGTGTCCGATGATCAACGCGGCACCCACCAAGCGCACCCTCCGCCAGCGTCTCGCCGACCTACACGTGCACCGATTCGCAATCGACGAACGAGCCCGCCGACCCCGCCCCGGCGAGCTCGTCCACTGGCGAGGATTCATCACTGTCAGAGAACACGAGGACGGCAAGCAGCTCTTCGGTGGACGACTTGAAGTGCACCTTGGAGCCCACTTCCACGACGCGTTCGCGGTGCGCTTCCACGCCGGCACTCTCGGCTCGGAGACACCGTTCGATGGACACCTGTGCATCCTCGGCGCCAAGGTGTACTGGGGGCTCGAGAACGGCAGGCACTTCGCCAACTGGCTCACCCACCTTGCCGGCGAGAAACACCGCTACGACGGCCGCGACCTCCAAATTCGGATGGGCAAGCTCGCCGGCCTCGGAAACGGTGACCTGTCGTGGAACCTGTGGACGCACAGCGACCGCCACGAACGCGACGAGTTCGCGTCCTGGCGCGAGGGCAGACTGAAACTGGACCTGCTGGAGCAGATCTGGGGACCAAAGAACTACACCTACGAAGATCTCGCGACGGCCGCGTTCGTCGTCGACATGCCCGAAGGCTCGTACCCGGTCGTTGTCACCCTGCAGCAGCAGACACGCAAGCGCACCAAGTCGAAGAGGATCATCGAGCAGTACCTGACGCTCGACGTCCACGCGAACCACGGCATCCCGTATCGCTACGACTCGTCCGGAGGGTGGAAAGGCGACCGGGTCTACGGCTTCCACGTCCGCTTCAAGATGCCCCGCCAGGCGGACTGGCAAGTCGACGCCAAAGCTGCCGTCACGGCCTGGGTGTACCAGCACCGAGCCGACAGTGGATTCCGCAAAGCCCAAGAACAGGAGCAGGAGTCATGACTGCGACGTTACGTCCGACCGGAACCGGCGCACCCGACTTCGACGTCGACGAACTGATGGAGAAAGCGGTCGCTGCTGCGTATGCCCGACCGATGTTCGCGCAGATGGAAGCGCAAGAGAAGTGCACAGCCATTGCCGGGGAGATCAGGGGTGCACTCCACAGCTACGGCTGCGCTATCGTGACACCCACCACCTTCACCCCGGAGCCGGTCGACTTCGTATTTGAGGCGTACGGAGTATCTCTCGCCGAACTCGGTGACGACGGCGAAACGATCATCGCATCCGGTCACGTCGACCGACGCCGCATGATCGCCGCGCTCAGCAAATACTGGCGCACCTACGTCGGCGTGCAGTACGACGACATGAACCCTCAAATCGACGGAGTTCGAGCGAAACTCACCGATCAGATCAAACACACATGGGCGGAGTTCACCCGCAACGAAGCCGCCGACTACGGCACCTTCGAGCATTCCTGGATGTGTTGGCCCGCGCCCGCACCAGCCGCCGGCACGGAAACCTCGATCACCAACCGCCAGGTCGCGATCACGCGGTGGGAGGCGCTATGACGACCCCAACTTCGTTTCCCCTCGCAGTATCGGTCTGCGACCTGTTCGTCGACCACACATACCAGCGCGAGTGCGACACTAAACGCGTCCGCAAGATCGCAGCCGAGTGGGATCCGCGGCTCGCCGGTGTGTTGGACGTATCCGATCGCGGCGACGATGCTCAACCTCGATACGCCATCATCAACGGCCAACACCGCTGGGCGGCGGCGGGCATGCGCGATCCCGACGCCCATCTCGTCGTCAACGTCCACACAGGCCTGGACGTCGCCGGTGAGGCTCAGCTGTTCGACGAGATCGATCGGAAAACCAAACCGTTGTCCACGTGGGATCGGTGGCGTGCCCGCAAGGCTGCGGGCGACAGCGAGGTCACGGTCATCGAAGAGGCTGTCGCGCAACTCGGCTTACAGATCAATCCGAAGCCCGGGCCCACCCACCTGCGGTGCATCACGAGCTTGGAGCGTCTCCTACGCAAGGGCGGCCAGTCGTTGGTCGTGAACACTCTGTTCCTGATCACCGATACCTGGCCCCCATCGCAAGATGCACTCGAAGGCGCAATCGTTGCTGGGGTAGGCATCGTCCTCGACTCATTCGACGACGTCGAGGCCGGAGCTACCTTCAAGTCCGGCCGTCTCGCCGACGCGATGGCTGAGATGACACCACGGCAAGTCCGAGCGCAGGCGCAGTCCCTACGAGAGTTCGAATCAGGAAGCCTGCAGGTGATGGTCGCCGTCGTGCTGGTGCGTCTGTACAACAAGGAACGCGGACCGAAGCTGGACGAGAAGGTAGCGCGCCGTGGGTGACAAGACTGGCATCGAGTGGACCGACGCTACGTGGAATCCTGTGACCGGATGTACGAAGGTGTCCCCGGGCTGCGATCATTGCTACGCCGAGTCCATCGCGCGCAGGTTCAACGGGACGCCCGCGTACCACGCAGGGTTCGAGGTCACTCTGCGTCCGGAGCGGCTCGACCAGCCGTTGCGGTGGCAAAAGCCTCGCCGCATCTTTGTGAACTCCATGTCCGATCTGTTTCACGAATCAGTACCGGACGGGTTCATCGCTGCAGTGTGGTTCGTGATGGGGCTGAGCGCAGGATGCATCCCGGAACGCTACCGCGGCCACACATTCCAGATCCTCACCAAGCGACCTGCACGCATGCGAGCGTGGTTGCGCAAGTGGGCCGACGTCGGTGACCCTTCGCTTCCGCCGCAGCACCCGGCTGCAAAGGAGTGCGGCCGCGCTGAGCTCCTTGTCGCGGCAGAAGAGTTCATCGGCGGAGTGATTCTGTACGACTGGATGGACGGGCCGCGGTACTGGCCCGCAGTCCTTCCCAACGTGTGGCTGGGTGTGTCGGCGGAAGATCAGAATTGGGCAGAGATCCGTGTCCCAGCTCTGATCGAGACCCCGGCCGTAGTTCGTTTCGTCTCAGCGGAACCCCTTCTAGGTGGAATCGACTTCGGCGCGATCACGTCACCGCATGACGAGGACTACTCGGCCCTCGATGTTCTCGACTGGGTGATCGTCGGAGGTGAGTCCGGCCACGGTGCGCGCCCGATGAATCCCGATTGGGCGAGATCGGTTCGCGATCAATGCGTTGCAGCGAGTGTGCCGTTTCTGTTCAAGCAGTGGGGTGAGTGGGCACCGCTCGACGTGATTGCACACTCCGACCACTACGCCAGTTTTCCGGGCGGCGAGCAAGTCCGTCGCGTTGGGAAGAAGAACGCCGGCCGCGAGCTCGACGGCCGCACGTGGGACGAGGCGCCGAGATGTGGCTGATCTTCGTTCTCGCCGCTGCCGTCGCGTGCATTGCGCTGTGGCTGGTTCTTCGTGATCCGGACGCGGACCGCGCATCCGGCTATGCACCGTCGTCTACCGAAGCTCGAATACTGAGAGGTCAACTGTGACTAACCCGTTGGTGTTCATCGATACCGAAACCACTGGACTGCATCTCGACCGCCGTCCGTGGGAGATTGCATTGATCCGGAGGGAGCCGCACGGGTACACGACAGAGCTTCGGATCTTCGTCGACGACGTCGACCTGTCGGCGGCCGAGTTGGTGGGTCTGAACATCGGGAAGTTCTACAGCAATCACCCGTCGTTCCGGACGGACAATCCGATGCCGCATTTGCAGGACGGTGAGGAGGAGCAGCAGCATTCGCCGGGGACGTGGCTGGCGACGGAGGCGAAGGCTGCGAGTCTGATCGAGCGCATGACCCGCGGTGCAACTCTGATCGGTGCGGTCCCGAGCTTCGATACTGAGTGTGTCGCGGCGATGTTGCGGCGGCACAGGCTGGTTCCGGCGTGGCACTATCAGCCGATCGATATCGAGGCCATGGCGTTCGGGTACATCGTGAACGAGTGCAGACGGTCCGGTGCGGAACCGCCGACGCTGCCGATCGAGTCTGACGTTCTGTCGAAGATGTGCGGTGTTGCACCTCCGGACGCCGAGTACCGGCATACCGCGATCGGTGATGCCAGGTGGGTGCAGGAGTGGTACGGCGCGCTGATCGAAGGTACAGCGTGACGCGCGCCGAGATCGGTTCTGTGGCTGTTGCGTTGGCGCTGACCGCGTCGGCTGCGTTTTTCGTCGCGCTTCAGGTGTCGTCGATCGCGGTCTCGCTCGGTGAGCGGTATCTCGAACGGCGCCGGCCGAGATGATCAAGACGATTCGTGAGCAGTCGATGTCGGGGTGGCAGATCACCTGTGACGGGTGTGGCCGCAAAGCGAACTTCTTCGTCGACACCGCCCGTGATGCGTTCGCGTTGGCGCGTCGGCACTTCTGGACGAAACGCAGTGCGCGTGACGTCTGCCCCGATTGCGAAAGTTAGGAGACACATCCGATGGAACCAGCAGTGCCCAGGTCGCGGTCAGCCGTCGCAGGCCGCTGTCCGATGGGTTGCGGCGACACCCTGTTCGTCGCGTCCGGAGGCTTCATCACATGCAGTAACGGCACCTGCCCCGACTCGACGATCGTGACGGACATCTTGGAGGACCGGGAGACCGAGCACATGGTCACGCTCGGCGAGGCCGGCTTCACGATCCGCCACCCGCTGAGGGAACGGAAGGATCGTCAGCTCGAGGACTGCTCTCTGCACCGCTACATCGAGGCACTCGACGGCCCGCCTCGCGTGCCCGGACTGTATCGGGTGCGTCGGGGTGAGCGAGTCACCGGGACGCCGCCGTTGGTGAACGTGCGCGTCGGATCGTGGGAGTGGGAGACGGTGACCACGCTATGAGGCTCCCGCTCGCCCGCGCCCGCGGGCCACCCGAACTCGCCCCCCGATACGCCCCCTTTGCTGCTATCTGACAAGGATATCCGTTGCCGTTCTTCCAGCTGGTCGACGAGTTGTCCCAGAATCGCAAGATTCGGGAACTGTTGGACCCCACGCTCGACGGGGACACCGCTGGCTGTGTCGCGTTCACGGTATGGGCTGTTGCCGGTACGTCATGTCAGGCCGCAGGCACCGACGGAGTCGTCAAACGAGCCGACGTCGCCCGCATCCTGCTGGACCCACACATGGGTCTCGACGCTGCCGCGTATCTCGTCCGCGTCGGACTGTGGCACGAGACAGGTCATTCCTGCACTCGCTGCCCACCCGTGAAAGAGGGCACGTACCTCTACCACGACTGGTTCGACATCCGCTACGACACAGGCGAAGCCGTCAGGCTGAAGAACCGCAAGCTCCGGGAACTGAAAGACCCGAAGCTGGTCGCCCAGGTGTGGGCGAGGGACTGCATTGAACCCAGCAACCCGAACGTCGGTCGCTGCCGATACTGCCGGGTGGAGCTCAAACGCTCCGACCGGAAGTCGTCCCTGAAACCTCACATCGATCACGTCGATCCGACTGTCGCTGACGGAGTCCGCAATCTCGTTCTCGCGTGCTCCGACTGCAACAGCAAGAAGGGGAATCGAACACCGGCTGACGCGGGCATGACGTTGCTGCCGCCTCCGCGTCCGGTGGCCGAAGAAACACGCGTGGTCTCGCCACCACGATCCGATGACGGGTTGGTTTCGTCTCCGCAGTCCGACGCAGGGTTGTCTTCGACGGGTAGCTCCCGCGAAGGCGTACTCGCCGGCCGCGACGCAGACGCTTCCGTACTCGCCGGACGTGGCGACGCAGGGACGCGCACGACCACCGGACGCAGCGCATCACGCGCCGCCGCCGATACGTCCATCGATGGGGCAGGCTCGCCGGGGAAACCCGACGCCGGGACAGACCCCACCGAAACCGACGCATCGACGCAGCGGCCGCAACGCATCCCCGCCGATACGGATCAAACCCCGATCAAAACGGATCAAACCCGAAATCAAACTGACGGCACTGTCCTCGCGAGGGCGGGGGCAGGCGCGCGCCAGGCAGGGTCAGGGCAGGGTAGTGGTTTGGGTAGGGGTGTGGGGAAGGGTCACGTCTCTGGGTCTCCCGCTCCTGATCCCTCACCGGAATCCACTTCACGTAAACGGGGACGTCGCAGATCTCGTGGTCGTTCCCGAACCACCCGCACAGCAGATACCGGTGATCCCTCCCCGGATCAGAACATTCACCACCACGATCCTGTCTCGACCCCGGCGCGCGAATCGACGTGGGATGCCGGTGCAGCTCCCGACGTCGATGTGCCAGCTCGATTCGGATCTCCGTGGGCTGGATGGGTCGGACCGCCGTCGGCGGTGACCGAAACCATCTGCCCGACACACCAAGTGCACGAACCGTGCTTCCAATGCAAGAACCCCGACGAGGAGTGATGACCATGTCCGGCCAGGAGGACTTCGCCGCTCGTGCTCTACAGATGCTCGAACAATCGGCTGATTCGGATCTCGACCACGAGTCACGGATGCGCCTAAATGCCCGCGCTCAGGTGTACGCCACTCTCGCGCAAGGTCAGTCGGCCCAACCGGCGACGGCTGAACCGCGCCCAATCCCTGTGCCACAGTCGTCGTCGGTCAGGACTGTCGGCCGCCTAGTTCTACGAGGTGCGGCGACCAAGGATCGACTCAGCCTTCGGAAGTCGGCGCAAAATCGCATGTATGAACTGTTGCTGGAACACGGCGGCGTCGAGGCTAGCGAAACGTTCATCACCGAAGACCGTTGTGCACGCATCGCTGGCGAGATCGTCCAGGGTAAGTACGGCGACATTGATCTGGCTACTGAAACCGAACTCGTTTTCTACCTCGGTGTCCTCGGCGAAGCGCAGAGAATCGTCGCGATCGATGGGGCGCTGTGACTGCGATGATCATCGAGACCCCAACCAGTGTGTGCGTACTGCCGCACAAGCGAATTCCCGACAGGGATGAACCGTTCACTCGGCCTGACGGCTCGACCGGTGTCGGTGACGGATCGACGCCTGTGTGGGATCGGATGGTCGACGGTGGCCGCGCTGTCGCGGCATCGCACGACGGATCGACTTTGTGCCGTGGGCATCTGACGCGGTTGCAGGATCTGATCGCCTCGACGCCCCGAACGGTCGAGTGGATGCGCGAGCAGATCGAGCCGTCGAACACCGCTCCGGATCGCAGTGCCGGGTACACGAAACCGTCGAAGAAGGAACCACCGCTGCCGATCTCGGCGGCTGCTGTCGACTCGGCTGACGAGGAGCTCGTGTTCCTGTGCGAGTGGGCAGATCAGGTGTCGAAGGATCGCAGCGAGATCGGTCCGGACTTGGCCGGCGCCCGAACGACGTGGCGGTCGACGTACCGTCCGCTGACGCCGTTGCAGCGGGAACGGCGTGTGGTCGGATTCCGGGCGATCGACCCGGCCGTTGTGAACGCGACTGTGAACGGTGTCGCGACGTACTTGTTGACGCGGCTCGATTGGATCGCGCAGCAGGAGTGGGCGGGCGAGATGATGTCGGAGCTCGCAGCGAATCGTGGCAGGCATCTGCGGCGGTGGCCACTCGGTGACACTGCTCGGCGGGTGAAGGGGTATCGGTGTTTGAAGTGTCACCGCGAATCGATCGTCGTGCATCCGCCGGCGCACGCTCCGCAGTATGCGGAGACCGTCGTGATGTACGAACCGCCGGAGCATTACCCGCCAGGGGGCATCGGCCCGCGGCATCCGCTGATCCCTCGGCCGCGTCTCGACAACTGGGGTCGCCCGATGCTCGACGCTGACGGTGAGCCGATGGTGCACGTAACCCGCGAGGAGATGTACGCGCATCCGATGCTCGTCGCCTGCTCGGATCTCCGCTGCGGTGAGCGAGTCGACGAGGTGTATTGGGAGTGGGCTCGGTTGGTTGCGGAGTCGGGCAAAGACATTCGAGACAAGGACATCAAAGTCAGGGCGATGGGTTCGACGTCCGGAGCGAGCATCTTCGAAGGGAACGGGTGGTAGTCATGCGCATGACCAAGCGGCGATGCCCTCACTGCAACTCCGCCGTCGACGCGACAACGCTGGTCGGTGAGGGGACTAGTGCTCCGGATGCGGATGACGTCAACGTGTGTCTGTATTGCGCCAAGGTGTCGGTGTTCACGGCATATGGCCTGCGCTTAGCGACCGACATCGAGGCTGCCGAGTTCGAAGAGGACCCGGACGTACAGCTCGCGGTCCGAACTGTCGAGACCCTGATCTTGAAGAACGGATTGAACGATGGCCTCTGACCTGTCACCCGAAGCCATCATCGCGCCCGAGGTTGTGATGGCGCGTCACGCGATCAGTTTCCGCAAGGTGCCCGTTAATCTGCAGATCGAATGCGACCGTCACGTGGCCTGCGAAGGTTGCGGCTGGGTCTCGTCCGACTGCAAGAACACAGACCCGCGTACCGAGCATGCTTTGCATCAGCTGGAGAGGCTGCGGCACAACGGACACACCGTCGTGCCAAGTGGGGCACGTAAAAACGCGCATGTCACTCAGCATGGAACGACCGCAGAATACGAGTTCGGATGCCGATGTGCGAAATGCAAGAACGCAATTCGCGTCAGTGTCGCTGATCGTCGTGAGCGGCGACGCCGCGAACGGGTGAACATCGACGGGCGTCTGGTGCATCCACGGGCTAAGCACGGGCAGAACTCGGGCTATCACAACTTCGGTTGCCGGTGCCAGCCCTGCGTGGACGCACACACTGCGATGAAACGGCAGGAGAGGGCGAGGGCTGCTGCGAGGAAGGAAAACGGGTGAGTCTGGGACCGATGTATCACTGGTCACCTCGGTCTCGCCTGTCGGGCATCAAGCGTTTGGGTTTGGTGCCGGGCAAGCGAAACATCGAAGGTCCGGTTTACCACGATCCGGGCGACCCGGGAATGGGAGAGTTCGTGCAGCCAGGCGTCTGTCTGTCGCCTGATCCCGCTACGGCATGGGCCTATTCGCACGGGGCTTGGCGGACACCGGGGACATTCGATCTGTGGCAGCTGTGGCTTGCGGATGAGGATGAAGTCCATGTCCTGCCGCAATGGGGGCACCGAATCGTCGAGGTGCGTGTGCACAACCGGATCAAGAAGAGCCGGCTCGTGTGGATAGCTGAGCGAGAGGGCACGAGGTCATGACGCAGGATCCTCTCGATGTGGACTCGGAGGAGTACGTGACACTTGCGACCGCAATGAAACGAACGAGCCGATCGCGCAGGACGATTGGGCGGTGGGTGAAGTCAGGTGCGGTGCGGGTGCTGGATCTTGGTGACGTGCGCGGGTATCACCTCAGTGACCTGCTCGATGCGGAAGCACAGGCGCATGCCAACGCGACACGCGTGCGCACACAGTAGATGCGGTGTGACCAGCATGTGCCCACCCGATGGTGTACTCTTCGCGTAAGCGATCGGTGACTCTGCGTCCCGGTCGCTGTCGCATGTCCGGAGGTAGTGATGCCGAGAGCAGCGAAGCGAGTGTGTTCGGTACCAGGCTGCCCATCCATACAAGCTGGCCCGCTGTGCGTCGAACATGCACGCGAGCGCGAGCGACACCAGCGTCGAACGGTACCGACCAAGATGACGAGAGACAGTGCCGAGCAGACACGCCGAGCACTGGCTGTCTCCGATTGGGTTGTGAAGCACGGCTACTGGTGCCCCGGCGTTCTGCGTCCCGGACACTCATCGCGCGACCTCACCGCAGCCCATGACCCACCGATCGCGCTCGGGGGCGACCCTCGCGGCACACTGAAAGTCCACTGCCGTTCGTGCAACAGCCGCCAGGCAGCCCGCTTTTGATCGCTGCGCAAGCCTCTGACCAGCGAAAATGCAAAATGGTTCGCGCAGGTAACCAACGCTCTGACCTGCGGAAACGCACCCCAGGGGGGTGCCCCCTGAGGCCCCCTCTCAAGGTTCGCCGTGGGGGAGGTCGCTAAATGGTGCGGAGGGTTCAACATGTCTGAGATTGCGCCGCCTTCGGCTGGTGAGGTCGCCCTTCAGATCGGCCGAAAAGCGAAGAGACATCCGACGACGCCGAGGTTGTGTTCGACGGCGCCGACGGTCAGATAGATGTCTTCGTGGCCTCGGCGTATGAGCAGTCGTTCCGAGTCCGCTACACCCGCTGGGAATTCGTCGGCCTGCTGTGGCGCGGATGGATCGTCCTTTTCCGAACTCCGAGATAAGGGAGCTGTCACATGCCAGGTGACATCACAACATTCAGAGCGCGTCAGGCCAAGGTCGATGCGATGCATTTCTACGGCACCGCGGAATCAGGACGTGCAATCGTCGACTGGGTGTTCCGACTCGGCGGGATCGCAGAATGGCGCGACGCGCAACCAGCTTTTCAAGACGCCGACGGCAAAGGCCGTGGCTCACAGCCTGGCGCACTGTACGTAGGCGCGATTCCGGTCCCCACCAGATCGTGGGCGGTGTTGTCGGATGGGCAGTGGTCGGTGATGCCCGACGAGTTCTTCGTCGAATACTTCACTGCCGCACCGGACATTCCGCGCTCGATCATTGTGGACTACGGCGGGGTCGGGAAGCTCACCGTCGACGGCGAGGAGTTTCCGTATCCGGTGTCGGTCGACCACCCGATCCAGTCTCAGGCAGTGGCCGGCAGATTCACCGTCGTTACGATCCCAGTCCTCGTCGAGAAGTTCTACAGCAATGCCAAGCGTCCTGATGCGTGACTGGACGCACGAGCTCGTCGCGTCGTGGATCCGCAAGCTCGCTCATCGGTTCGGCTGGTTCTGATCTTTCGCTCGGCGCAATGCCGCGCGGTTTTTCGAGTGCGGCGCAATGCCGCCGGTGGGAGTTGATGAGTCGTGGTGAATCACGGAGGTGCACGGAATCGGTCGGGACCGGCGGCGAACATGTACTCGGCGCGGTCGGATGCGCGAGACCTGCGGGCTCGGAAGCTTCCTGTCGGCGGGTATGACGGGGACTTCCCGCCGCTGTCTGATTTCCTGCCCGACGCGAAAGAGCGTGAGGGCCAGGTATGGGCGCAGGCCTGGCGGTCTCCGCAGGCCGATCAGTGGATTCGCGAGTCGTGGCGCCACCGAACGATTGCGATGTGGGTCCGGTGGTCGGTGAAGATGGAAGATCCTGAGGCACCGGCCGCGACGGCTGCGGCCGCGCAGCGTCTCGCTGACAGCATCGGTATGACGCCGGCCGGTCTGAAGGAGAACGGCTGGCTGATTGTGGCCGACGATTCGACCGACAATCCCGAGCAGAAGGCCAAGCAGTCCGCGGCGAAGAGATCGGTGGGCCGCACGATGGCCAACGGTAAGAGAATGCGCGCCGTCGCAGCGCCTACGACCCGCGACGATGACGACTGAGGGTTTCGTAGTCGACTTCCCGACGCTGGCCGACGTCGGGGATCCGTGGAAGCAAGCGCACTGCTCGATACCGGATGGGTTCGATCAGGGTAAGCCGTTCGTCAGTTCGGACTGGCAGTTCTGGTGCGATGCCAACCATTACCGCGTCAAGCGGAGTGCCCGGTGGCAGCCGAAGAAGCCGTTGATGAACGAGGCGTTCCAGTACCGGCGCTCACTGGTCGTCGGTCCGCAGAAGTGCGGGAAGGGTCCGTGGTCGGCTACGGGTATCGCGCTCGAAGCGGTGGGCCCGTCACTGTTCGCCGGGTGGGCTGAGCCGGGCGATGGGTACGCGTGCTCGGACTGGGGCTGCGGTTGCGGGTTCGAGTACGAGTACGAGCCGGGCGATCCGATGGGCATGCCGCATCCGTCGCCGCTGATCCAGATGACGGCGACGTCGGAAGATCAGGTCGACAACGTCTACCGGCCGCTGAAGACGATGATCAAGAACGGCCCCCTCGCCGACTTGATGCTGATCCGGGAAGGGTTCATCCGGCTACCGGGTGACGAGAACCGGGTCGACGTCGTCACCGCCTCGGCGAACAGTCGCCTCGGTAACCCGGTCTCCTACGTGCTGCACGACGAGGACGGCCTCTACACGAAGTCGAACAAACTCATCAGCGTTGCGCAGACACAGCGTCGTGGTCTCGCCGGTATGCGCGGCCGTTCGATGGCGACGACGAACGCGTGGGATCCGTCGGAGAAGTCGGATGCACAACTGACGTGGGAATCGCGCGCAAAAGACGTGTTCAAGTTTTACCGGATTCCACCGAAGCAGTTGTCCTGGAAAGACAAACGCGAACGCCGCAAGCTGCTGAAGTTCGTGTACGCGGATTCACCATGGGTGTCGATCGATTCGATCGAGGCAGACGCGGCCGAGCTGAACGAGCGCGATCCCGCCGAAGCCGAACGGTTCTACGGTAATCGGCTGGTCAGCGGTCAGGGCACATGGCTGAAGGCCGGACTGTGGGAGAGCGCATATGCCGGTAGCGACTAAGCAGGAACGGTTGTGGCTGCCGAATCCACCTCGCGGAACGATGATCTGCGCAGGGTTCGACGGATCGCTGAACAACGACTGGACAGCGATCCGGTGCGAAACCCGCTCCGGCCGCAGTTTCACCCCGCGGTTCGGGCCGGACAAGAAGCCGACGATCTGGAATCCCACCGAGTACAACGACGAGATTCCCCGCGACGAGGTGTACGCGGCCGTCGACGAGATCTTCTCGCGTTGGCACGTCGCCCGAATGTACTGCGACCCCGAGGATTGGGAATCGGAGATCGGGGACTGGTCGGTGACACACGGCGACGAACATGTCTTCGAGTGGCGCACCAACCGCACAGCGCAAATGTATTCGTCGATCCGGCGGTTCGAGAACGATCTGCGTAGCCGGCGGATCAGCAACGACGGCTGCCCGATCACCGAGACGCACATGTCGAACGCGCGTAAGGCCGCGAAGACCGGTCAGATGTACCTGCTGCAGAAACCGAACGAGCACCAGAAGATCGACGCAACGATGGCGTCGATCCTCGCGCACGAAGCATGCGCCGATGTCCATGTCGCTGGCTGGCCGGAACCCGTCGACACCAGAGTGTTCTGCCTGGCCTGATCCGAAAGAAGGTGCCCATGGTCTTCTTGCGCACCGCGCTTTCCGACGACGAGTCGAACATGGTCGAGAAGATGCAGGCCAAGCTGCATCGCCGCAAGCGGTTCGATGATCGGTTGCAGGCGTACTTCGAAGGTTCGGTCCGTATATCGCAGCTCGGTCTCGCTGTGCCACCGAATCTATGGGTGCTCGAGACGATCGCGAACTGGCCGCGCGTGCAGGTCTCGGAGATCTCGAATCGTCAGCGGATGCGCTCGATCATGCGTCCGGATCAGGTCGTGGCCGACGCTGCGCTGATGGAGGGCTTCCAGGCGAACAACCTCGCCTCGGAGGCCTCGCTGAATCACACGCAAACGATGGTGTTCGGCCGCGGCTTCGTCTCGGTGGGCACGAACGAGGATGACGACGAGCATCCGCTGATCTCGATCGAGTCGCCGCGCGAGATGACGTGCCTGGTGAACACCCGTCAGCGTCGGATGGATGCCGCGATGCGCACGTTCCGCAGTGAGGACGGCGACCTGTTGGGCACCTTGTTGCTGCCGAACAAGACGATCCAGATTTCGTTGCGCGCGGGCGGCTGGCGGATCGATGAGGTCGGTGACGACAACGGTATCGACGAGCACGACCTCGGCCGGGTCCCGGTCGTGATGTTCCTCAACCGACGGAAAGCGGGCGAGTGGGACGGAGAGTCGGAGATGACCGATGTCATCCCGATCACCGATGCGGCCGCGCGCGCGTTGACGAACTTGCAGTACGCGCTGGAGACACATGCGACGCCGCAAAAGTGGGCACTCGGCGTCGACCAGAAGGACTTCGTCAACGAGAAGGGCGAGCCGATTCCCGCGTGGGAGTCGTACATGCACTCGGTGTGGTCGACGAAGAACGACAAGGCGAAGTTCGGCAACTTCACGCCCTCCGATCTGCGGAACTTCCACGAGACGGTCAGCCTGTACGGAGAGATGGCGTCGTCGGTCTCGGGTCTGCCGCTCCGGTACTTCGGCAAGAACACCGCCAATCCCGCTGCCGAGGGCGCGATCCGCGCGGACGAGGCCCGGATGATCAACAATGCCGAGAACAAGATGATCGACAACGGCGCTGCGTGGTCGTGGGTGGCTGCACTGTACGAGCGGTTCCGGACAGGGGAGTGGCTGCCCGGCAATCAGATCACCGTCGAGTGGTACAACGCTGCGACGCCGACGAAGTCGGAAGAGGCAGATTCGATTCAGAAGCTCAACGGCGGAACCCCGGTGTACTCACGGGAGGGGTCGTGGGACGAGATGGGTTGGTCGGAAGCGCGGAAGAACCGTGAACGACAGTACTTCGAGAAGGAAGAGTCCGATCCGGTATTCGACCGCCTCAACCGGAGGCTCTCCGATGTCGCCAACCGTAACGTGGACGCGGGCGAGGGTTCTGTGACCCCGTCGAACGTCGATGCTGCCGCAACCGTCCGCTGAGAACTACCTGCGGCAGCAGGACATTCAGTCGGAAGCCCTTGTCGCCGCGACGCAAATCTGGGGTCCGCGACCTCCGAAGGATTTCGATTCCTGGTTCGCGGCGAACGTCGATCGACTCGTTGCTGTCGTGGCGTTGGCGCAAGACGCTGCCGTGGCCGGCGCCGAGGACTACGTGGACGACACGCTCGACGTACTCGGCACTGCCGTTGCCCCGATCGCGGAGATAGCGCCCGGATCTCTGGTTGGCATCGCCTCCGACGGGCGGCCGCTGGACTCGTTGATGTACGGACCGATCATCAGCGCCAAGGGCGAGATCGGAAAGTCCATGGCCGCGGGCAAGTCGTTCACGAGCGATATCGCTGCGCAGGCATGGCAGACAGGGCTGCAAGCACTTCAGATGCGCGTCCAAACACAGGTCGCCGACGCCAATCGCGTGGCCACCGGTTTAGCAGTGACCACTCGCCCAGGGACTGGCTATGTGCGGATGCTGAACCCCCCGTCGTGCTCACGGTGCACGGTGTTGGCAGGGAGGTTCTACCGCTTCAGCGCCGGGTTCCTTCGGCACCCGGGCTGCGATTGCCGCCACGTACCGGCACGCGAAGAGGACGCAGAGGACCTCCGCACAGACCCGATGGACACTTTCCACTCGCTGAGTGCGGAGATGCAGGACCAGATCTTCACCATTGCGGGCGCGCAGGCTATTCGAGACGGCGCGGACATTGCGCAGGTGGTGAACGCTCGTCGCGGCGCCAACGGTCTCGCTACTGCGGGGCAGCTGATGACACGCAGTGTGTACGGGCGGCAATTGATCACGACGACCGAAGGCGTCACCAAGCGCGGTGTAGCTGGAAAGTTGATTCGCGCACGGGGCCGAGATCCGGTGACGACTCCGCGTCTGATGCCCGAGGACATCTACGACCTCGTCGGTGGTGACCGCGCGGAGACCCTGCGTCTGTTGCAGCTCAACGGGTACGTTCTCGATCGGTCCGGCCCGGCGGCGGGTGCGGGCTCTCGGACGGGCCTGGTCCCGAAGCTCAACGGCGACCGTGGTGTTGTCGATCTCGATGCGGCGCAGCGTGCACGACAAGCGCAGCAGCAAGTGCAGGCGCTGGAGGCCGAGCAACAGTTGCTCGCGCAGGGACGCCGGATCGCGGAGGACGCCGCCGATCTCGGTGCCCAGCGCCGCGCGGCAGCGCCGAGATTCCCGTTCTCGGTCAGTGCGGGTGTTCCTGCCGAGGCGGAGCGGGCTGCGAGGGAGTCGATCGCACGGATCCCGGTGAGCGTGCGGGAAGAACTGAATCGTCAGACGGTGCAGCTGTACATGGCACGCAAGGTCAGCCTCCTCGACGATCAGGCGGTGCGGGCTCGCTACGCGAACTTGGTGACAGCAGACGGGCGTCTCGCCGACGACGTATCGTTCTTCTCTCCCAACTCCGGTGACGTGATCATTTCGACTGATCCCGGTCACGGTTCTGTTGACCTGGTTGCGCACGAGTTGGGGCACGCTATCGATTACCGGGCTCTGCGTCGGAACCCGCCTGTGGTGTCGTGGCAGGAGCAAGGGTCTCGGTCGCTGCCTGCATCGGCCCGTGCGGCCGCGCAGAGGGAAGTGTCCACAACGGTGTACGCCGTCCAAGACGATCCATACGTCAAGTGGGCGCACGATCGGGTGTCGAAGCTGTACGGCGACGCGTATTACCGACTCGGGTCAGTTGGCACGAAGAAAAGCGGCCGCTCGGAATGGGTCGCGGAGGGATATGCCGCGGTGTTGAACGGCAACCGATCGCGTCTCGAAAACATTTCCGGCTACGATAACCAGGCAGCGGATGTGCTCGCCTGGACGTTCCGGAGATTGGGGCTGATCGAATGATTGCACCGGTCCTGGTTCTCGGCGGTTTCCGCTACTTGTCCGTCGACGGCACGATATTGCAACCCGACCGGGTGTTCTCCGACGCGGACATTGCCGCCCAACGGGTATTCGACTCCGATTTCGATCCGGAGATCGAGAGTGCGCCCGGGGACCCGGAGATCATCAATCCTCGCCGCCGACCGTATTGGGAAGCAGTGGCGCAGCGCGCCGGCTACCAGCTCGACGATCTACTGACCACCCGATAGCCGACACCACAGTAGGGCCCCGCACGCACCAGCGTCGGGGCCCTTTGTCGTCGCTGCACATCGTTTCTCGATCGGTGTGCTGTTCCATCCTGGGTCCGCACCGGGCCAGGGTCCGCGCCGCCCGCAACGGGCAGGCTGCTCACGAAGGAGTCACACCCGATATGAAGCGCACCATTCTCACTGCCGCACAGTTCGCCGCCCTTGCGAAGCGTCCACCGGTCACGGTCTGGAATCAGCAGCCACGTCAGCAGCAGTTCGAAGGCGGCGACGGGGCCGGCGACGGTGATGGCGGCGACGACGGTTCGGATGGTGATGACGGCAGCGGCTCCGGTGACGGTAGCGATGCCGGCGACAAGGATGGCGGCGACGGTAGCGATGCCGGCGATGGTGACGACGGCGGCGACGACAAGAAGCTCGGGCCCGCCGGCGAGAAAGCTCTGAACGCCATCAAGGCGAAGGAGAAGGATCAGCGCACCAAGCGGATCGCCGCCGAGAAGGAGAACCGCGAGCTGAAAGCGAAACTCGCGGAGAAGGACTCCGGCAAGCCTGGCGGTGACGAAGAGCAGCGCAAGCGGGAGTCCGAGATCACGGCCCGCGCGAACGCGAAGATCGTCCGCTCGGAGGTCCGCGCAGCGGCAGCTGGTCTGCTCGCTGACCCGGCCGATGCACCCAGGTTTCTCGACCTCGAGCAATTCGAGGTGGGTGAGGACGGCGACGTCGATTCGTCCGCGATCGAAGATGCGATCAAGGAACTGATCGAGGACAAGCCGTACCTGGCCGCGCAAGGCGGCAAGAAGAAGCCACCGCCCAAGCCTGACGGACGTCAGGGTGGCGGCGGTGGTCGAAGAATGTCCGGCTCCGATCTCGGCAAGGCAGAAGCTGCGAAGAGATTCGGCAACCGAGACAAGAAGTAGCCGCGCGAATTCACGGCCAGCACACCCAATTCCCATCTCACCCTTTGAAGGAGGGACGAGCATGACTTCCATCGCAGTGCAGAGCACCGAGTTTCAGAACGACAACCGGCAGTGGCTCCTCAGCCCGCACGGCACCGACCCGGGAACGACCCCGTCGATCACCCTCGACGTCTCGACGTTCACGCAGGCCACTCACTACCCGAACGGCTTCATCGTCTCGGGCATCGTGATCGCGCAGATCACGGCCACCAAGAAGTACGGACCGGCGGACAGCACCGCCACCGACGGCCGACAGACCCTCACGCCCAGCACCGTCGGAATCCTGTTCGCAGGACGCAAGATCCCGAACCTGCTGGACCTGACCAAGGACGTCGGTTCCGCACTGCTGGTGCACGGCTTCGTCGACCCCGCCAAGCTGCCGATCGCCAACGCGGCCGCCGGCGGCGGATTCCTCACCACTGCCGCCCGAGACGCACTGCGTCTCATCCACTTCGCGTCCTGACTCGGGCCGCCTGAAACTCGAACCGTCTCGAAAGGACACGCAATGCCTCAGTTCCTCGACGCGCCGGTGCCACCCGACGCTCTCACCACCTTCGTGCGTGAAGTCCCCAAGCCGCGCAACAACCGCATCTCCGAACTCTTCACCCAGCGCACCCTCGACACGAACACTGTCGACTTCGCCGAGATCGTGAAGACGAACCGGACCGCGAAGTACCGCAGCTTCGACGGACGCATCCACGTCTCCAGCCGGGACACCGGTTCGGAGAAGCGAGTGCCTCTCGCTCCGCTGTCGAGCTCCTCGCCGGCCATCGGTGAATACGAGCGCCTGCAGATGGAGTTCGCTCGCACGCAGGGCACCAACAAGGCCGCGCTCGAACGCGCCGTCTACAACGACGGCGAGAACCTCACCAACGAGGTCTACAACCGAATCGAGCTCGCCTGGGGTGACGTCCTCACCGACGGCAAGCTCACCATCAACGAGAACGGCTACCAGGACGAGGCCGACTACGGTGTGCCCGCGAATCACTTCGTGGCCCCGGCTGCAGCTCCGTTCTCGAACATCACCACCTCGACTCCGCTGACGGATTTCGTCAACTGGTGCGACACCTACAACGCCACCAACGGGTTCCTTCCGGGTTCGATGCTGACGACGTTGCAGGTGTTGCGCTACTTGCAGCGCAACAAGGAGATCATCGACGCCGTCTTCGGCGCGACGCAGGGCCGCACTCACGTCAACCGTGCGGAGCTGAACAACCTGTTCACCTCCGAAGGGTTGCCATCGGTCCTCGACCCGTACGACAACATCCTCGACGTCGACGGTGTCGCGACGCGGGTTCTGCCGAACGACCGCATCATTCTGCTGCCGCCGAACCTGGAGGATCTGGGGTTCACCGCGTACGGCACGACGGCCACCGCTCTGCGGATGGCGGACTCCGGCGAGATCGACCGCGCCGAGGTCGACCCGGCCGGCATCGTCGCCAAGGTCACCAAGGTTGACGGCCCGCCGGTCCGCGAGTTCACCTGGGTCGACGCGTGCGGTCAGCCGATCCTCTCGAATGCCCGCCGCCTCATGGTTGTGGATGCGTTCTGATGGCCCGCCTCGCAGCGTTCGTCCACGTGGCGGACAAGAACGGTGAAGTCCACGCCTTCGGCCCCGACGACGACGTACCCGCCTGGGCGGTGAAGCTGATCGGCAACCCCGGCGCCTGGGAAGAGGCACCGGAGTCAGCGAAGGCCTCGCCGCGCAAGACGACGAAACCCGCGGCGCCGAAGCCTGTCGTTCCGGAGTCCGACACTGCACCCGCACCGGAGGCGCCGGCAGCCAAGCCCGTGCCGGGTGAGGCATTCGCCGCCGAGTCGGGTGAACACCTGGAGGACTGAGCCATGGCCAGCACGGACCCATTGATCACCGTGCAGGACATGCGAAACGGCACGATGGAGGCCTACCCCGACAGCGATACGGAAGAGCAGCAGCAACTGCAGTTCTTCATCCGTTTCGCGTCGGGTAAGGCTCGTCGCGGGGTTCGCAGGGCCAGCGGCCTCGATCTCGATACTGGTCTCGCCGACGGCACCGTCGATAGAGACCTGTTGACCGGAACGATGGTCGTCGTCGTATTCCGTGCGCTCGAGATGTGGCGTCGCGGCGTCGGCGTACGGAACCGGCAGTATCTCGAAGAGTCGACGGAGTACTCCGACGGCGAAGCAGGCTCGTCGTCGCTGGTGTACTTCACCGAAGACGAGATCGCAGACCTGGTCCCGGACGTCCCCAGCACCAGTGCTCGGGAAGCGTTCACCATCACCCCGATGCCGCGCTGATGGCCAGATACCCCCAGCGCTGGTCGATCCTGCGCGAGAACCCACCGGAGTACGACGAGAGCACAGGGAACTACTTTCCTGTGCCCCCGACGTATCAGGAATGGACGGGACTGCTGCAGCAGCGGTTCCTCGACACCAAGCAGACCGTGATGCCCGGCAATCGGACGCTCGGCGAGCTTGTCCTGCAACTCGACCCGTATCTGCCCGGCGGTCTCAGTGACCGCGACAAACTTCGTTTCGACGGCGACCGCAGGGTCCGCGGCTCCAACGAAGGACTCGGCGGGCTGATCGCGGTCGGTGACATCGTCCACGTTCGGGGACGACCGAAAGAGCGCCGGCCGACACACGGCGGGCGCGTCGACTACATCGTCGCGATCGTCGAGCATGCCTCGGACATGACCGGGAACTCGTCGACGCAACCGTGAGAAGAAGTGGAGATCCGCAATGGATCAGTCGCAGCCGAAACCGTTGCCCCCGTACCCGACCACCGATCACTACCTCGTTCGGCAGCTCGCCGACGATCTCGATGGTCTCGCATTCGGCGAATCGGACTGGCACTTCAACTTCCGCACCGAATCGAACTACTACCGGCCACTCGCGCAGGCCTTCCTGAATGCGCAGGCCGGATGGTTCCTCGACATGCGGACCCGGGAATGGGTCCCGCGAGATCAGTTGTCCGACGAACAGAAAGCGATGACCTGACCAGGTTCATCGCGAATGTGTCGTCCCCCTCAGTACTACCGAAGGAGCAGTTCCATGACCGATCAGGTCACACCCACCGACGGACCTCAGTCGCAGAAGATCATCGTCTGGACCGACAAGGACGGCCGTAAGCACTCGGCCGCGGAAGGATCATTCGCGCACAAGGCGCATCTCGCGGAGAAGGAAGCCGACGCTGCAGTCGCTGCGGATACGGCAGACAGCGACAGCGCCGCTTTTTCCGACGCGGCGAGTTCCGATGCGGACGCCGCGGCTTCCGATCCGACGCCGGCGCAGTTGACGTCGACGGCATCCGGACGGCCCGCCGGACCTCCCAGGGCCGGTTCCGCCAAGCCTTCCTGATGGCCGCACGGCTCACGGTGTACCCCGCGCAGGTCCGCCAGCAGGTCACCGACACCACCTTGGATGACCGAGTGGACATCGCGAAACTGATCGTCGCCGAAGCCCAACCGGTCGCGCCGGTCGACACCGGGTACTTCCAGTCACAGTTCGACGTCGAGACCGAAGGCAGTCGAGTGTTCGCGGTCAACTCCGCGGACGACGCCAGCTACATCGAGTTCGGCACTCTCGACACACCGCCCGCGGCCGTGATGACCGATGCCGCGCGCAATCACGGCAAGTACTCCGGATGGGTGCCGAGATGACACCGAAACTGCGAATCCCGTTCGCCCCCGGAGCCGTACGCGAAGCGCTGCACGACGACGAGGATCTGATCGCTCACGTACCGAAAGAGCTGATCACCACGCGGGACTATCCGGAGAACATCGTCCGCCCGTTCATCGTCATCCGCGGCGCAGGCAACAAGGGCGACGACCCGATGCTGCGGAAACCGTTCGTGCAGATCGACGTCTTCGCCCCACCGCCCGAACTGCTGCGGGCGGAGCCTGCACCGATCCTCGCCGATCCCGAAGAAGTTGCATGGGATCTCGCAGGCCTGTGCGGGCAGATCATCGGGCACACCACCAAGCGGCTGTTCCGGAACTGTTCGTGGAACGGCCGTTGGGTCGACGGCCCCGGTATCGGCCCGCAGATCGACAAGTCTCGCGGCGAGAACATGCCGCTCTACCGCCAGACGGTCCGCGTCGAACTGACAATGACCGTCCGAGAACTGCCCTCCTTCCGGTGGGCATGAACCCCGGTTCGGGGTGTCCTGGCATGCGCCCCGAACCGGGCTCTACACCGACGCGCTCACGGACGTGGGCCGACAACGTTGAAAGGAATCACCCGTGAGCAACCACGCCGATCCGAACAAGGCAGTCGTCTACCTCGACTGCGACTTCTACCGCGCACCCGCCGGAACGCTGTTGCCCGCCAACCCGTTCGCCGAGAATCCGGTGACCGGCTCAAGCCCCGGTGTCGCATGGGATGCCTTCGGTGGTCTGCAGATGGGCTTCGACATGACGCCCTCGCAGGACATCAAGAAGCACCGCGTGATGAACTTCCGCAAATCCGCCTACGGTATGACCTCGTCGCCGCGCGACGACACCATGAAGTTCCGTGCGACAGACCGCTCGAAGGCAACGTTCCTGACCATGCTCGAAGGCGGCGAGGTCATCGAACTGAGCCCCGGCAACTACGAGTACAAGAAGGGCAACGGCGAGGAATTCGCCGTGCTCGCCGTCTGCCGCGACATCACCGCCAACGCCTGGTTCTACTGCGAACGCAACCGTCTCGGCACCCCGCCGCCTCGTTCGTTCAAGGGCGAGGATCTCGACGGCTGGGAGTTCGAGCTCATCGCGCTGAACGAGGTCCGCGAGGGCGGCGACGCGAACCCCCTCGAACCCTGAGCCCAGACCGGTCCTGATCGGCTCCACTTCCCATCGAAGGTGAATTCACATGCCAGAGAACAAATCCAAGAAGGACAAGAACGACGCTCCCCGCCTCGGCGACACTGCCGCGGCGGGGGAGCGGTTCGATCTCGACGACGTGCTCGCAGTCGGCGGTGACCCCGTCGCGTTGCCGATCGTCCCGAACAACTACGAACCCGTGCCCATATCGTTCCTCGGTGTCGACTACGCGATCGGCCGGAGATACACCGGCAGCACGGTCCGAGAATTCTTCGCCCTGATGCGGGTCACGGGCACCGATCGTGCGGCCGAGGTGCTCGACATCGTCCTCACAGATGGTGATCCGAACCAGCTGTGGTCCGACATCTCGCCGCTGAGCATCTACGAGTCGAACAAACTGTTCGAGGCCATCTACAAGATCGCCGGCTTGATGAACCTGTCGGGGAAATTCTTGGCGTCCTGACCGCCCTCGAAGACGAGGACGGTTGGGACGCATGCCTCGCCTCACTGCGCGTGCACGCTCATCTGGACCTGCGCGCAGAGCTGAACACGATGCAGTGGCAGGACCTGTGCGCGCTGGTCCATGACGCGCTCGAACGCGACACGCAGCAGCACCGCGACTCCGAGAACATCGCCATGCTGCTCGACCGCGACAACTTCTATCTCGACGCCGAATATCAACAATGGATCACCGATCCGAACGATCCAAAGGTCAAGGCGGACCACCTCGCTCGCAAGCAACGAGGGGTCACCCCGCCACCCAAGCCGATGCTGTATCCGATCGCGCTGCGCCGTCCGGAACTGGCCGAGATCCATATGACGCGCTACCGCGAAATCGCCGAGCACTATGCCTCGCCTGCCGCCGATCGACCGATGACGTTGGCAGAAGTTCTGAAGATGCGAAAGAGGTGATCGTGTGCCCGGTGGTCGGATAGACGTCGAAGTCGCGATCAACGCGCGCAACGCGCCTGCGGATCTGCAGCGGACGCTCGCACCTGCGATGACCCAGGCGAAGGCCTTCGCGGGCGCGATGGGTTTGGCTATCGGCGGCGCTGCCGTCGCTGCCGGTGTCAAGCAGATCATCGACATCGGCAACGACTACACGACCACGATGAACACCCTGCAGGCTGTCACTCGTGGCACCGAGGAGCAATTGGCAGCCGCGGGCGAGCGCGCCAAGGCACTGGGCAACGATATCTCGTTGCCGGGCACGTCGGCGTCGGACGCTGCGGCGGCGATGACCGAACTCGCCAAGGGCGGGTTCTCGATTCAACAGTCGATGGATGCAGCGAAAGGTACGTTGCAGCTCGCGGCAGCGGCACAGATCGACGCCGCGTCTGCCGCGACGATTCAGTCGCAGGCCCTGCAGTCCTTCGGTCTCAATGCCGACTATGCCGCGAAGGTGTCGGACGTCCTGGCGAACTCGGCGAATGCGAGTTCTGCCGAGATCACTGACGTGGCATCGGGTTTGCAGCAGTCCGGTGCTGTGGCGAATCAGTTCGGTATGTCGATCGAGGACACCGCGGCCACGCTCGGTGTGCTGGCCAACGCGGGCATTCAGGGGTCCGACGCTGGCACGTTGCTCAAGTCGACACTGTTGGCGCTGACGGACCAGTCGAACCCGGCGCAGGGCGCGATCGAGGATCTCGGTCTGACGGTGTACAACGCGCAGGGCCAGTTCGTCGGCATGTCGGAGCTGTTCCGTCAGCTCGACGAAGCGGCTGCGTCGATGACGCCGGAGCTGTACCAGGCGGCGACGGCAACCCTGTTCGGATCGGATGCGATGCGGCTCGCAGGTGTCGCTGCCGAGCAGGGCCAAGCTGGGTTCGATTCCATGCGCACCGCGGTGGACCGCCAGGGCGCGGCTGCTGAAGTCGCTGCAGCCAAGACCAAGGGGCTTCCCGGTGCCATGGCATCGGCAGGCAACGCCGCCGAGACGCTCGCACTCGGGGTCTACGATCTCGTCGACGGACCTCTGGAAGACCTGATCACCAAGGGCGCGGACTTCGTCACCAACGTCACACCCGGTCTGATCAGCGGCATGCAGAGCGCCGGCGAGGCACTCGCTCCGGTCGCGGGGTTCGTCGGTGACCTCGCGCAGGCCTTCGGTGATCTGCCTGGTCCCGTTCAGGCCGTGGGCATCGCCCTGGGCGCTCTGAAAATATCCGGTCTCGACGACACCATCGGTAGCACCATCAATGGGTGGCGTGAATCGATCTCGGACTTCCGCGCGGAGATGGCCGGCGAGATCGAGATGCAGGCCGCGCTGTCGGGGATCTCGGATGCCGACACCGCCAATCCCTTCGGATCGTTGACGGGCGACGCCGAAGACCTCGCTGGTGCGTTGGAAGAGAACGCGGAACCGATCTCGGAACTCGCAGCTGGGTTGGCGACATTGGAGCGCCGCTCCCCGGCGATCCGGAACATGGCCGAGGGCTACCGCGGGGTCACCGCACGGACGAGGGAGTTCGCCAACCAGCAGAGGGCTGCTGCCGGCAACTCCGGCGCGTTGACCTCCGTGCTGCGCAACGCTACTGCGCGTGCATCGGAATTCGCCGGAGTCGCCGGCGGTACAGCGGTAGCGGGTCTGCGCGGCATGAGGTCAGCTGCCAGTGGTGTCATCGGCGCCCTGGGTGGGCCGTGGATGCTGGGGATCATGGCCGCGACCGCAGCGATCGGTGGCATAGTCGCCGAGAACGACAAGGCTGCGCGTCAGCAGGACATCCTCGCCGACTCCTCGTCCAGGCTGGCTGTGGCTCAGCGCGATGTCGCGAAGGCATTCCAGGAGTCGAACGGTGAAATGTCCGATACCGCCATGGCGGCGATCTCGGCGAACGTCGGCACCGTCCGTGAGGATCTGCAGAGCCTGGCCGACACTGCGCCGGGGTTCTGGGCGCCGTTCGCTGCGGCCGGAAAAGATATCGCCGCTCCCTTTCAGGGTGAGTGGTGGACCGGTACCGAGGAATACGACAAGCTCGAGCAGACCGCAGAAGCGGCTGCGCGGACCAAGGACGCATTCGATTCGCTGAAGATGTCCGATGCCGATCTTGCGGCGTCGGTATCGGGTACCGATCTGGAGTTCGCGCAGTTGACCTCTCAGTTGCGCTCGTCGGGGGAGGGCGGGCAGGAGGCTGCGGACAAGCTGCGGGCGATGCGCACCGAGGTGCAGCAGGCCCGGGAAGTCGCGAAGAACACCACGCCCGGGTTTTACGACCTGCAGGTAGCGGTTGCGACCTTGGCGGATGAGTCGGCAACAGCCGAGCAGCGTATCGATGCGATGCGGGTTGCTCTCGACGTGCTGGCCGGCAAGCCGATTCCGCTGTCGGACGCGCTGCAGAAGTACAACGACCAGGTGCGGGCGACGGCCGATGCGGCAGCGGGTTGGGATCCGGCGGGCGGTGTCGGAGACGCATTGATAGGCGAGGGCGGGGCGGTCAACACTGCAACAGCGAACGGATCCCGTTTGCGCGACATTCTCCTCGACATCAAGGACGCGACAATCGGCGTCGCCAACTCCGGTGGCGATCTCACTCAGGTATGGGCGCAGAACGACACGCAGCTGCAACAGCTGTCGGTGTCCACGGGGGTCAGTGTCGATGCGCTCAGGCGCATGCTCGAGGCCGAGGCGCTCATCCCCAGGAACGTCGAGATGCTCGCCGCTCTCAAGGGCGCCGAGACGGTCGAGCAGCAGCTGCAGGTGATCCGTGGTCTGCTGGACCTCAATGCCGAAGGTGTCGAGATCCCGACGGAAGCGTTGACCGCCGATGCCAAACGCGAACTGGAGCTCGTCGGGGCGAAGGTCGAAGAGGTGGACGGTAAGCCCGGCGTGGTGAAGATCAGCGCCCCGAATGCTGAAGTCCTCGCCCAGATCCAGGCCGTCATCGACCGCAACATCCCGGACAAGACGGTCGGGGTCAACGTCGTCGTCAACAATCCTGGAGAGGTGGACCGTCGGGTCAACGACGCCATCCGTGCCGGTATCGCGGTACCCGGTCAGACCTTCGCCGAGGGTGGAGCCCAGATTCCCGATGGCGCGCTCTCCGGTCCGGGCACAGGGACGTCGGATTCGATGCTGATGTTCACACCGGGATTCGGGTACTGGCGCGGATCGACCGGCGAGCACGTTCTGACAGCCGCAGACGTCGACGCAATGGGTGGGCAGGATGCTGTCTATCAATTCCGAAACATGCTGCACAGCAACACCAGTCCGGTGGCGTCGATGTTCGACGGTTCGCTGCCGGGGTTCGCGGCCGGTGGCGCGTTGGAGCGTGTGGAGGATCTCGGCCGGCGCGGTAACGGTAACCCGTATGGCTGGGGTGATGCGACGGTCTCGAGTGCCGACTGCTCGGGCTGGGTTGCGATTCTGCAGAAGGCCGCGATGGGTCAGGGCGAATCCGGTCGTCTCGGCACGACGTACTCGTTGCTCGGCGGGGAGTGGCCGGGTCTGGTGCCGGGAACGCAGGGCCCCTTTGTCGTCGGCACCAACGAAGAACATATGGCTGCGACGATCAACGGCATCAACTACGAATCCGGTGGCGCGGCCGGATTCATGCAGATGGGCGGCGCCGCTGCCGGAGCTTTCGATCCGCAGTTCACCAACCAGTACTACCTGCCGTGGAACCTGTTTGCGCCACCGTACGATCCGTCGAGTAGCTCGGCGGGCGCCGGATACAGCGTGGAGTCGGCGTCGTCGTACAGCACGTCAGGTGGGTCGCGGAAGAAAGCGACCTGGGCCGAGAAAGATGACCTGGCATTGCAGTCCGCGCAGGTCGCGATCACGCAGGCCGAGGAAGATCTGCAGGCGGCACTGAACAATCCGAAGAAGTCGGAGGCCGATCGAGAGCAGGCCCGGATCAAGGTCGAACGCGCGAAGCAGAAGGTGAAGGATCTCGAAGCGCGCAAGACCGCAGCCGCGCAGGGGCTCGACGCTCCGCCTGCCCCGCAGGCTCCGGAGTTGACAACGAATTTCTCTGACGAAGAGTTGTCGGCGCAGGATTCGGAAGCTGCGGTGGTGCAGGCGAATCTGGATCGCAACGAGGTGTACGCGAATCCGGACTCGACCGAGGAGGAGAAGCGGGCAGCGGACCGCAAGTTGCAGCGAGCGAAGAACGCGCTCGCGAAGGACCGTTCGTCCGGGTCGGATTCGGGGACGGGCGCGTTCACCACGGCGGATCAGTGGTCGTCGGCGATCGGCGGCGTCATCGGTGATTTCTTCACCGAGAACATCGCGGACGTGCTCGGCTACTACGAGGCCGACAACATGGGTCCGCTCGCGAAGGCGGGCGTCGCGGCGGTGACGGGTCTCGCGCAGATGCAGAAGGAGCATCTGGAGGAGAACGCGAAGCTGCTCGATTCGGCGCGGCCTGCCACGAAGGAAGAAATCGACGGTCAGATGCCGGCGACTCCGGGCACTCCGGAGTGGATCAAGCTGCTCGAATCGGGACTGCTGAAGCAGGCACCGATCAAGCTGTACGACACCGGTGGTGAGTGGAAGTCGGGGACGTTGGGGCTGAATATGTCCGGTGAGACCGAGGAAGTTCTCACAGGGTCGATGCGGACATCGGTGGCGCGCGAGCTCGCGCTGGCTCGTGCGGCTCGTCTCGCACCTGCCCCGTCGGCCGCTCCGGAGCGGCGCGAACCGCGGCCGATCTCGGTCACGAACAACGGGTACGACCGGCGTGAGGTGACGGCGGCGATCCGTCAGGCCCGTCACGAGGACGAGTGGTTCTCGAACAACATCAGGATCGGGGAGTCGTGACGTTCTTTCCTGACAACACGGCGAACGTCGTGCTGGCTGGTCCAGGTGAGGCAGCTGATCTTCCGGAGCGGGCGTGGTACCTCTCGGAGCATCATCTCGTCGGCCGAGAGTCCGGCGGGGTGGTGCTCGCCTCCGGGTGGGCGGACTACACCGAACCGAAGGGCAAGCATCTGTGGTTCGAGACCGCGCGCGGAGATGGAGCGATCTGGCTCGGCGCGGTCATCGAACCCCGGCGCTTCTCCATCCCGGTGCTCGTGCACCGCACGCATGGGCAGTACGGGAAACCCTTTCATCAGGTGGAGGATTCGTTCTGGTCGGACATCTGGTATGAGTACCAGTCCCGGCTGTACGTCAACACCAAACGTGGTGTGAAGTTTGTCGACTTCCGGCTCGACGACGCACCCGCAGTGGTGCACGACATCGATCCCGAGTTCGAGGGTTTCCAGCCCTACCTGATTCCGGTGGTGGTGGAGAAGACGTGGTGGTTCGGCACGCCCGAGGAATTCGCCTGGCGTAACGGTGAACCGGTGGAGAAGAAGACGCTGTTCAATTCCGGTGACCGCAAGCAGATGCCGCTGCTGACCCTCAAAGGTCCGGGGGTGTTTCAGATCCCGGACGGTGTCTCGACGAACGTGGTGACGACGCCGAACCTGAAGGCAGGGGAGGTCGTTGTCATGCACACCGACATGTCGGTGAAGCCGAAGTCGAACATGCGCAGCAACTTCTACGGCGATCTCGGCGGGCAGCGGTTCCGTAGCTTCGTGCCCGGCCGTCGGCATATGGAGATGTCCCGGCTCAAGTGCATCGGCGGTAACGCGGCGTCGTCTGCGGTGTTCACCATTCATCCCAAGTCGCGGAGGCCGTTTTGACCGCACCAGTGATCGATTCCGTCGACGCACCCTTGGACGAGTTTTCCGCAGCGGTGTGGAGGGAGCTGCTCGATACGCCGCCGAAACGCGGATCCGCGGCCGAGTACTCGGTGGAGGTGTTCGACCGCAACCTCGTTCCGCTGGGCATGATCACCGACTACGGTGAGGCCCGATTCAAGAAGCAACGCCGCGGTGTCGGGCCCGCGAAGTTGCTGCTGCCGGGGACGACGGAGTTCCACGACCTGCTGATGAAGGCCGACACCACGGTCATCCCGGTGCGGATCACGTACAACAGCACGAATTTCGACGGCTTCGTCGACGTCGCTACCAGCAAGGGCATCAAGGGCAACAAGACGATCACCGTCACGCTGGTCGACTGCAAGATCTTCCTGTCCTGCATCTTCGCGTACCCGATGCCGATCCCAGGTTTCGAGGAGGTGCAGTTTCCACCGGAGGATCTCTATGTCGGACCGAAGAAGGGCGGCATCCACTGGTACTCGGAGCGGAACTTCTTCCGCCTTCGGTTCCGGACCGGGCACTGCCCGGTCACGATGCTGCCGTACAACTTCTTCACCGACAGGTCCGAATGGACCACCATGCAGGCGCGGATGGTCTCACTCGAGGAATTGTTCGATCCGATCCTGAAGGACTCGGACGTCATGATCGAGATGGGCTTCTTCATCAAGGGCCGCGACAAGCAACCGTCCGACCGGGTGACCCTGCTGTCCTCGCAGGTCTGGATGCGGGTGGTCGATCGACCGAAGGCCGGCGGCGTCAACACCGGTGTCGCACCGCTCGACGGTCTCGCGAACACGATCGCGCAGATGATCGCCGACGGCGTCGACTCGCTGATCGGCGGGTTCCTTCCCGGTCTCGCGGAGGCGATCGGCAACAAGCTCCGTCAGTCCGAGATCCCGTCGTGTGGGTGGACGGAAGATTCAGCGGGCATCATCGACGCGACATTGGAAGTGACGCACCCACAGGCGTATTCGGTCATCGTCGGCGGGAAGAGCCCGACCTGGCTGAACAAGCTTTTGCAGATCGCAATCGAGCAGGGGATCATCGCGCTCGCTACCGCGGCGCTGACGGCACTGTCGATTCCGTTGGGTGGTCTCGGCGGGATCATCGGCGCGGTGGCGGGTGCGCTGTCGACGATCCTCGACGATGTGTTCCTGGCGTTTATGAAAGCCACGGACTACAAGGCGAAGAAGGAACTCGGTCCGCTCGCGCGGCCGGAGAAGTTCGTCAACGGTGGGTCCGCCGGCTACACGTTCTCGTCGTACCAGCGGGCGCAGCAGGGCATCTTCGACATCAAGGGCAAGCGCCGCGCGAAGGTGCAGGTCATCGACTGGGCGCCGTTCGGTGCGTTCGAGGACTTCGACATCGGCCACCTGGTGTGGTGGGAGGACGAGGGCGAGCGGTTCACCGATCGGGTCGAGTCGATCGAGGTCGTCGATTCCCGCAACGATCGCGTGCTGGTGGACACCGTCATCGGTGACGACGAGCCGGAGAAGTCGCCGCAGCAGCGCAACCAGGAACGGTTCAAGCGTTTGTTCTCGATGTTCAACGCCATGACCCTCGCTACGAACTGAAGGGAGTCGCCGTGGGCGACATCGTTCTACCGCACAATGTTTCGATCATCCCGCAAGAGACCGGCTATTGGTGCGGACCGGCGTCGTGTCAGGTCGCCCTCGACGTCCGCGGCATCGGTTCGACCGAAGCGGATCTCGCGCGGCAGTTGGGCACCACCCGCAACGGCACGAATCACATTGGGCTGATCACCGACCTGCTGAACCGAAACGTCCCGGCGGACTACATCACCCGCCAGATCCCCGGCAACGATGCGACCCAGGCTCAGCGCGAGCTGCTGTGGTCCGATGTGAAGGCTTCGATCCTCGGCGGCTACGCCGTCGTGGTGAACGTCGTCGTGCCGCCGTCGAATTATCCACGGGGTACCCGCGGTGAGCGAGTCGCCTACGGCGGCGGGATGGTGTACCACTACTTCACCGTCGTCGGATGCAACCCCGACACCCGGGAAGTGTTCGTCGCCGACTCCGGCTTCCGCCCGTACTCGTACTGGATGAACGTCGATCAGCTCGCGAGTTGCATCGCAGGCAAGGGCTACACCGCAACTCCGCGTGTCGCACCGATCCAACCCGCACCGCCGGTCGACACACGATCACCAGCAGACATCGAACTCTCGAAGCGCTTTCAGTCCCGGTCGAAGTACCGAACCAACGACGACGCGATCGGCACCCTCGCGGACTTCCTGCTGTGGACCGACGCCGCGATCCACGAGATGCGCACCGAGGCGATCTGATGGACGCCGGCACCCTGCGCCGCGCCATGCAGGAAACGTACGTCCTGGATTCGGTGATCACCGAGTATCTCCCGCATTTCGAAGAAGCTATGCGCGCAGCACAGATCGACACGGTGCGCCGCGCTGCGGCGTGGTGCAGTCAGATCGGACACGAGTCCGCGGGCCTGCGCTACATGGCCGAGATCGAACGGTCGAATCCCTCGTGGTCGTGGGACCGCACCCGCTACCGTGGCCGCGGACCTATCCAACTGACCTGGGAGAGCAACTACCGCAAGTTCGGTCAGTGGTGCCAGGGCGCCGGCTACGTCGACAACGCAGAGCTATTCGTCGCTTCCCCCGAGCTCGTGGAGCAACCGCGATGGGGATTCCTTGCAGCCTCCTGGTATTGGCTGCGCGGCGGACCACGTGCTGGTCGGATCAATGCCTTCGCCGACGCCGGCGACATCCTCGCTGTCTCACGCTGCGTGAACGGCTGGGTCGATACACCGAATGGCATGCCGGACCGGCAGGCCCGATACGACCGAGCTCTCCGGCTCGGCGACGCGTTGCTACCAACCGAAGGAGTCGAGATGGGCTGGGCAGACGAAGAACTGAGCAAGGAATTCCCGTCGCGGTCGAAGTACCGCAGCAGCGACGAACCGATCGGAACACTCGCCGCATACATCCTGTGGACTGACGCGGCGATCCACGAGATGCGCACCGAGCAGAAAGCTCTGAACGGAGATGCGGAGGCGATCGCACTCGTCAAACGCGAAGCCGACAAGGGCGATGCCGGCGCGAAGGCTGTGCTCGCGAAGATCGGGAAGTAGCGATGACCAAGAACGCGATCGAGATCATCACCGACAACGTCCTCGCCGAGGTGTCCAAACGTTTCGAGGGCGCGATCGCTCAGTTGAACGCAGAGGTCGACACAGCCCGCTCGCGCGGCGAGGCCTTGTTCGATCAGTGGGAAGCCGAAGGCAGAGCGCGGATGGACGAACTGTTCGCCGGTATCCCTGCCGGGGCGGTGATCACAGAGGACGGCGACTTCGATCCGATCGGGTGGATCAAGACGCAGGCGAAATCGCGTGCACTGCGCACCCTCCTGCAGGGGCTGGTGTTCGCGGCGTTGACATCGGCGGTGACAGCTGTCGTTCAGGCTGTGTCGTCGACGGGTTTCGACATTACGGATCTGTCGGATTGGAAGTTGGCGCTGACCCTCGGCGCCGGCGCGTTCGGTACCGCAGTCGTCGGGTATCTGCAGAACGCCCTCGGTATCAAGCCGCCGAAGGTATAGCCGTGGAGAGGGTGCAGGGGAATTACCTGCCGGCATTCAAAGCCGCCGTTCTTGCATTCTTCCTCGGCGGTGCATTCCTCGTCGGGGGACCCGACCGGATCGGCGGACCGTCGTACACGACGGTCCGCGAGACTGGCGGCGAGATTGTTTGGGGGATAGGTTTTCTCGTTCTATCGGTGTTTCTCTTCGCGGCATCGAGATCGAGTCGTGTTCTGTTTCATGCCTACATGGCCGCGGCGACCGGATACGGATTGTTTGCACTCGCTGTTCTCGATGCCGCGCGCGAACTGGAAACCGCAGGGCTCACAGGCATTGTCGTCTACACCTGGGTTGCATGGCTCCATGTCCATGCTGCCGTCGCCTGCTCGCGTAAACGAGTGGCCAAAGCGCTTCTCCGGAACGCACGCCAGCTGCGCGACTGGGTGGCCCGTCCACGGACATCCCAACGAAGGGACCAGTAGATGCAGCCTCTCGTCGTCCGCAGAGCCGGAGCATTCGAGAAGGTGACGTTCGTACTGTCGGGGTGGATCGGTGCCCTCGCTGTCGTCACACCGTTCGAGATCTCCACAGCCTTGGATCGGGCGTGGCCGACGGGGAGCAACCTCTATTTCGCGATCATGGGCCTCGGCGGGCTTGGCGGCTTCATTGCAGTTCGAGCGTCGCGGCGGCAACGCACTGCCGAGCAGATCCGTCACGAATGCCGCGCTGAGGTAACGGCGTTGGTGATCATCGGAGTGTTGTGGTTCGGCTACGGCATCGCCGCGTTCGCGTTGGGGGTGCAGGCCATCGTGGCGGGATCTATCGGCACGTCGGTTCTGGTCGCCTCCTCGTGGCGGGTGATCGAGATCATCCTCGATCTCCGGCGCATGTCCCGCGCCCTGGTCTCACCCAAGCCCGCCGACCCTCCCGCGTTGGGAGAGAGCGAGGCCGAACGATGAACTACATCGACACGGTCGTGCGGGTGCTGGGCGTGATCACTCCGTTGGCCGTGGCGTTACTGGGTTCGCAGCTGTGGAAGCTCACGGCCGAGAACCGCAAGACCAACTCCGAAGCCAAGAACAACGACGCGACCGGAGCGGCAACGTTGTCCGCGGCCGCGCTCACGCTCGTCCTCCCGTACAAACAGCAGGTCGATGAGATGTCGATCCGCATGGGAAAGATGGAGGCCTTCATCGGCGAACAGGTCGACTGGGAGTTGATCGTCGTCGAGAAGTGCAGGCAGAACGGCGGTCCGATGCTTCCCCCGCCGCCGCAGCGCCCCCGATTCTGAACCGTCGTTTCCCTGCGCCTGTTTGAGGCGCATTCGATGAGAGGCATTTCATGGCTGGATTCAACTTCTCGCTGCCGATGACGCTGCGGCTTCGCCTGCACGATCAATGGAACATCCGCACCACCGGCCGGGGTGTCGCCGAGATCGAGGCCGGCAACATGGACGTCGACGTTCTCGCCTACAAGGGCGACGACGGTAAACCTGGCCGCGACGGCACGCCTCCCCAGATCCACCGTGCCGGTGTGCCGGGCGACATCCCGACGATCGGATCGCTCGATCGCGACTGGATCGGTCACGCGTGGATCGTCGACGGATCACGCGACCTGAAGATGGTGGTCGAGGAATACCCGGGCGGGCCGATCAAGTTCGAGACCCTCCCGAATTACCTCGGGGACAAAGGAAACACCGGGGCCATCCCGACCCTCGATGTCCGGTCGACGACGTCGACCGACACCGGCAACGGGTCCGTCACGTTCGAGGAGGTCTCGCCGGGCGCGTACGCCGCGGACTTCATCTTGCGCAAGGGCGACAAGGGTGATCCGTCCCTGGTCCCTGGTCCCGCCGCCGCCGTCGAAGCGGCGACCGACTACGAGGACGGTGGCACCGACGCTGTCACCGGCGACGTCCTCGCGAAGCGTTCCGACGGCAAGTGGGGCCCGCGCAAAGTCCACCAGTCACCCGGTGTCTACAAGAAGGCCGGGTCAGCCAACGACTGGCTCGCAGTGAACACCGGCAACGGGTGGGCGGGTGAGTTCATCCAGATCGTCGCGATGGCGATCCCGGCGCAGCCGTTCGCGTGGGAGCCGGAGGTCGACGGCATGGTCGAGTTCTTCACCTCCGCCAACGTCCGCATCGACCTCGAGTGCCGCCTCGGTGCATTGTCGGGACCGCTCCTCGGCCGCGGCCCGGCTGCGGCGATCAGCGCGTTCACCGGCCAGTGGATTCCGCGGACCCTGGTGCGTGCGACGGACGAGACAACCGCGACACCGTCGGCGTCGTCGACGATCGTCCCGGCGAACACCGCGGTGAACATCTACCTGATTGCGCAGAAGATCGAGTCGTCCGCGCAGACACGGTTGGAGACCCGCAAAGAGCGCGCGTTCCTACGGGTTCGTCCTGTACCTGTGGTGGTCTAGGTGGCCGAGTACTTCGAACCCGGCAAACCGAACATCGGCTACTCGGGCAAGGACCAGGACAAGCCGAAGGGCATCAGCATCGGTAGCTCTGAAGCTTTGCGTGAACTCGGTGCCGTGCTGGCTGGGGATCAGGGTTTCGAGAACACCCCGGATGCGCAGGATCGGGAGTACACGGCGCAGGTGTTGACGGCGGGGTTGTCGGCGCGGATCGGGTCGTTGGAGTCGAAGATGGCGACGGGCGCGGAGTACGTCGACAACTTCAACCGCATCAACTCTTCGACGCTGGGTTCGCCGAATCCGGGGTCAATTCCGGTGTGGGTGCAGTTCGGGTCCGGTCAGCCACTCGAGCTGATCGATCAGGCTGCGCAGATCAATCAGGGTGGGTTGCTACCTGATGATGGGACGCGGTGGGCGTTTTGTCCGCAGGCGGCGTCGTCGAGTGACTACTCGGTGCTCGCGATTGTGCATCCGTTGTCGAAGACCGGGAAGATTGCGGGTAAGGCGCGGACTACGCTGTACGGTCGCTGCAACGCGGCTGGTACGGAGGGTGTGTACGTCGATTTCTGGGGTGCGGACGGTAACACTTTGCCGCACTGCGAGATCGGTCGGTTCACCCGCAACGGCAACACGTTGACTCGGACGCAGTGGCGGGCGAACACCGAACGGTCCTACAACTTTTCGTCGACCATCGAACTTCGTATGGTCGGCACCCGCTATGTCGTGATCGTTGATGGTGTCGAGTTGATCGATCACACCGATGTGTCGTCTTTCCCGATCGACGGTAATCACCGGTATTCGATGTTTTCGTGCATGACGTGGACGGGGTTTTTCGGTGCGAAGCCGCAGTTTTCGGCGGGTCTGACGCAGTTGGCGATCCGCGGTGTCGACCTGACTGCCATCCAGGCAGCTACGGACAAAGCAGAGACCGCACAGCAGACAGCCGAGACTGCCACAACTGTGGTCGGCACTGTGCAGCAGAACCTTGATACTGCCGTCACGACTTTGACGAACCGTATCGAGGAGGTTGCGAACGGTAACGGTGGAGCTTCGGCTGTCCGTGCGTCGTTTTTTCAGGACGGTGTGTGGACGAAGCCGGTCGGCTATTCGCGGCATGTGGTGGTGGTCATCGGCGCCGCATCCGGAGGTGGTCGATCCAACGGTTCGGTTAGCAGTTACGGCATCGGGGGGTATGCGGGTGGTCGCAACGACTTCGAATTCTTTGACTCCGACCTGCCTGCCACCGTCAACTGCGTTATCGGTCTGGGCGGTCTGGGCGCGACCGCTGACGGTCAACCGGGAGCTGCAGGCGGCCAGACCGATTTTGGATCGTATGGGTCTGCAGGTGGCGCACTTCCGACCGCATACGGATTCGGCCAGACCCGTAAAGCACTGCGCGGCGGAGACGGCGGCTACACGTTCAGCAACGCCGAGATCGCCGCCAAGGCTGGATCCGGGCACGGATTCGCGAATGGCGGCGCCGGGGGCACCGGTACAGGCGGCATGGCTGGTGGCGACGGCAACCGGCCTTCCCCGAACACCCTCGCTGAGTATGGAACTGGCGGTGGTGGCGGTGCGCGCAAGTCCGGCACCGGTAATGGTGGTCGCGGCGGTAACGGTGCTGTCCCCGGTGGCCCCGGTGGCGGTGGCGGAGCGTTCGCCACGTTCGGTTTCGCAGGCAACGGCGGCAACGGTGGCGACGGTGCCATCTTCATCACCAGCTACAAGTGAGGCCGTCCGCAGGCGACGTCGTGGGCGGTCCCGAGTGCGACCTGATCCGCGTCGGCGAGATGTCGTCCCCGGTAGATGACTTCGCCGCACTCCATGCAGTTCATCTCCGTGAACCCCAACTCGATCTCCATTGAAGCGAGGATACCGATGAAGACAGCGACGCTGCTGCAATCCGATATGACGTCATGGCAGCAGACCACCCACCTGTACCGCCTGTCCGAACCCGTCGACGACGTCGGGCACGTCGCGGTGTGCGTCTCGACGGAACTGCACGCGCAGAGGGGAACGACGATCTTCGCGGCCACCGACACAGGCGGCACCAGACCACACCCCGAGACCGGACGCTGGTGGGTACTCGCGCGGTTCGTCGACGGCACGGCTCACGAGGAAGGGCTCAGCGAGCTCGGCTACCCAGTTGAGCAGAAGGGAACGGCGGCATGACATCTCCATTGCAGTACGGCCGGGTTGAGGATTGGATCGGTGGTCTCGTCATGGACGGCCTCGACAACGACGACCTGCCCGACGACGTCGCGTTGACCGGGACCGCGAAGTTCGAGCCGGTGCTCACCGACACTTCGGGTGGGATCCGTGTTCCGGATCTGCCGCGGTGGTTCTCGGTGCAGCCGGTCGAGGTGACGTATGCGAACGGACGGTTGACTCATCGTGGTCTGCCGTACGTGATGCTTCTCGCGCCGACGGATGCGCTGAATCCGACGAACTGGAAGTGGCAGGTCTCGTTCCAGTTGCGCCTCAACGGCAATCAGATCACCCGCAAGCAGTTCTCGTTCGCGCTCCCGGTCTACGACCCGGCCGCGCCGCTCGTCGATGGCCGCAACCCGACCGTCGTGGATCTGACGACGGTGCAGCCGGTGAACGTGCCCGGGTCGGGCACGGGTGTGGTGCAGGGCCCGCGCGGGTTCTCGATCACCGGTGTCGAGGTCGTCGAGGACGGCATCCAGTTCTACGCCGCCGGCCCGGGCGGCACGGAAGTTCCGGTCGGCGTCCCTGTTCCGTTGCCGTCTGCCGGTGAAGTAGCGGACGAGTCGATCGACGCGACGAAGCTGGTCCCGGCGCTCCGCAGCAAAGTCGAGGACGCGGTAGCGGTGACCGAGGATCCGAACAGGTCGGGTCTCTATTTTTTTAGCAGTGCGGCCGCTGGCGTGGATGGGGCGCTGGCGGCCGCGAGCCCGGCCTACAAGTCTGCCGCGTTGGCGGCGTCGACGTCTGCACTCCGGCTGATGGTGTTGTCGGATTCGACGTCGGACAGTTTCGTCGGCGGCGGCGTCAACGGTGGCTCGACGCGGTGGGCGGACACGTGGCCGAACCGTCTCGCCCGGAAACTACGTGCGCAGCTGACATTGCCTGCCGGTGGTGTCGGGTGGATCCCACCGTCACCTCCGACGTGGCCCGGTGGCTACGACTACGACACCACGGTCCGACGCCCGGTGAACTACACCGAGATGGACGAACTGAACTTCCAGATCGGGATCCCGGGATCATTGTGGTTGCAGCAAGGCCATGGCACGAACGTCTACGACGTGGAGTATCCGTTGTCACCGGGAACGTCGTCGGTGGATCTGGTGACCACCGGGTACGGCGGCCTGATTCAGGTGACGTGCGCCAACTCCGCGGCGAACACCACATTCGACTCCACGGGCGATCGGAAGGTCACCCGCGTCACGAATCCGGGTGCGTGGGTGCGGCTCGTCGGCGCGAGCTCTCCTGCCCCGGTCGGCTTCGCGCTGCTGGGGATCTACGAGTATGTCGGTGACGAGGCCTCCGGTGTGCGGATGCTCAATCTCGCTCAGGCCGCCATTCAGGCGGCGGAGGTTCATTCGTGGCTGCAGAACCCGGCGTTCTCGACCAAGCCGTTGATCGCGGCGTACGCCCCGGATGTCGCGGTGGTGGTGCTCGGCTCGAACGATCTGTCGGCGGGCGGCAAGACACCGCAGCAGACGATGGAAAGCATGGGCGGTGCGGCGCTCGAGGTGAAGTCGGTGGCGCCGGACTGTGAGGTCGTGTTCGTGATGCGTCCGAATCCGGCGGCGGAGTTTTCTGCGTTGACGAATCTGATCGTGGCGAATGCGTCGTCGATCGGTGCGCGTGTTCTGGATGTGCGGACCGATCCGCGTATCGCTCTGTCGGTGCCGGGACTGTACGTCGCCGATGGTGTGCATTTCTCTGCGGCCGGCGACGAAGCCATGGCCGATTTGATGTTGGACTACATGAAGGTAGGTGTGTGACATGGCGCGTGCGATCGTCACGGTCGACGAGAACAACAATCTCCCGGCATCGGTGAAAGGGAAACTCGACACACATTATGTCCCCGTTTGGCAGGCGTCCACGGCGTACACCGCAGGGCAGGTTGTGGCTGCGAACGGCGTCTCGATCACCCGCAACGCGAACGGCACGAGCCGACCGGCGTACGACGCTACCGAGCAAGCTCTGTGGACACCCGTCGTCGCGACACCGTCCATTGTGTCCGCTGCCGTGACACCGAAGCTGGACAAGACCGAAGCGGCGTCGATGTACGCGCTCAAGACCGAGATCGGCTCGTCGGAAGTGTGGGTTCCCGAGGTCACCTCGACAGCCCTGTACTCGACGAGCAGCAAGACCGGTGCCCGCAAGCTCCTCGCCTCCGCAGCGGGCATCTCCAACCCCCGCGCCATCAACGGCTTCGTCGGCTACGAGCAGGGCGGCGCACGCTACTTCGTGCCTGGCGACGGCTCCCTCGCACCGATGCCCGAGGCCACGAACTTCGCCGAGATCGCCGGGTGGGGCAGCTCGTCCATGCAGGGATTCCGCGATGCTCTCGTCGTCGCAGTCGCCCGCGCAGGCGGCCTGGCCTACTACAACGGCGGCGTCGGCGGACAGTCGGCGGCAAACATTCTCGCCCGCGTCGGCACCCGTCCCGCGCTCATCAACGCTGCGACGATCCCGGCTACCGGTTCCGTTGATGTGACCTGCTCGAACATGCGGTCCACCGCGCCGATCATAAGCATCCCCGGCACCCTCGCCGGGGTCGCGGGAACACTCGCGAAGAATGCGGTCGGCAACAACACCTTCACCTTCACCCGCACCGCGAACGGCTCCGAAACGCCCGTGCCTGCCGGTACGGCGTTCGTGCCCGACGCTGGTCCCGCGCACCGCGCATCGGTGACGCTGCTCAACGTCGGCAAGAACGACACCGCAGCCAACGGCACGGCTGGGTATCTGACGATGGCCGATCTCATCGCCGAAACCACACGGGTCTACAAGTACCTCTCGGGGCTCGGCAAGCACGTGCTGCTCATCGGGCACTACGTCAATCCGAACACCGCCGAGGTGTCCGATCTGCGCCGCGACGTGCTGCAACTGAACGCCTACTACGCCACCTACGGTGCACGGTACGTCGATCTGCAGGCGTACGTGACGGGCGCGGACATCTGGACGCACACCGGGGTCACGCCGAACTCGACGGACCTCGCGCAGCAGGCGCTCGGCAACCTGCCGCCGTCGCTGTCGTCGGACGGCACACACATGACCCCTGCCGCGAACACGGCGTTCATCGAGAACGTCGTCGTCCCGAAGCTCAACGCACTCGGGTGGGCGAGCATCCCGGCTACAGCCCCGGTCGCGCCGACGATGCCAGCCGACTTCCTGTATCGGCTCAATGCGGATTACCTCAAGGCTACTGTCGCGGACGGCGGGACGGTGTCGTCGCTGACCGCGCAGGCTGGGTCGGCTCCAATCACAATCGACCAGAAGCCAGCGTCGGGCACGTACCCGACGCTGAAGCATGCGGGACCGAACGGACACGCATCGCTGGTGTTCCCGAACACTGACTCTTGGCTGTCGACCACCACCGATCCGGGAACCGCACCGGTACTGATCCCGGAAGGGGCACCGAGATCCGTCGTTGTCGTCTTCAAGATTCGCGACGTGGCCGTAAATGCGGGTAACTACCCCAAGGTTCTCTCGCCCTCACTCACTCCGACACCCTCGTCTTATCAAACTCTCGGGGTGAACCTCACTGGAACGGTACGTCAGACGTCAGTGGCGAATGGCGGGTCGTCAGTTAATGCCACTGGCACCGAGAACGTGCTGGGGAAGTACACAGTCGCGGTCCTCACCACGGCGGCAGACGGCACGGCGACGATACTCACACCAGGCGCGGCGGAAACGACGGCTACAGGTCATCCACTGGGCGCGATCGTTGGCCGTAGGTGGGGCGCGCAGTACGGCAGTGCACCGGGAGTCAACGGACAGCTCGACGGCGAGATCGCCGATGAGTCCTTGTTCAGTCGAGTACTCACGCAGACTGAGCGTGCGAACACGATGGCCTACATGAAGACTCTCTACGGGATCGCGTAGCGGCCAATGCGCATTCGGCTTGACGAGAGGACAATTGACTTCATGTGCGACCACATAGATGGCTACTCGGACGAGATCCGGCAACAGTCCGGGTGCTACGAATGCGATGAGGTCAGGCCTCGAATGGACGACGGGGAGGTTGCCGAGCAGACTGAAGCGCTCGATCGCCTCGACGTCGCGATCTCTCCGGGTCATCCCGTGGAAGTCCCCGAGCGCCAGTGGCGCTTGGTGGCAGCCGACATGGCGGCAATGTTGACCGACGAGCAGTTGGCGTCCGTTCGCCAGCGTCACTTCGACCGCGTCAAGTTTGTCCCCACGGTGGGGACGCATGAGCGGTAGAGTGTGGGCATGCAATGGCCCTCGGATATGACCGTTCGCCCGATCGAGCAGTGGCCGGGTGAACTCACCCGCGACCGCAAGGTGTCGAACTTCTCGACGGCCTGGTCCTCGACGGTCGAACTCCTCGGCCGCGAGCTCCGGGCGATCGGCGGCACGGACATCGTGCTGCAGGTGGCGATGACGGAGAAGGACTTCCGCATCGACGGCTACCCCAGGGCGCAGGCCAAGCCCGAGCACCCCGGCGTGATCCTCTCCCTCGGCTCGAAGGCCGGTCCGCTCTCCTGGCCGTGCGACACGTTCACGACGTGGCAGGACAACATCCGCGGCATCGCACTGTCGATGGAAGCGCTCCGGAAGATGGAGCGGTACGGCGTCACCAAGCGCGGCGAGCAGTACACCGGATGGAAGGCGCTTCCGCAGCAGGGCTCGGCGGCGACGGAGTTCGGGACGGTGGAAGCCGCTGTCGCGTTTCTCAAGTCCACGATCCCTGGACTCCTGGTGGATCTTCCCGAACAGCGGCTCTACCGGTCCGCGCAGTCACATGCGCACCCGGATCGGCACGGCAACGATCGAACACTATGGAATCGGGTGGAGGCGGCAGGCGAAGTTCTGCGTGCTGCGAAACTCATTCGGTGACTCCACAGAAGCGAGGCGTTGTCCCGACTGCCGAGGAGCAGCGTCTCCGTGCTGCGGTGGTGGGTGCGGTGGCTGCCGAGAAGGAACTCCGTGACGCTGTCGTGGCTGCGTTGGTGGCTGGCGGTTCGGTGCGTGAGGTCGCTCGGGTGTCGGGGATCAGCGTGAACACCATCGAACGCTGGGGCAGGGCTGGTGGCTGGCCATCAGCGGAGCAGTCGGCGGCGTGGGCGAAAGCGAAAGCCGAACGGGCTGCGTTGCGGGAGCGGCAGGCAGAAGCACGACGACGACTGGAGGAAATGGACCATGAGTGAAGTGGTGATCGAGTTCGACTACCGAGCCGATGCGGGGCCGAGGCTCGTCGGGCCCTTCCATGACCGGGCCGATGCCGAGAGTTGGTTCAACCGCAACATGATCGGCGTCAATTCCACTTGGGGCGTGGTATCAGTCAGCGATCCCGACGAGGCCCCATTCGAGAAGCAGCGAGTCGCTGCGAAGGAGACCCTACGCGAGATGCGCTGCATCAACGGCCGCTGCTGCGAGGTGTACCCGATGCGTGACCAGGAGCGCTGCGAGTACGACGCACACGGGTCGCACTACTTCGACGATCCGGGCACAATCGCTCGGCTCGAAGCATGGGCACGCTGACTGATGCGTCCCTGCTCGGCGGACATCTGAACCACTACGATATGTCCCCGCCGAACCATCCGGAAATCCCGGATGGTTCGACGGATAAGGGCAAACTGTTGCACCACATGAAATTGTTGCCGGTGGTCAGCGACGTTGCCGCGGTGATCTGAAATCGACGACATCGCCGCCGCGTGCTGGTGGCTCGGCAGGGGCGTGGCTTTTCTTGGCAGGGCTCTGCCTCTCGGGAATCCACGTCTTGAGAAACTCGGGTTCGACGCCCAACTCGTGACTGGCCCGCGCGTACGGAGTGTGTCCGTACCCGCGTGTGAGCAGGGCCCACATGAGTGCGGGCTGCTCCTGTCCGACCTCGACTGGCTCTTCCTTACGCCATCCCCTGCTCGATACCTGTATCGACAGCGACTTGTATCGTGCGGGCGAAATCAACGCGAGGTCGTGTCCCCGCCTGATCAACGCCTGAATCGATGTGCCCCACTGGGCCTTCAGGCGTACGTACCCGTTCAGGCTGACTGTCTCGGACAGGTCCTTGGTGGCGACCTCGGCGGGGTACAGGAACGCGCCCGCGAACCGCATGGCCTCGGCTTCGCGTTCCTTGACAACCGGAACCGTGCGGGCGCTGTGCAACACGATATGTCCGAGCTCGTGTGCAATGGTGAGACGCTGTCGGTCACCGGCAGTGGTCGGAACGTAGCCCACGACTGCGGTGCCGTTAGGTCGCACGCCTTCGGTGATGCCCGAATGACCGTCCATCGCATGGGCAACGGCGTCGTCCCCGGAGCTCAGCGGCACCACAGCGATACCGGATCGCTCGAGTGCTCTCATGACGTGCCGTACGGGCTCACTGTGCGGGACACCGAGGGCTTCTCGGGTTTGCGCAGCCAGGACTTCGAGCTCTTCTCCTGAGAGGGGGAAGTCGGAGTGTGCAAGAGGTAGTCCGGCCGGTCGCTGGTCGAAGCGATCAAGCAGAGTCGAGCACAGGCGCTCGGCTTCGAGCAGTCGCCGTACCGCGGCGGTCGTGGACGATGCTGAAGCGCCGGCAGTCTTACGGAAACTCACTGCTGCATCTTCGATTCGACGGTTCGGCTGCTCGAAGAAACTCAGGGGAACTCGCAGGCGCTGGGAGATCGAGACTGCCGAGTCGGGTGTCAGCCGCCGACGCCCTTTCTCGATGTCAGATATCACCGACTGCCGTATCCCCACCTGCTTGCTCAGTTCGATTTGCGTCAGACCGTGAAGTTCACGCAGTGCCTTCAGTCGACCGCCGTCGGGATCAACTGAGACCATCGACGTCACGCTCATCGTCGGCACTGAAAAATAGATCCTCATCGGTCACGGTGAATCGCAACTCGGTGAAAGCTGTGCGAGAACGCGGAAGCTCGATGTCGATATCGGTCCGCAGGTTTTTGCCGAACCACGACCCTGTCGTCAACGGGCGGACCATGCGAAGGCAGAAGTCTTCGGCGGGGTTGGGCTCGGACCACAGCACGAGCAGGTTGCTGTGCGACCCGAACAGATCCAGACCGGGCAGGGGAGTGTTCTGGTAGTAGGACCGTCGGGCGCGATTCGATCCCGCGTGAGGAATCGAGTTCCCTACAGCCTCGCGGAGCAGTCGGATTGTCATGGATCCGTCGCGGTGGGCGAGGTGTACTGCACCGTTCTTCTTGTGGCCACCGGTGAGCGACCATGCGCCGAGGTCGAGTGCTTCGAGCTTTCGATACGCGAGACCTCGCAGTAGGCATGCCCGCAACCATTGTTGGTCGTCGTCGCGGACAAGCACGCTGTGATCGTTCATGACCTCACGCGCTCCGCGCATGGCTTCGTGCAAGGGTTCGACTACGTCGCCGATGCTGCCCTGCAGCGCCTCGAAACTGTTGCTCATGGGGCGATAATATCACATGGGAGTAATAATATTACACCCAAACAAACATCGATGACCGTGCAGTGCGGGACCCGGCTTCCCTCCGAGTCCCGCTGACGCCAACGTAGCATATTTCGAACACTCGTACGAATTCGTCAACTGTTGGGGGGTGATCAGGTGCCCGCCACTACAACGACGAAAGAGACATGCGTGTGGTGTCGCGGCGCGGGTGTCGTTGTAGCCGGTGAGGTCCGGTGGTGGACGGTGCCGTCGACGTGGCCGGATCATCCGTGCCCCGACTGTAGCGGCGCCGGCGTCCGGACATCGAGGCCGCGGCGTCCGTGGCCCAAGAACTGACTGGCGTCTACGGCCGGTCGTTGTACCCCTCGACAAGGAGGAGGTGTCGCCCTGTGTGGTGGCAGATAGGCGGGACGGCGGTCGCAGTCGCGGTCGTGCTCGCAGCAATCGAATCGAGCAGAAGGAGCATCATCATGGCAGTAGGAACCGAATCCGCCAAGGCACTTGCGGAAGTCAAGGACGCGATCGCGGTCGAGGTCGATCAGGCCGCAACGAAGATTGCCGACGCTGTCGGTGCGGACGCTGACACCGCCGCCGCGATCCGTGAACTTCTCGCCCCAGTGAAGGGCATCATCCCCGACGACGTCGATGCCGGCGACGGTTCGGCGCCCGACCCGGACGGCGAGGTCGTCACCGACGAGCAGACGCTCTGACGTAGACGGAGCAGTTGAATGAGAAGCCCCACTCGGAATCCGTTCCGAGTGGGGCATTTTCGTGTGCCCGGAGTTCTCGAGAAAAAGAAACCGCAACGCGCTTCTCACGTGTAATCTCGGGTCACTCGTCCTGAACGAGAAGCGGCCCCGGCCGGTGCTACCAACACCGATCGAGGCCTTGCCACCCATCCAACTCTTACCTTGGAGTGTGACCGTGTTAGACGGTACCGTGCTGCCCGCTGCCTCGCTGACCAATCCCCTGATCGGGTCCCTCGACCGCGAGCTGTACATCGAATCGTTTCTACGTCGCTGGAATGGCAACACCCGCAACGCCTATCGGCAGGACTTGATGATCTTCCTCCTGTGGGCTGACCGCGCGGGGTTCGACATCTTCCAACTTCGGCGCCCGCATCTCGAGCTGTACATGCGCTACCTTGCCGACGACCGAGGCAACTGCGCGTCGACAGTGCGTCACCGCATCGGCACCCTGAAACTGTTCTACGAGATCGCCTTGGACGACGACCTCGTGACGAAAAACCCTGCACGCCTGCTGATGCTCCCGAAGCACCGTCGCGACAATGACACCAAGGTGCACCTCGACCGAAACGAGATGCAAGCCGTAGCGCGCGCCGCCTACGACGCATCACCCGTCGACTATGCACTGGTCGTCATCATGGGATACACAGGACTTCGAGTGTCCGAGGCATGCAGCCTCGACGTCCAGAACGTGCTGGGCTACACCCGTGGCCACCGCGTCATGACGTTCATCGGCAAAGGCGACAAACCCGCCGTCGTTCCACAGCCTGCAGTGGTGATGCGAGCAATCGACGTCGTCGCCGCCGGACGTACCGACGGCGTGTTGCTGCGCAGGCGCGACGGGTCGAGGATGACGAGAGCCTCAGCGACCAAGGTCGTGCAACGAGTCGCCCGCAAAGCAGGGATCACGATGAAAGTCAGCCCGCACACATTCCGGCATTCGATGATTGTGAACGCAATCGACGCCGGAGTTCCCCTGCGCGAGGTCCAGCTCGCGGCACGCCACGCGGACATCTCGACCACCGTCGCGATCTACGACCGGGGCCGAAGCAACCTCGACACCCACGCCTCGCACACCCTCGCCGCGTATCTTGGGGCGGTGGCCTAGCAGCCAGCCCGCTGAGATTACGAAGGAGCCGAGGCTGCCTGCAATGCGGTGTAGATGCCTCGTGCTCTCTTCTCGATCGTGATGGACTGGATGGTGCATGTTGCGCCCGCGAGTCCGTCGAGCCGGCCGCTGTCGCAACCTGCATCTGAGTACTCGGCCGACGTGTCTCGAATCGTGTCGATGTCCGCACTGATCCCGGGCTGCGAGTTGTCTGGAAGCGCCGCTTCTACCTCGTAGATTTTGGAGGTGATTGCATCGAGGCAAGCGGACTGGCTCGCACCGGCAGCCCTCCCGCATGTCTGGAACGAATCGGAAGTGAGTGAGGCGAGATCGCTGCAGTACGTGTCGCACAGCTCGGTCCACGGATCCGCCGAAGCCTGCGACGAGTCCCCACCCTCAGTTCCTCCGTCATTGGTGCCGGTGCCGCATCCCGCAAGTAGAAGTAGGGTCGCGGCCGCGGCTGATGCGCATCGTGTCCATTTCATGCACGATATGTACCAGACTCGACGGTCCGATGTGGCGGCTAGCTGGCTGCGCGCGATGCTCGAAACGAAGCGCCGAGGTCGGCGACCTCCTTGGTGGCTGTTGGCAAAGTGGTGATCAACGGCGCGGGTTTGACCGTTTGCATCTCGACGACCACGGGCCCGTCTCCAGCGGCCACCGACGCCGAGGTGTCGCGGCGAGTGAGCAGAACGGTCAGGTGAGTGACAGCCAACAGGCACAGCGGGGGAACACTGGCGACGAGAATGCGAACTGCGACGGGTAGCTCTCCGGCGTAGGTGGCGTGGAGCATGTTGCAGGCGAGGCTGAGAGTAGCCCCGGCCGCGAGAAGCGACCAGGCGTACCAGCGGTGCTCGCGCAGCGCAACGACTGCAACGGTAGCCACGACGACGAGTCCATCGACGATGAGGGGCCACACCCATGCCTGCGATGGGGGCACGTGCGACCTGAGGGCGAGATCCTGGAGCGCGGTGAACGAGAGCCAGAACGCGCCCAGTGCGATCGTAACTGTGCCGATGATGGACACGTGTGATGGGAAGCGGGACATCGGTTCTCCTGGGTGTTAGGCGGCGATGGGTGCTGCCGCGGCGCGTTTGTTGACGGCTGCCCGTAGCTGAGCGCGGGTGACTGCGATGTAGCGCTGCGTGGTGGCCATGCTCTCGTGACCGAGCAGCTCCTTGCAGATCATGTAGTCCTGGGTGGCGTAGTACAGCGTCGTTGCATAGCGGTGGCGCAGCTTGTGCATGGTCCATCCGCGAGGCAACAGTCGACCGACAAGCTTGCCGATCCAGTCCGCTGAGATGTGTCCGTCGACGCAGCCGGGGAAGAGGTACCCCGTCGAGGGGAGTCCGGGCGTGTGACCGTTGGCGCCACGCCGGATGTCCCTCGCTAGTTCGTCGGTGATCGGGACCATACGTTGCTTGGCGCCTTTACCGTGGATGACGAGTTCGTATCCGTCGAATCCGTCGACGACGTCGTCGGTGTGTACCTTGGCGGCTTCCTCACGTCGGCACCCAGCTTCTTCGGCGAGTCGGGCGGCGAGCCGTTCCCGCGGGTCGGCGTCGGACAAAAGCTGCATCCACATCTGGTCACCGACCGGTCGTGGCCGCGGCTTGGATTCGCTGACGGTGGGCAGTCCGTCCGCGGGGTTCGTCTCGACAATGCCGGAATCGAGGGCCCAGTCGTAGAAGTAACCGAGCGAAGCCCGCAGGCCTCGGCGGTGATCGTTCGACCAGTTCTGACGGGCGGCCAACGCAAGGATCTGCTTGGTCGTCACATCACCGGGGTGCTGGCTGCGGAGGCGACGGGCGACCATCCGGACGTGGCCGCGGCGGAGTCGAATGGTGGTCGTGGGCGCGCCGCTCGAGATCAGCATTTCGATCCACTCGGTAACTGCGGAATCCCACTCTGTTGGAAGGAGATACATCTGCTTGTGCATTCGCTGAGACTGACCGAGATACTTGGACGACCGTCCATTTACTAATGCGTTGTGTCCGTTTTGTTGGCGTGTCGATACCATCCGGTTGTTATCAATGGTGCCGGTAACACCAACCTGATTCGAAATGGCTGTGACGATGGACAACGTTCACTCACCACCCGTCTCGGCAGCATCAGCGGCCGCATGAACCGAAGCATGCAAAGCATCTGTCCGTGCGCGGGCCTCGTCCGGAGAGAGCCGGCCAGACCGCCACCCGTCGGGGTCGGCGCTACCCCATTCGACGATGCCGGTCGCCGCGTATGCGAGGGCCAATCCGTCCTGGTCGATTCCGAACCCCTGAGACGTCATGACGCCATCGCCAAACGCAGTGGTGAAACCGCATCAAACCTGTAATCGGACGGTTGCTGGTTCGAGTCCAGCCGGGGGAGCTCGAGACCCCCATCCAGTTCCTGGGTGGGGGTTTTCTGCTGTCGAGGGCGCACATTCACCCACCTGTTGTGCGTACGCAGACCTGCGCAACGCACAACAGGTGGGTGAATTTCGTCGCGGGTTGTGTTCCTGCGTCGATGGCAGGGAGAGTGCGATGCGTGCGGTCGACCGAGTGACCTGAAGTACCAGGATTCGTTCTACTCCGTGGACTTCGCCGCCGATGTCGACGGTGGAACCGGTTTCGAGTCCGACGTCGTGAGGAAGTATCTGGAAGTCGAAGGTGATCTGTCGGGCTACCTGTTCCAGTGCTTGACCTGCGGTGCACACCGGCTGCATGTCGACTCCTGTTGAGGCAGTGCCGGATACAGGTTCAGGACGAGAGGAATCGGCTGATCTCGTCGGCGATCCGGTCGGCCTCCTCGGAGCCGACGGCGTGCGACGCCTCCGGGTAGACGACGACGGTGCCGTTGCCGAGTGCACGTCGCGCGACCTCCTCGGCGTCGGAGGCGTCGTGCATGACCGATCGTCCGGCGAGTATCGCGAGGACAGGCATTCGGAGGCCTTCCAGGTCGCTCTCGGGGATCAGCGACGGTTGCGGCAGCTTGATCGAGTAGGCGCTCATGGCGGTTTCGATCATCCGAGCCACGGCGTTGTCCTCGACAGGTGCGCCGCCGGCTGTGTACGAGGCGAACGAATCCCGCCAGGACTTGGGTAGCCACGAGACAGATGCCGGGATGGCTCGAACCGCCGTCCCGAGCGGGATGGTGGCGAACGTGTACGCCGGGTCGATCAGCATCAGGGAGGCAACACGGTCGGGGTAATGGGTTGCCAGGTTGGTCGCGGCCCATCCGCCGATGGACAGGCCCAGTAGGTTGAATTCGTCCTCGGGGAGTTGTTCGAGAGTCTGGTCGAGCCAGGCCGCGTTGTCGTCGTCGTTCTCGATCGGGACCTCTTGCACACTCATTCCCGGTTCGCCCAGCAGGTCCAGTGCGTACACGTCACCGAGTGCGAGCAGCGAGGGCATGTTCGTGGCCCAGATAGGGCTGGGTGACGATCTACCGGGAAGCAGCACGAACGGGTGCTCCGTCCTGGTCGGTCCGGTGCCGTCGAAGCGGTAGACACGAACGAATCCGAATTCCGTTCGTACGTCCAGGGTTCGGTCAGGCGTCGGCATGTCCTCCCAGGCGCGTTGGTAATCGGCCACGAACTTCTCGTGCTTGTCCTTGGAGTTCCAATGACCGACGGGGCCGGGGGTGCGGAGGGCGAATGCGCCCGCGGTCACCGTTACCGCCACGACGAGTGCCGCAATCACCCATGCTCGACGCCTTCTCCTGGGGCGGGTTGGCGATGGATCGTCCATGACTACCTCTCATTTCTTGACCTTATGGTCAAAAATTGGTCGATGTCGGTAACCTTACGTCATGTCTGCGCGTATGTCAGGGGCCGATGGACCGACCAGAATCGAGCGCGAACGGCGTGCGCAGATCATCGCCGCAGCTGTCTCACTGGTCGCCGAACACGGATATGCCGCCGCGTCGTTGGCGCGGATCGCCGATGCCGCGGGGGTCGTCAAGGGCACGGTGGTGTACCACTTCAACACCAAGGATGCGGTGCTCACGGCCGCATATCAGCATGTTCTGACCGCGCTGGTCACACACGTCGGCGAGCACGTCGACGCGTCGCCGCCACCGGAACGCCCCGAGGCATACGTGCGCGCGATGATCGGATACCTGGCGGATCATCCAGATCACGCACGAACCATGGTGCAGGCCGGACTGGCAGCTGCGAACAACGGCGCGTCCCGACACGAGAGGCAGGAGCGCTGGCGTCCCCTTGCGGGACTGTTGTCCGAGGCCAGGGGTGACGACCGGGGACCGGGACGGGACGAGCGCACACTGGCGATCCTCGCGGGAGGGATGATCGACGCGGTCGTCGACGAATTCCTGGAGGACCCCACCTTCGACACGGGGTCGGCGGCGTCGGAGATCGTCGAGATGGTCGGCAGCAGGCTCGGAGCCGACTCGTGAGGCGCCGCGATGAGTTTTCATGCCCAGCGCGGTCGACACGAGCATGACAACTCACACTTTCACCTTGTCCGGTGCAACTCTGACGTACGACGTCGTCGGTTCGTCGAGCGAAGACGCGGTACCGCTTCTGTTGATCGGTTCACCTATGGACGCAAGCGGATTCGGAACCCTGGCGTCGCACTTCACCGACAGGGTGGTGGTCACCTACGATCCCCGCAACACCGGTCGCAGTACATGCGAGGACGACACCGCCGCAGTGACAGCCGCTCAGCACGCGGACGATCTCCGCGCGCTCCTGTTCGAACTGGGCTCGGACACGGTCGATGTCTTCGCGACCAGTGGGGGAGCGGTGAATGCGCTGGCATTCGTGGCTGCCCACCCCGGACTCGTTCGAACGCTCGTCGCACACGAACCACCGGCCGGTGCGACGCTGCCGGACCGCGACCACATCCGCGCCGTCTGCGAGGACATGGTCTCCATCTACGACGCGCAGGGCTCCGGCCCCGCGATGGCTGCATTCATCATGCTGGTGATGCACCGCGGTGAGGTCGACCATGACTACCTCGATCGACCGGCGCCGGATCCATCGCAGTTCGGCCTGCCGACGGACGACGATGGATCGCGCAACGACCCGTTGATGTCCAACATGCGCGGTGGCGTTGTGGATTTCGCGCCCGACGTAGACGCGTTGAAGGCGTCCGGTACCCGCATCGTCGTCGCCGTCGGTGAGGAATCCGGCGGTCCGGTCGACGGTGAATTAGCCGGTCGCGCTGGATATGCCGTTGCTGCGCTGCTGGGCCGCGACGCCGTCGTGTTCCCCGGCGGACACCAGGGGTTCTGTGGCGGCGAGTTCGGCCAGACCGGCAGGCCCGTCGAATTCGCGGCAGCGCTGCGTTCCGTCCTGGATTGATCAGGTGTCGGATGTCGGCGCAATGGACGGCGCCGGTTCCGCTGTCGACGACGGTCGCGTCCGAGAACGGCTCCCGACGTCCCGCGATCGTGAGCGGTATCGTCCGGGCGGGATCTGTCGTTCGCGGCGAAAGGCACGACTGAAAGCGAATTCGCTGGCGTACCCGAGATCGGTTGCGATCGTGTCGAGGGAGTCGTCGGTATCGCGTAGCCGTCGGGCTGCAAGATTCATACGCCAGTCGGTCATGTACTTGCCGGGAGTGGTTCCGGTGAAGACGGCGAATCGCCGCATCAAAGTCTGTTTCGACGTCGACACTTCGCGCGCCAGCGACTCCGTGGTCCACGGACGGCCGGGCTCCTCGTGGATCTTGCTGACTGCCGAGTAGAGCAACGGGTCACGAAGAACGCCCCACCAGGACGCCGACAGTTCCGTGTCGGTCGAGAGCCAGGCTCGCATGACTTCCACCAGGAGGACGTCGACCAGACGGTCCAGCAACAGATCCGTGGCGGGTCCAGGTGCGGCAAGCTCCCTGCCGAGGATGGTGACGATATCGGACGCACTCGCGTCGAGTTGCGGCGCAGAGAGATGAAGTACGGGAGGTAGAACCGCGAAAACGGGAACGGGAGCCGCGAAATCGTAACTGTACGAGGCTCCCAGGATGTGGGTCCGAGCGCCGCCGTCCCCGAGCGCGAGGGCCGCGCCGCGGAGCCTGGCATCGACCGCGGCCGCATTGTCGCAGGAGTGCACCGGAGCCGACGGTGCACTGGCGAGCGTGTGACCCGAGCCCTGGGCGAGCACTACGACGTCGCCAGGCATCAACATGCGGGGTGTGTCACCGTCGACGATCAGGTAAGCGATCCCGGCGGTGACTGCATACACGACGGCATCACGGTCTCCCGTCCACTCCACACCCCATTCGCCTGCGGCGGTGATCCGAGCGCCTGCACTGCCCCGTACCGACGAGACCGACAACATCTCGGAGAGAACATCCACCTGTCGAGACTAGCAACGGTCCACCGAAATGCTCATAACGATTGTTCGAGTGGTTCATTCGGGTATTTTTCGGGGAGTTTCAGCCATCGATGCGTCGTCGTTGCGGTTCTAGCGTGGATCACAGCCGCGAGCACACAGCCCGCGACCTGGATGAGAGAAGTCTGATGAGCACACACGACAACACGGTTCCCGATGGCCTCGTTCCCAACGACGTACTGAATTCGACCACGCCTGTCGCGGTGTACGGTTTCGCTCGCGCCAAGGCAGGAAAAGAAGAGGCACTCGCACGCCTCATCCGTTCGATCGTTCCCGCCGTACGCGCCGAACAAGGATACGAGCAGTACTCGGTGCACACCACGCCGGCGCAGCCGGGTGCGTTCGCGTTCTACGAGCGATGGTCGACCGGGGCAGATATCGCCCGCCACCTCCAGCAACCGTTCATGCAAGCCTATTTCGGTGCGCTCCCCGAACTCGTCGAGGGCGACCTCGAGGCCGAATGGCTCCGGCCGTTGAGCGACTGAGCCGCACCGCCAACTCGGGCTGATCAGGTGTCGGATGTCGGTGAGATGGACGACGCCAGCTCCACCGTCATCGTGACACCGCCGCCGGGGGTGTCCGACACCGAGACCGACCCGCCCATCGCGTCGACGAAACCGCGGACCACGGACAGTCCGAGGCCGATGCCGGTGGTGTTGTCGGTGTCGCCGAGGCGCTGAAACGGCTCGAAGACAGCGTCTTTCGAGCCGAGCGTGATCCCCGGGCCACAGTCGGCGACAGTGATGATCGTGCGGTCGCCGACGGTAGCGGCGCCGATCCGGATCGTGGTGTCGGCGGCGTGCCTGGCTGCGTTGTCGACGAGATTGGCCAGTACCCGTTCGAGCAGAATCGGGTCGACCGCGACGGTGGTGTCACCGACGTCGACGACGAGGTCGGGTGTGCCTCGCGTAGTGGAGTCGCACGCTGCTCGCACCGCGTCCTCGACCCGAACGGTCGACAGCGTGGGCCGAACGACACCGGCGGCGAGGCGAGACGAATCGAGCAGGTTCCCGACGAGAGCGGTCAACGTGTCGGTGGACTCGTCGATCGTCGCGAGCAACTCAGCGGTGTCGTCGGCGGAGAATTCGACGTCGGTGCTGCGCAGGCTGGAGACCGACGCCTTGACAGCGGCGAGGGGAGTTCGAAGGTCGTGGCTGACGGATGACAGGAGGGCCCGCCGCAAGCGGTCACCCTCCGCCACAACCGATGCTGTGCTCGCTTCCTCGGCCAGTTCGGCTTGACGGATGAGTCCCGCCGCCTGGTTCGCGACCGCTGCGAGTACTCGTCGATCGTGTGCACCGGTTTTCGATCCGGCCAACAGCAACGCGAAATCGGCGTCCGGCGTCTCGATCGCGGTGTCGGCCGAGGGGGCGTCGATGGGCGCGTCGCTACCGACGGATTCGACGACGTCGCCCGACCGTCGAATGATCGATACTGCACGCTGCGAATAGGTTTCACGGACTCGCTCCAGCAAGGCGTGCAGGTCGCCGCCGCGCAGAACCGTGCCTGCGAACAGTGTCAACAGCTCGGCCTCCTGAGATGCACGTTTCGCCCGCGCGGCACGGCGCGCGGCGACATCGACCAGGAAGGCGACGGCGACGGCCATGATCAGCAGCACCACCGTCGTGACGAAATTGTCCGGTTCGGCGATGGTGAAACTGTAGCGGGGGTCGGCGAAGAAAAAATTGAGAAGCAACCCGGCTATCAGTGCCGACAGCGCCGCTGCGGCAACTCCACCGAGCAATGCGACTGCAAGAACCACCATGAAGAACAAGGCACTCTCGCCGCCGAGGTCGAGATAGGGGTCCACGAGCAACATCGCCAGCGCCGACAGGAACGGGACGACGACGGCTGCCGCCCAGGAGATAATCCGCCGGTGCGTCGGATCGGGTCTGATCAGTCGGGACAGACGCCACCCGCGGCTGACCTCGTCGTGCGTGACCATGTGGACGTCGATCTTCCCCGACTTCTGGATCACGGCAGCACCGATACCCTCGTCGAGAATGCGGGCCCACCGAGAGCGTCTCGACGTTCCGATCACCAACTGGGTTGCGTTCACGCCGCGGGCGAACTCCAGCAGGGTGACAGGAACATCGTCGCCGACGACACTGTGCATGCTGGCTCCGAGACGCTCGGCCAGTGCGCGGACCTTACCCATCTGCGGCGCCGACACTCCGCTGAGCCCATCGCCTCGAATGACGTGCAGCACCATCAGATCCGCGGACGACTTCGATGCGATACGCCGCGCCCGACGCACCAGCGTCTCCGATTCGGGTCCACCGGTGACCGACACGACGACCCGCTCGCGCGCCTCCCACGTCTCGGTTATCCGGTGTGCCGTTCGATATTTGGCCAGGGCCGCATCGACCTGATCGGCAATCCACAGAAGGGCGAGTTCCCGCAGCGCAGTGAGGTTGCCCTGCCGAAAGTAGTTGCTCAGTGCTGCGTCGATCTTGTCGGCGGCGTAGATGTTCCCGTGCGACAGGCGGCGTCGCAGTGCTTCGGGAGTGACGTCCACCAGTTCGATCTGATCCGCGGCTCGGACCACCGAATCGGGGACGGTCTCGCGCTGCGGGACGCCGGTGATGTGTTCGACGACGTCGTTGAGACTCTCGAGATGTTGGACGTTGAGAGTCGACACCACATCGATCCCGGCGGCAAGCAAGTCCTCGACATCCATCCAGCGTTTGCCGTTTCGGCTGCCGGGGGTGTTGGTGTGCGCGAGCTCGTCGACGAGGACCAGACCAGGTCCACGCGCGATGACGGCGTCGACGTCGATGTCCAGCGCTTTGCTACCGCGATAGTCCACGGTGCGCATCGGGACTATCTCGATTCCCTCGAGCAGGGCTGCGGTGCGCGCGCGGCCGTGGGTTTCCACCACGGCCGCAACGACATCGCATCCGCGTTCCTTCCTGCGATGCGCTTCGCCGAGCATCGCGAAGGTCTTCCCGACGCCAGGAGCGGCGCCCAGATAGATGCGCAGTTCACCGCGGGCGTCGGGGGACATCAGCTGCAGCCGGGGGCGGTCAGACCCAGCGCGACGTTGAGCTCCGGCACGTCGACTCGCTCGTTGCCGAGGAAACCGAGTTGGCGTCCCGAGGTGTACTCGTCGACGAGGGACCTCACCGTGTCCTGACTCAGCCCGTTCACCTCCGCGACTCGGGCGATCTGGATTGCCGCGTAGGCGGGGCTGATGTGTGGATCGATGCCGGATCCGGATCCGGTCACTGCGTCGGCCGGAACCTGATCCGGGTCGACGTTCTCACGTTCGGCGACCTGCACGCGTCGCTGCTCGACGAAATCGGCAAGCGTCTCGCTGCTCGGTCCCTGGTTCGAGGGAAGTGCGGCGGCGGGATCACCCGGTGCGAACGCGTCCTCGTCGGCCACCGATCCGGTGACCCGGGTGTGGAAGAACGGATCCGGCATGCCGTCCTCGACTCGAGGATCCACGCCGATCAAGCTGCTGCCGACCACGCAGCCGGTGCTGTCGGTCAACGGCGACCCTTCCGCGGAGTCCGATCCGAGCCTGCTCACCGCCCACACCGCGGCCGGGTACCCGACGCCCAGAATCACCGTGAGTGTCAACAGGACGGCGAGTCCGGCGACGATCTGACCGAAGAACCTTTGAACGAAGCGCATGTCAGCCTATCCCTGGGATGAAACGAACGACGAGATCGATGAGCCAGATACCGATGAACGGGGTGATCACACCACCGACTCCGTAGACGAGAAGGTTCCGCCGAAGCAACGTCCCCGCGTTGGACGGCACGTAACGAACGCCCTTCAGCGACAGGGGGATCAACCCGATGATGACGAGTGCATTGAAGATCACCGCCGACAGAATGGCCGATTCCGGCGTTGCCAGCCCCATGATGTTCAGCGTGCCGAGTTGCGGATACACCACGCTGAACAGTGCCGGCAGGATGGCGAAGTACTTCGCGAGATCGTTGGCGAGCGAGAAGGTCGTCAGCGCTCCCCGCGTGATCAGCAGCTGTTTTCCGATCTCGACGACCTCGATGAGTTTCGTGGGATCGGAGTCGAGATCGACCATGTTGCCGGCTTCTTTCGCGGCCGATGTGCCGGTGTTCATGGCGACGCCGACGTCCGCCTGCGCCAAGGCAGGAGCGTCGTTGGTCCCGTCACCCGTCATGGCCACGAGACGACCACCCTGCTGTTCGCGGCGAATCAGTTCCAGCTTGTCCTCGGGGGTGGCCTCGGCCAGGAAGTCGTCCACCCCGGCCTGTGCGGCAATTGCTTTGGCGGTCTTCGGGTTGTCGCCGGTGACCATGACCGTGCGGATTCCCATTGCGCGTAGTTGCGCGAAACGTTCCGCGATTCGAGGCTTGACCACATCCGACAACTCGATCACGCCGAGGACACGCGCTGAGTCGTCCTGTCCGGCGGAGGCGACGACCAGGGGAGTGCCGCCCATCTCCGCGATCGAGGTGACGGTCTCCTGTGCGTGGAAATGTAGGCCAGGGCCTACATTTCCACGCACGTAAGAGTCGACCCACGCGAGGACGGAATCCGCCGCCCCCTTGCGGATTCGAGTGCCGTCCAGGTCGATTCCGCTCATTCGCGTCTGTGCGGTGAACGGGACGAACTCCGCTGACTTCTCCGATTCGGTCGGGTGCAGGGGCAATCCGAAATCGAGCGCGCACAGATCCACGATGCTGCGCCCCTCCGGCGTTCCGTCCGCGAGGGAGGACAACCGGGCGGCCGCAGCCAATTCGTCGGCCGTGACGCCTGGAATCGGATGGAGCCCGGTGGCGCGGCGGTTTCCGTAGGTGATCGTGCCGGTCTTGTCCATCAACAGAGTGTCTATGTCGCCTGCTGCCTCGACGGCGCGCCCGGACATGGCCAGCACGTTGCGCTGGACCAACCGGTCCATCCCGGCAATCCCGATTGCCGACAGCAGGGCGCCGATGGTCGTCGGGATCAGGCAGACGAGCAGCGCGATCAGTTTGACGGGATCCTGCGCCTCACCCGCGTACGCGCCCATGGGGCCGATCGCGACGACGGCGAGAAGGAAGATGATCGTCAGGGACGCCAGCAGGATGTCGAGCGCGATCTCGTTCGGGGTCTTCTGCCTCGAGGCGCCCTCGACGAGAGCGATCATCCGATCCACGAACGTCTCGCCCTGCGCGGACGTGATCTCGACGACGATACGATCCGAGAGAACTGTGGTGCCACCGGTGACCGCGGACCGGTCGCCGCCCGATTCACGTACTACGGGTGCGGATTCGCCGGTGATGGCGGACTCGTCGACCGTCGCGATTCCCTCGATGACGTCGCCGTCGCCTGGGATGACCTCTCCTGCGGAGACGACCACGTGATCCCCGACGCGCAGGTCCGTACCCGGAACTTCCTCGATTCTTCCGTCGGTTGCCCGACGCTTGGCGACGGTGTCGCGTTTGACGGCTCTCAGGCTGGCGGCCTGTGCTTTTCCGCGCCCCTCGGCGACGGACTCGGCGAGGTTCGCGAACAGGAGGGTGAACCACAACCATGCCGCGACGAGCCACGCGAACACCGACGGGGACAGCACGGCGAGGACCGTGCAGACCACCGATCCGACGAAGACGACGAACATCACGGGGTTGCGTGCGAGATGCCGGGGATCGAGTTTGGCCGCGGCGTTCGGCAGCGAAGTCCACAACTGACGTGGACTGAAATATCCCGACCTGACCGGTGACGGTGACTCGTCGACGTCGGATTCGTCTGCGAGGAGCGGGGAGGTGGTGATGGTCATTGCAATGCCTCTGCTATCGGGCCCAGAGCGAGGGCCGGGAAGAATGTCAGTGCCGCAACGAGAACCACGGTTCCCAGTACCAGGACCGAGAACAACGGACCGGTGGTGGGCAGGGTTCCAGGATTCGGTGCGCTGCGCCGCTGGGTGACGAGTGATCCGGCGAGTGCCAGGACGAAAATGATCGGGAGGAAGCGACCGAGCAGCATCGCGACGCCGAGCGATGTCTGGAACCAGTCGCTCGTGACGGTGAGCCCACCGAAAGCGCTGCCGTTGTTGTTGGCAGCGGAGGCGAACGCGTAGAGCACCTCCGTGAAACCGTGGATGGAGCCGGGAGTGCCCGGTTCACCGGCGTTGCCCTGAAAACCGGTGGTGGACGACAGGATCACGGTGATCGCCGTACCGGTGAGAACCAACGCGGGCATGACGAGCACCGACAGTGCGGCGAGGGTTATCTGGCGTTGGCCGATCTTCTTACCGAGATACTCGGGTGTTCGGCCGACGAGCAGACCGCCGACGAAGACTGCGATGACGGCGAGGACGAGTAGGCCGTACAAGCCGGTTCCCACACCGCCCGGGGCGATTTCACCCAGCAGCATGTTCAGTAGCACCGCACCGCCGCCCAGTGGGGACATGCTGTCGTGTGCGGAATTGACCGCGCCGGTGGACGTACCGGTGGTCGCCACGGCGAACAACGTGGATCCAGGGATGCCGAAACGAACTTCCTTGCCTTCGAGCATCACTCCGGCGGCTTGGGCAGCCACACCGCGTGCGCCCGATTCTGCAGCAGCGGTCACCGCGAGCAGGGCGCCGAAGAGAACTGTCACCACGGCGAGCAGTGTCAGGCCTTGCTTTCGATCGCCGACCATGGTTCCGAACGTCCGGGTCAATGCCACCGGGACGAGCAAGATGGAGATGATCTGTACGACGTTGGACAACGGCGTCGGATTCTCGAACGGATGCGCCGAGTTGGCGGCGAAGATGCCGCCACCGTTGGTACCGAGCTCCTTGATGGCTTCCTGCGATGCGGCAGGAGCCAGCGCATTACCGGCCGTCGACCCGTCGAGTCCGGTGGACGCGAAACTGCTGGCGAAGGACTGCACAACGCCCTGGGTCAACAGGATCAGGGCGACTACGAAGGACAAAGGGAGCAGGATGCGAAGTGAACCGCGTACGAGGTCGACCCAGAAGTTGCCGAGTTCACCGCCCGTCCGTACGCGGACGAATCCACGGACAACTGCGATGGCCACCGAAAGCCCGACGGCCGCCGACACGAAGTTCTGCACGGCAAGTCCTACGGGCTGAGTGAAGTTCGACATCGTCGTCTCCGGCACGTAGGACTGCCAGTTCGTGTTGGCCACGAACGATATCGCCGTGTTGAACGCAACCGAGGGACTGACGCCGGGTAGGCCACCGTTCAGCGGGAGCACGCCCTGAACTCGTTGCAGCACATAGAGAAAGAACGCACTCGCAATCGAGAATCCCAGAACGGACAACGAGTACCCGATCCAGGTCTGCTGCGACCGTGAATCGATCCGACACAACCGGTAGATCCAGGTCTCGACGCGGAGGTCCGCCATCGCCGGTGACCGCACCACGGTCGCCGTCCCACCCGAGGCGGAGGCGACGTCCGGTGCTCGGTCGCTGTCGTGCGCGAACACTTTCGCCATGTAGTCGCCCAGCGGGACGTAGGCGGCCGCGAGTACGACTGCCACGACGCCGATCTGAAGGGCAGAAGCCAGAGCAGAGTTCATCGCCGTCAGAACCTTTCGGGATCGACGAGTGCAACGAACAGGTACACGATCGTTGCGGCCGCGATCACCAGCAGGATCACGCTGATTGCGCCGTCGAGTGTCATTTGGACACCCCGTTCGAGGCGATGGCCTTCAGGATCAATGCGCACACACCGAATCCGCCGGCCATGACCACGAGGTAGCCGAGATCAGCCATGAATTTCTTCGCCCTCTTTTTCGTAGCGTTCCGGCGGCCCAGTGCCTTCCGGTCGACTGCATGTCTACTGCCGTGTGTGCGCCGCGGAACGGATCCTTACGGATCCTTTACGGGACCGAACCGAGTTCTGACGCGAACAAGACGGCAGCGATGAATTTCGAGCGACACGACGGTCGGTACTGCAGACGACCTCGAAGGAGAAAGAACATGGGCACGATACGGCTGGAACTGTTCGCAACGCTCGACCTCGTGGCGGGGGCGCCGGGAGGCCCCGAAGAGGATCCCACCGGGTTTCCCTTCGGAGGATGGCAAGCACCTCTCATGCACGAACTCACCGGAGCTCAGGTGCAGGCTGCGTACGAGGGAACCGACGCGTTACTGCTCGGGCGTCGAACGTACGACATCTTCGCCGCGTACTGGCCGCACCAGGAAGGTGGTCAAGACGATTCGATCGCGACATTGTTCAACCGCGTCCCCAAGTACGTGGCGTCGCGCGGCACGCCCGATCTGTCGTGGAACGGTGCCACGCACCTGGGCTCCGACCTGGCGTCGGCGATAGGGGAGATCAAGAATCGGCACCAGGACATCAAGGTCGTCGGGAGCCTGAACTTCGTGCAGACGCTGGTGCGCGAGAAGCTCTTCGACCGCATCGATCTGTGGCTGTATCCCATAGTTCTCGGAGTGGGCAAGAAGGTGTTCGACGGTGGTGCGGTCCCCACCAACCTCGAGTTGCTGGCTCCGCCGGAGGCCACGGACAACGGCGTCACCTACCTCCAGTACGGGCGACTCGACGGCACGCCGCAGACAGGCGACATGTCCGCCGAGCGGCAGTGATTCGGAAGGCCCGGATGCACGTCAGGGTGCCCCGGACTTCTACCGGGACACCCTGCGCGGGCTCGGAGTCGGGGTGGTGTCAGGACACGATCGCGTCGGCTTCGATCTCCACGAACAGTGCTTCGTCGATGAGTGCGCCGACTCCGAGAAGCGTCGACGCCGGACGAATCGAGGCGAAGATCTCGCCGTGGACTGCGGCGACTTCCTGCCACAGCGACACATCGGTCAGGTAGATGCGGGTGCGGATGACGTCCTGCAGCGAACCACCCGCCTCCACGAGCGCGCGTTCGATGGTCTCGAGTGCGGCTCGGGCCTGCTCGGCCGCGGTTGCTCCCTGACCTGTGGTGCCGGACACCGCAATGTGGTTGCCGATCCGGACTGCGCGGCTGTACCCGATCTTGGGTTCCCACTCGGACCCGGACGAGATGTTCTGTCTTTGGCTCATGGGCCCAATTATGCTGCTCTACTTGTAGAACCCGTCGCGTAGGTTGATTCCGTGCTCCACCCACACCTTGAGGGCAGCGAGCATTCCCGTCCAGCCCTGGCAGTTGCCGAACGCGCTCTTCGCACCGGCAGGCGTCGGCCTCCACGAGGACTCCGTGATCGTCACGAGTGTCCTGGTGTCGTCATCGAGCGGCTCGAACTCGAAGGTCGTCGTGGTGCTCCCGTCGTCGGAGGACGTACCTTCGCCGTCCCACCTGATCACGATCCGGTTGGGTGGATCGGCGTCGATCACCTGAACGGGGAACGCGCCGGGAAAGTCGTGGAAATCCCAGGTCACCTCGGTGCCCGCGTCGAGCCGCCCGCGTGCACCTCCGGTGGTGAAGTACCTCGACAGCTGCTCGGGGTCGGCGACGGCCTCGTAGACATCGGCGACGGGTCGGGAAATTCGTCCCGACACGGTGAAGGACAGTTCGGTCAGATTCTCGGACATGTTGTATTTTTACAACATGACGGCTTCCGGGCACAAGGGTGACGACGACGACCGCGTGTTCAAAGCGCTTGCATCGCCGCTACGTCGACGTATGCTGGACGCCCTGAAAGAAGCTCCCCGTAGCACGGGCGAACTGTGTGCGCTGTTTCCCGACATCGACCGGACGACAGCGCTGCAGCACCTGCGAGTCCTCGAATCCGCCGAACTCGTGACCGGTCGCAAGATCGGCCGCGAGCGCCACCTCGCATTGGCGCCGCTGCCGATCAAGCGAATCTCGGACCGGTGGATAGGGGAGTACACCCGCGCCGCCGTCGACCTGCTGGGGCGCCTCGACGAGTCGTGACCGAGCCGGGGTCAGACCACAGGCGCGGTGACGGCGGCCAGTGCCTCCTCGATGACGGACACGACCGCGGCCGGCTCGGCAATCATGACCAGGTGAGGTGCACCGATCTCGACGACGGAGCGCAGCCCCGCACGTTCGTAACCGAAACGCTCCACATCGGGGTTGATGGTGCGGTCGTTGCTGCTCACGATTCCCCAGCCCGGCTTGGTCTTCCACGCTGCGACGGGCGCCGCTTCACCGAATGCCGCTGCTGCCAAAGGTCGTTGAGACACTGCGAGTACTTCGGCAGTCTCCGGCGGAATGCCGGCGGCGAAGACCTCGTGAAACGAGTCGATCTTCACCGAGACGTCGGTACCGTCCTCGGAGCCCGCGACGGGGAAGGGTGTGTAGACGAGATTGGCAGCGAGGTCGGAGTCGGGGAACCTCCCCTGCAGCTCACCGAGAGATTCACCCTCCTCGAGGGCGTAACCCGACACGTAGATCAGGCCGACGACGTTGTCTGCGGCGCCCGCCACCGTGATGACAGCGCCGCCGTACGAGTGCCCGGCCAGGAGGACGGGTCCCTCGATCGACTCGACGATGGATCGGATGTACGCGGAGTCTCCGAGGAGGCTGCGGTTCGGCACCGCGGGCACGAGAACGCGGTAGCCCTTGTCGATCAACCGTCGTGTGACCGGTGTCCAGCTCGACGCATCTGCGAAAGCGCCGTGAATCAGTACAACCGTGGGAGTGCTGGCCATGATGGTGCCTTCCGGAAGACGAGAGAACGGTGTGTTCTTAACGAAACTCTCGTCTCCCGGGCCGACGATGTCGTCGCGGCTGGCCGCCAGATACCCTGCGCGCTGGTGGGGGTTCGCCCTACCTGCCAGCAGGGGTGGCATCCGTCTCATCGGTCCGATTCGACGATTCCGTTCAACACCTCCGGTGCCATTCCGAATCCGACGAGTCGGTTCAACGGGATCGACGCCATCATGCGCACCATGTCGACGCCCAGTGCGTCGTCGGAACCCGATGGTGCGGAAGGGAACATGTCGGCCAGGGCGGGAGCGGTCCGCGGGTCGGCGAGTGCTTCTCCGAGAGTCGAGTTCATGGTCAGCGGGATCTCGACGGAATCGCCGGAAATTGCCACCGTTGCCGACGCGCGGATATCGCGACTCGACGCGCCGACGTCGACGGTGTAGTCACCGTCCTCGACGGCCCATCGGTCCGTTCGAGTTTCCCAGTAGGCGAGCGCGGATCTGTCGAGGTGAACCTCGACGCGCTCGTCGGCACCTGCATCCAGCTCGGAGGTGACGGCGAACCCTTTCAGCTCGCGGGGCGCTCGAACGAGCGTCGAATCGGGCTTGCCCACGTAGACCTGAACGACGTCGCGGCCGGACCGGGAACCGGAGTTCGTGACGGTGACCGACACGGTAACGCCGGAGTCCGTCACGGACACGTCGAGATCGGAGTATCGAAACTCGGTGTAGGACAATCCGTGTCCGAACGGATAGGTCACCTCGATCTCGCGGGCGTCGTACCAGCGATACCCGACGAAGATGCCTTCCCCGTAGCGGACGTGTGAATTCTCGCCCGGGAAGTTCAGATAGGCCGGCACGTCCTGGATTCTCTCCGGGACCGTCTCGGTCAACCGGCCCGACGGATTGACGACGCCGAACAGTACATCCGCGAGAGCGCCGCCTGCTGCCTGGCCGAGTAGGGCGCCGTCGAGGATCGCAGGGACGATCGTCGAAATCGGCTGCAGGCGAAGAACACCGCCGTGGGACAGTACGACGACGGTTCTCGGCTGCGTCCGCGCGATGGCTGTGATCAGGTCCAGCTGATCGTCGGGGATGTCGATGTCTTCGCGGTCGAATCCCTCGGACTCCTGACGTGCGCCGAGTCCGACGAACACCACGGCCACGTCCGCGTCGGCGGCAGCAGCGACCGCGTCGGCATGCAGTGAAGCGTCGGCATGCGGTGGGTTGTCGGTCGTCGTGAAGCCTTGGTGGTATGTGACGGACGATGCGTGCCGCCGGATTTCGTCGACTGGCACGTCGAGGTGGGTGGGATTGACGTGCGAGCTGCCACCGCCTTGATAACGCGGCTCCTGTGCGAACTCGCCGATCACGGCTATCCGGTGATCGGGTCGCAGAGGGAGAACGTCGCGGTCGTTCTTCAGCAGAACGACGCTCCGAGCAGCTACTTCGCGTGCCAGGGCATGATGAGCATCGAGGTCGGGCGCGGTGGCTCCGTCATTGCGGCGCACGCGTCCTGCGAGTCGGGCGACGGCCTCGGCTGCGCGGTCGACTGCAGCCATCGGAACTGCGCCGGACTTCACGGCCGACTCGACCTGTGCATCGGTTGCGCCGCCGCGGCCGGGCATTTCGAGGTCCAGACCGGCCGCAACCGACGTCGGACGGTCGGCGACGGCACCCCAGTCGCTGACGACGACGCCGTCGAAACCCCACTCACCGCGCAACACGTCCGTCAGCAGCCACGTGTTTTCGGAGGCGTAGACGCCGTTGATCTTGTTGTACGAGCACATCACCGTCCACGGGTTCGCGGTGCGCACGATGTGGGAGAAAGCGTTCAGGTAGATCTCGCGGAGCGGCCGCGCATCGACGTCCGAGCTCGACCGCATTCGATCGTGCTCGGTGTTGTTCAGCGCGAAGTGCTTCAGCGACGCCCCTACGCCGGTTCTCTGCAGACCGCTCACCCACGCCGCACCCAGGACACCTGCCACGACAGGGTCCTCGGAGAGGTACTCGAAGTTCCTGCCGCAGCGGGGGTCTCGCTTGATGTTCACGCCGGGGCCGAGAAGCACGTCGACATCGAGGGCGCGGGCTTCGACGCCGAGGGCCTCGCCGACGCGACCGACCAGTTCGGGGTCCCAGGACTGGCCCAGTCCCACAGCGGGCGGAAAACATGTTGCAGGGGCGCTGCCGGCAAGTCCGAGGTGATCCGTCGCCCCGGTCTGCTTTCGGACGCCGTGTGGGCCGTCGGTCAGCATCAGCGACGGCACGGATCCGGCAGCGCGGGTGGTCCAGAAGTCCGCTCCGCTTCCCAGCGCAATCTTGTCGGCAAGCGACATGTCGGTGATCTCGGTGTTCTGGTCCATGGCTCGCCTCGTCGTCGAAAGGAAGTGATACCAAAACAGTACGTCGCTCGGTTTTGGTCTGCAACGGACCCGCCGTACAGTTCTCCTCGTGGCTCGACGAGGTGCGTACTCGAAAGGGGTGGCCAAGCGGGAGGAAATCCTGACGACGGCCCTCGAGATCGTCGCGCGCGATGGCTACAGCAAGGCCACCGTGCGAGAACTGGCGGACGCCGTCGGACTGAGTCAGGCCGGTCTGCTCCACTATTTCGGTACCAAGGAAGTGCTGTTCACCGCGATTCTGCGGCGACGCGACGAGGTGGACGTCGACCGCGCGCTCGGTGACCCCGGCGAGGATTCCTTGGTCGAATTGGTCGAGCACAATGCGGAGGTGCCGGGCCTGGTGCAGCTGTACTCGCGATTCGCCTCCGAGGCGGCCGAGAAGGATCACCCGTCCCACGAGTTCTTCCGTGAGCGCTACCGGTTGTCTCGCGCCGGGCTTGCTGCCGAGGTCGAGCGCATGCAAGCGTCCGGTGAACTACCGTCGGATCTCGACGCCGAGCGCATCGCGATCATGATGTTCGCCATGATCGACGGACTGCAGACGCACTGGATGTTCGACCCGGAGCTCGACATGGCGCAGCATGTGTCCTACTTCTGGGAAGTACTGCGACGGGCCGGTAAGTAGTTTCCGAATCAATCAAATAGGTAAGCTCACCGCATGACGTCCACACGGTGGCTCGATAACTCCGAGCAGCACACATGGCGTGCCTATCTCGACGCGACCCGCCTGCTGGTGCGCGCGCTCGACGGGCAATTGACTCATGAATCGGGCATCTCGTTCGCCGACTACGAATTACTGGTCGTGCTGTCCGAGGCGCCCGGTGGCAGGCTGCGCATGAGCGAACTCGCCGACGCCGTGACCACCACCCGCAGCGGCGTCACGCGCGCAACCACGAGGCTCGTGGACGCCGGTTGGGTGCACCGAGTCAAATGCGACGACGACAAGCGTGGGATGTCGGCCGAACTCACCGACGCGGGGATGGCAAAGCTCGCCGACGCCAGCCCGGGACACGTCGCTGCCGTGCGGGAGTTGATGTTCGATCGCCTGACAACCGAAGACGTCGCGTCACTGGGACAGGCATTCGATCGCATGAGGTCACACATCACCGGTTGACAGGTTCGATCACGAGCGCGGCTTGCCTGTCGACCACAGCACCCACAGGACGAGCAGCGGTTGGAACAGCAACCGGACGAAACGCTTTCCGTCCGAGTCCAGGCCGAAACCATCACGCTTGTTGACGAACTGGGCGATGTTGCCGGGAAAGATCGCGACGAAGAACGCTGCGACGAGGCGACCCAGCAGGACTCGATCCTTCTGCACGACGGCAAGACCGGCGCCGAGCATGATCTCGACACCCCCCGACGCCATCACGACGCCGTCCTCGTCGAGGGGGATCGATTTGGGCACCTGCGCGCGGAAGGTGTCGCGGGCCCAGAACAGGTGGCTGACGCCGGCGAAGACGAGGATGCCCGCCAGCGAGTAGCGGGCAACCGTGCGAGCGGGGGTGGTTTCGGGAAGTTCGGTTCTCGACATGCCCGGCCGCATACCCCGCACCGCGTGCAGTCATTCCTCGATCGTGGTGATCGGCTCCGCGGAGTCGGCGGTCAGGTGTCGTCGCCGGGGCGGGGGACCGGGGTCTCCCAGCGTCGGCGACGCTCGTCGTCGGTTTGGTCCCACCAGGGTGTGCCGCGTTCGCCGAGCGCAACCTTGGAGGCCTGGACTCCTGCCCGTGACTCCGGGGCGCCGCCCGTTGCCTTCACGTCTCGACGCCACGCCATGAGTATCGACCGTAGCTCCGCGGCTCGGTCCTCCGGAATTGCCGGGTCGGTCGCCCTCCATCGGCGACCGTTGATCACGACGTATCGACCGTCTTCGGTGCGCTCGGGGCCATCGGGCATGAAGTCGACGGTACGCATTGACATGCAAGCGCGTACTTGCCTATTGTTTTCCCATGCCCGAGGACTCGGGGACTCCCGAACTGTTCAAGGCGTTGTCTGATGCCACCCGTCGAGTGATTCTGGACGAATTGGTGCTCCGCGACGAGCAGACGCTGTTCGAGTTGTGCACCCGACTCATCTCGATCCACGGGTTTTCGTTGTCCAGGCAGGCGGTGTCCCAGCATCTGGACGTGTTGGAGGCCGCCGGATTGATTCGCTCGGAACGCAAGGGCCGCTACAAGTTTCACTATCTCGACACGTCACCGCTTCGCTCGATAGGCGACCGATGGCCGGTCGCCGGAGAACAGGAGAAATCATGAAGATCTACATCACCAGCCTCATGGTGTCCGACCAGGACAAAGCGCTTGCGTTCTACACCGACATATTGGGATTCGTCGTCAAGCACGCCATTCCGCTGGGCGAACACAAGTGGCTGACGTTGGTCGGTCCAGGCAACGAAGACGGCCCCGAACTCGGCCTCGAACCTGCGGAACACCCCGCGGTGAAGCCATTCCGCGACGCCCTGATGGCCGACGGCATTCCTGCCACGTCTTTCGCCGTCGACGACGTCCGCGCCGAATACGAGCGTCTTGTCGGCCTCGGCGTCGTGTTCACGCAGAAGCCCACCGACATGGGCCCGGTCACCGTCGCGACGTTCGACGACACCTGCGGCAACCTGATTCAGATTTCCAGCTACGCAGGCTGAGATGGAGCGCAGGCGTGGCTCGGGCGTCTAGAACGCGTCCCCGGTGCGCCACGCCATCTCCTGCAGTGTCCACGTGTTGTCGTCGGGATCGGCGAATGCCGCGTACTTCACCCCGCCCCCCACATCCTGGACGTCGTCGACCCGAACGCCGCGGTGTTCCAACTCGGCCCGCGATGCCTCGATGTCCGCGACGACCAGATGCAGCCCTTTGGTCGAACCGGGAGGCATCGAGTACGCACCGAGCCCGGTTCCCATGCTGATCGAACATGCCGACCCGGGAGGGGTCAGCTGAACCACGCGAACACCCTCCGCGGGAGTGACATCCACGTCGGCGACGAACCCGAGCTTGTCCACGTAGAACGCTTTGGCTCGATCGACGTCGCTCACCGCGATAGGGATCAGTTCCAACTTCATGTCCATGTGTCCTCCTCGAGCCCGGCACCTCGGCAGAGCCTAGCGCTGCTCTACCGGCCGAAGTCGATCTCGTCGGTCGAAACCGTTCCGGCTTTCCTTCCCGGGGCGCGCTGGTTGTCCCAGTACAGATTGGTGTGTGCGATCACCTGTTCCGGGCTCGGCGCACCCCACTCGGTCAAATCCTCCGTGGTGTGCGCGTCACCGACCAGAACGGTGTCGTAACCGCGGGTGAGCGCGCCGTGCAGTGTGCTTCTGATGCAGAAGTCCGTCTGGGCGCCCGCGACGACGATCCTGCCGACGGCCGACGTCGCGAGGACGGCGTCGAGATCGGTGTCCTCGAACGAGTCGCCGTACGTTTTGTGAATCACGGGTTCGGACGCGTCCCGTCTCAACTGTGGCACGTACTCCCAGCCCGGAGATCCCACGACGAGGTCGTCGGCCGAGTGCTGAACCCACACCACCGGCGCACCAGCGAAGCGTGCCTTCTCCACCAAGTCGACGATGCGACCCACCACGGTGTCGGAATCGATCGACGCCGCCATTACGTCGACCTGAACGTCGACGACGAGCAGCGCGGTACGCGGGCGGTCCTTCCACATCGTCATGCGACGACGATACTCAGTACACGTCGCGGACGTACCTCTTCTCGGCCGACAACGACTTGACGTAGGCGTCGGCGCTGGCTGGAGCGAGCCGACCATGCTGAGCGACAATTCCTTTGAGTGCGTTGTCGACGTCCTTCGCCATGCGTGACGCGTCGCCGCAGACGTAGAAGTGTGCGCCCTCCTGGAGCCACTTCCACAGCGTAGGACCGTGCTCGACCATCCGATCCTGCACGTACACCTTGGATGCCTGATCCCGAGAGAACGCGACGTCGAGGCGCGTGAGGGAACCGTCGTCGAGCATCGTCGTCAGCTCGTCGCGGTAGTAGAAGTCCGTTGCGGCATGTTGCTCACCGAAGAACAGCCAGTTCGGGCCGGTGTGGCCGAGAGCGCGCCTCTCGTGCAGGAAGGCGCGGAAAGGGGCGATTCCCGTCCCTGGTCCGACCATGATCATCGGTACGGTCGGGTCCTCCGGGGGTTTGAAATGCGCCGACTTCTGAACGAAGATTCCCACGTCCTCACCCTCGGCGTGGTCGGCGAGATACGTCGAACACACACCGCGACGCGGTATGCCGTGCACGTTGAACCGCACCGTGGACACGGTCAGTTGCACTTCGCTCGGGCTTTCCTTCGGGCTCGACGAAATGGAGTACAGCCGCGGCTGCAGCGGCTTCAGTACCGTCAGCCACTGGTCCACGTCCGCTGTCACCGGAGCGTGAGCCAGTACGTCGATGGACTGCCGACCCCACATCCAGTCCGCGAGCGCACTCTTGTTCTCCGGCATCAGCATTCGTTCGAGGTCGGCGTCGTTGGTGCGGGAGTGCACGAACTTCAGCAGGTCCGGTGTGGCCTTCGCGATCTCGAGCCGGTCGCGGAGAGCGATGCGAAGCGGCATCGACTCGTGCCCGGCAAGGTCGACGACGGTGTCTCCGTCCAGACCCGTTGCGCCCAGCCATTCCTCGACCAACACGTCACTGTTGCGCGGCCAGACGCCGAGCGCGTCACCCGCCGAGTAGGTGAGCGTGCCTTCCGGCAAGTGGAATCCGAACTGCCTGACGTCCTTGCTCGAGCCGGCCGCGCTCAGTGGGGTGTTTCGTACCAGTGCAGTGGGCAGCGGCGCCTTCTTGCCGTACGACGGCGCTCCGGCGGCCGATGCTGACGTCGGAGCGATCACTGCCGGCGGGACGGGCTGCGATGCCGTGTTCAGCTTGGCCAGCACCCGTTCGAGCCACATCGCCGACGCTTCCTCGTGGTCGGGTTCGCAGTCGACTCGGCCCACGAGGCGTTCGCCGCCGAGATCGGCCAATCTGCTGTCGAGTCGACGCCCGTTGCCGCAGAAGTCGTCGTAGTTTGAGTCTCCGAATGCGAGGACCGAAAAGCGGTGTCCGGTCAGATCCGGGGCGTCGTCCCCGCTGAGTCCGTCGAGGAACGTCGCGCCGTTGTCGGGTGCGTCACCGTCACCGGTCGTGCTGCTGATCAGCAGCACGTCTGTGTACTGCGACAGACGAGCGGCCGGAAAATCGTCCATGACGTGCTCCGTCACCGCGATGCCGGCGTTCCTCAACGCATCCACGCTGGAGTAGGCGAACTCCTCGGCCGTGCCGGTCTGCGACGCCCACAGGACGAGCACCGCTGCCTTGCCCGATGCATCCCGCCCGAGCGCGTCGCTCCCCGCCCGTGCGTCCAGTGCGGCTACGTCCTGGCGCGAGAACAGGCCTACGAGCAGTCCTTCCACCCACGCTCGGGTCTCGGGGGAGAGGGGAGTAGTGGCGGGCAACATGGGAGTGCCGGCCAACGAACCGTCCGCGCGGAGACCGGCGAGAAGGCCTGCGATGTAACGCTGTTCGTGCACGGGAAGTGGTAGCGCCGGTCCGGCGTGATCGCCGACCAGGCCGGCCAACGCGTCGACTGCCGAAGGCGAAGCGGAAGCGGGCACGGGGTCGCTTTTCTCGACGGCCCCGGCAACCTTGGTCAACGTCACGGCGCACACCTTGAACTCGGGCTGTTGGGACAACGGATCGATCGCGTCGTTGGTCACGGCGTTGATGGACAGGTATTCACCGAAGGAGTCGTTCCAGTGGAACGGCGCGAAGCAGTCTCCAGGTCGGACGCGATCGCTGATCACGGCAGGCAGCACTGCTCGGCCACGCCGGGACGCTACTTCGATCCGGTCGCCGTTCGCAGCGCCGAGCCGTTCGGCATCGAGGGGATGAAGTTCGACGAAGGGACCAGGGTTCAGCTTGTTCAGTTTGGCCACCTTTCCGGTTTTCGTCATGGTGTGCCACTGGTGCTGAAGTCGGCCGGTGTTGAGCAGGAACGGGTAGTCGTCGTCGGGCATCTCCGCCGGTGCCATGGACGGTCGAGCGAAGAATTGCGCTCGGCCGGTCGGCGTCGGAAATGACAGGCGCGGAACCGATCCGTCGCTCAGCACGCGCTGAGTCTGGCTGATCCCGTCGTTGACGTAGCGAATAGGATGCCGGTCGGCGTCGTCGTCCGGCGGGCACGGCCACTGCAACGAGGTGGCGCGCAGACGGTCGTACGTCGCTCCGCGCAGGTCGTACCCGGTTCGCGGATTGGAGAACTGTTTGATCTCCTCGAAGATCTCCTCGGCGCTCGAATAGGTGAAAGCGTCGGCGAATCCGAGCTCGCACGCCATCGCTGCGATGATCTGCCAATCCGGCAACGCCTGCCCCGGAGCGTCGACGGCCTTCTGGAACAATGTGAGGTTGCGTTCGGAGTTGATCATGACACCCTCCGATTCCGTCCACAGTGCGGCGGGAAGGACGACGTCGGCGTATCCGTTGGTCTCGTTGTCCACGAACACATCCTGAGTGATCACCAACTCGGCACGTTCGAGTCCGGCAATGACTGTCTTCCTGTTTGCCACCGAGGCAACAGGATTGGTGCAGATGATCCAGCATGCCTTGATGTCGCCGTCGGCCATGCGTGAGAACATGTCGATGGTGCCGCCGCCGACCTCGGTGCGGAGTGTTCCCGGAGGAAGATCCCACCGGTTCTCCACGAACGTCCGATCCTCCTCCGACAGCACGGACCGCTGACCCGGTAGACCGGGGCCCATGTACCCCATCTCGCGGCCGCCCATGGCGTTCGGCTGACCGGTCAGAGAGAACGGACCACTGCCGGTACGGCAGATCGCACCGGTCGCCAGATGTAGATTGATCACGGCGTTCGTGTTCCAGGTTCCGTGCGTCGACTGGTTCAAACCCATTGTCCAGCAGCTCATCCAGTTGCCGGCCTCGCCGATCCACGTCGCGGCCGTCCGTAGTGCCTGCTCGTCGATGCCGGTTCTCCTGCTCACTTCGGCCGGCGTGTACTCGGCGAGGAAGCTCTCCATGGCGTCCCAGCCGTCGGTGAACTCGTCGACGAACTCGCGATCCACGTGACCGTCGGCGACCAGAAGGTGCAGGAGACCGTTCAACAGGTCCAGGTCGGTTCCGGGGGTGATCTGCAGATGCAGGTGAGCTTTGTCCGCGGTTGCGTTGCGCCGAGGATCGACCACGATCAGCTTGGCGCCCTGCTTGACCCTATCCATCATGCGTAGGAACAAGATGGGGTGACAGTCGGCCATGTTCGCCCCGGTGACGAAGAACACGTCCGCGTGATCGAAATCCTCGTACGAGCCGGGAGGGCCGTCCGCTCCCAACGATTGCTTGTAGCCGGTACCTGCGCTGGCCATGCAGAGCCGCGAGTTGGACTCGATCTGGTTGGTTCCGATGAAACCCTTGGCCAACTTGTTCGACAGGTACTGCGCCTCGAAGGACATCTGCCCGGACACGTAGATCGCAACGGAGTCGGGTCCGTGTTCGTCGAGGATCGCCCGCAGCCTCCGCGCCGTCTCCTCGATCGTCCGACGTGTGTCCGCAGGCATCGGATCGTCCCCACGCCTGGCTCTGGTCAGCGCAGTGGTGAGGCGCCCGGGAGCCAGCAGCATGTCCGACGTCGTCGAACCCTTCGTGCAGAGTCGGCCGAAGTTCGACGGATGAGACTTGTCTCCGACGGACTTCTCGACCGTCGCCGGGCCGTCGGGTCCCCGGGTGATCTGCAACGTCATTCCGCATCCGACGCCGCAGTACGCGCACACCGTCTTGACGGTGTCCACACTGACGTCGACTGTTTCTGTTGCCACGAACCCACGATCATCGTCCGAGGATTCCCATCGATGACCTGTCGGTTAGGCCGATGTGACGTTGTCCTCACGGCTGCCCGGTGCACGACGTGAAGTCGACCGGATCGGATCCGGACGAATCCGATGAATGGGATATTTCCGCTGGTAGACGCTTTGACTTGCGCGAGTACTCCTGCGAGAGTAGTTCCGTGTCGTCCATCCGCCTGTTCATCCTGGGGTCTCTTGCCCAGCGTGGTGAGATGCACGGCCATCACCTCAAATTGCTGGCCGAGGAAGAGCACGTCCACATGTGGACCGACATCTCCGTCGGCGGGCTGTACGGCGCGCTGAAGCGGTTGCATGCCGAAGGTCTGATTTCCGATGTACGCACCGAGCAGGAAGGCAACTTCCCGGCTCGCCAGGTGTACGGCATCACCGAGGCCGGTCGCGTCGCACTGAGCGAACTCAGACGTGACGGACTGACCGACTACGTGCTACGACCCGATCCGTTCGACCTGGCCCTGAGCAGGCTCGACCCCGACCGTCTCGACGAGCTTCCCGGCATCGTCACCGGGCGCATCGCGATGCTGAAAGAACTACTGCACACCGCCCGAGAAGCAAATGCACGGGCGCGGCCGTACTTGTCGAGGGCCGAGACGTTCGCTCTGGAACATCGAGAGAAACGCCTGCACGCAGAAATCGACTGGCACGAAAGCCTCGTCGACGCCTTACCCGACCTCGTCGCCGAGGAACGTGCACGCACACACTTTCCGCCACCACGTCACTCACCGCCATCACACCGATCGAAGGGCTCTTCCACACCATGACCGAAATCAACTCACGAGCCTCGGCACCGGCCGCGGTGGTGCCGCGCCGCTCATGGCAGGCGCTGGTGGTGCTGATGCTCGGAATGTTCATGGCGCTGCTCGACACCACCATCGTCAACGTCGCACTCCCGACCATCGAAACCAGTCTCGACGCGTCCGAGGCCACGCTGTCCTGGATCATCTCCGGGTACGCCCTCGCGTTCGGGCTTGCGCTCATTCCAGCCGGAAAAGTAGGTGACCGAATTGGTCACAAATGGGTGTTCTTCGCCGGATTGGCACTGTTCACCGTGGCCAGCTTCGCATGTGGGTTGGCTCAGAACGACATCCAACTCGTCGTCGCCCGTATCGTCCAGGGGCTGGCCGGTGGCATCTTCGTCCCCGCCGTGACCGCGTTCATCCAGCTGCTGTTCCCAGGGCAGGTGCGGGGCAAGGCCTTTGCGATCATGGGCGCAGTCATCGGCGTCTCCACCGCGCTCGGTCCCATAGCAGGCGGTCTCATCATCGAGGCGTTCGGAAACGAGAACGGTTGGCGCGGAGTGTTCTGGGTCAACCTGCCCATCGGCATCGTCGGACTGATCGCCGCCGCGGTTCTGCTGCCGAAGCGATCCGAGACGGAGACCACGCCGCAATCCGGAATCGACTGGGTGGGCCTCGTTCTCGTCACCGCAGGTCTCGTCGCGCTGCTCGTACCGCTGATCGAAGGCCAGGACCAGGGCTGGCCACTGTGGACGTATCTGACGCTCGTCGCAGGTGTGCTGTTGATCGCTGCGTTCGCCGTATGGGAAGTTCGATACACACGACGCGGACGCAACCCGCTGGTGCCGCCCAAGCTTTTCACCCACCCGGCCTTCACCGGTGGCACCATCCTGGCGCTCGTGTACTTCGCGTCGTTCACCAGTATCTTCTTCACGCTGTCGCTGCTGTGGCAATCAGGTCTGGGCAACTCCGCGCTGTCGTCGGGAGCAGTGATGCTGCCGTTCGCAATCGGAAGCATCATCGCGTCGTCGCAGAGCAACAAGCTCACCCAACGCCTCGGGCGCACAGTATTGCTGCTCGGGACGTCGTTCGTCGCCATCGGTCTGATCTGGATCTGGATCGTTCTCGCGACCACCGAGGCCGCAGACCTCACCAACTGGAAACTGCTGCTGCCCTTGTTCATCGGCGGACTCGGCAACGGCGCCTTCATCGCACCGAACGCGCAGTTCATCGTCGCGACGGTCGACCGTCAGGATGCGGGAGCGGCCAGCGGCGTGATCTCGACGATGCAGCGCATCGGCAGCGCCGTCGGCATCGCGGTGATCGGCAGTGTCCTTTTCGGATCGCTGACGATCACCGGCCCCGACACCGTGGCCAGCGGATTCATGCACGCCGCGTCCGTCGCAATGGCCGTCAGTGCGGCATTCGGTGTCGCGGCACTGCTGCTCGTCTTCGCTCTGCCCAAGCGAGTCGACGCACCAGGGCCACCTGTCCGGAGTGAGTGACCCCTACTAGGGGAGGCTGCGCTTGTGCGCTTCGATCACCGATCGCGCAAGCGCAGCGATCTTCACGTTCATGTCCTGCGACGTCTTGCGCAGCATCTCGAACGCCTGATCGTCGCCGACGTCGTGCGTCGCCATCAGAAGGCCGATCGCCTTGCCGATCTCACGGTTGCTTTCCAACCCGGCACGCAGGGTGCTGGCTTCCTCGCCGCTCGCGATCGCCGACACCGTCACCGCGGCGAACGCCGAGATCACGATGGCGCGATCCGCGACGGCACCGTCGAACGCCCCAGGGGTGTCACTGAACAGGTTGAGCGCGCCCATCTTCTTGGTGCCCAGCAACAACCGAAAACCCATCGCTCCGCGGACCGGAGTCCGCGTCACCACGCCTCGCGCAAGCGCCGGCCACTGCGTCGGCGACAGGAAATCGGGTTCGATCTGAGCAGATTCCTGCTCGATCGCGTCCAGACACGGGCCCTCGCCGGTGGCGCGCTCGATGTCGTCCACAGTCCGCGCCACCTGATCGGACGCACCCACAGTGACCGGCTGACCCCGCTGGACGACCATCAAACTCGCATGGTCACACCCGTCGACCAGCAGCGTCGCAGCAACACAGATGGCTGAGTACACCTCGTCGGCGCTGGTACCGCGATACACGATGTCCGCAAGAGCCGTGAACACCGTCGCCGGATCGGTCGACGCGATTCCGTTGGCGTGTAAATCACCGGTCATGAACACTCCGATCGGGGTGTGCGGATATCGCACAGGGTCTGGTGTCGCTGCCCTGGACTCGAGAAGCTGCATTCGACCGTCAAGGATACCGAGTGGTCACAGTGGATCGATCACCCGGCGCACAGGGGCGCCGGCGCATCCTCGGCAAACGGTTTGCCCGGAGGCTCGATGTAGGCAGCGTACAGAACCACGGGGACGTCGCCGAGGTTGGCGCCCTGATGGACGTGGCTGGCGTCGACCTCCTCGGCAACAACCTGACCCGCAGGCGTCGACACCCTGGTGCAGTCGTGCAAAGTCCTTGTCAGAACACCGGATTCGACGTACGCGTACACCGGACCGTCGTGATAGTGCCATCCCGTGGTTCCGCCGGGTGCAATGGTGATCCGGCGCGCAGTGAAATCGGTGCCGGCGAACTCTGCGCTGCCGGCGATCAGCGGAAACGAAACATGAGCCAGAGTTTCCGCTGTCACTCCGGCCGGAGGCGTCGCACCGGCAAGAGCAGGGGAGAGGCCGGCCAACGCGACACAGGACACGCCTACCGCGGCACAGCGAGAAAGCACGGACATGTGGTTCACCTCTCGTGGAAGGGCCGACCCGCACCCAGCGTAGATACGCAGGTCAATCGCGGAGTCGGTATCGAAATTTCCGCGGCCGAGAGCGGAGTCGGGAGGAGTGACCGACGCGATCGTGAGGCTGGGTAACCTGCAAGGGTGGACGAGCCAGCGCATGCCCCCGATTCCTCCGTCTTCGAGTACGGAGTGGACGGGCCCAAGGTCATCCTCGCCGGGATCGACGGCTCCGATTCGGCCTGGCGTGCCGCAGCCTATGCCGCCGGACTGTCTCGCCGGCAAGGCTCGCTGCTCGTCCTGGTCTACGTCCAACCCATCGCAACCGCCGCCTGGGGCCAAGCCGGAATCTCTCTCGTCGAAACCGGCAAGGAAATCGCCGACGAACTCCTCGCCTACATTCAGAAGTCGACCCACGACACCGACGCGATCCGGTGGGAATTCCGCACCGCGACCGGTGACCCCTTCAACGGCCTCGTCGCCGTCGCCGACGAACTACGCGCCGACGCCATCGTCGTCGGCGCCTCCGAGCACGCAGGCCATCGAATGTTCGGATCCGTCGCCGTGCGATTGGTCAAAGCCGGGCGATGGCCGGTGACCGTGGTGCCGTGAAGCTTGCCGCTGATCCAGGCAACGGTGGACATATCGAGCTCGATCAGCGAGAGAACGGAATGAAGCGTCGAACGTAGCTGCGGCGAATGGCATACCGGAGTGCTCTGGTCAGCGCTTCGTCTCGAATTCCAGCGTCTTGCATTGCGGCGAGACCTTCCCGCAAGAACGTGCGCTCACCCTCGCTGACATACATGGTCCGGACAGCTTCAGGACTTATGGATCCGGGGAGCGTGGGGCTCTCCACTCCCGCTGTCCTGAGACCGAGCTTCGTTCGAACGCACTTGCCGCATTCTCCGCAATTGAAAGCCCCGTCGGTGTTGAGCCAGCACACACGCAAGTTGTTCATCGCAGTGTCCGAACTGCTGATTCTCCTGATCTTCCCGAACCGGCCGACGTCGAGTTCGTGGTGCTCGAACGACACCGAGTCGCTGGACCACAACGGGTCGAGGGACGGGTGCGAGCCCCACGGGTGCAACTGATCGCGACTGTAGGACGAGGGAATCACAACCGTCCCCAAGTGTTTCGACAGTGCAAGTCCGACGTGGGCGAGCGACGGCCCGTGAAAGACGTGCCCCCAATCGAGAGCCAAAGGGTCCCCGAGTGCCGACCGGACCGTGGTCTGGACCTCGATGAGGGGCTTACCGAGTTCTGCAGCAGAAGCGCGGGCGCCGGTCAACGCTTTCCGGGCCAGTTCGGAATCGCCGACAGCGATATCGAAACCGTGAACGAAAATCAGGTGAGTTATGCGATCCGCTTGCGTGATCGCCGAATAGAAACTGTCGACGCCACCACTGAAGAAACAGCCGACGCCGGTCGCCCGCTCAGGAAGCGTCCTGGTGGGCGGTGATTGCGCTGCAGAAACTTCGATCCGACGATAGGTCCTGTACCAGTCGGCCAACACTTTCTGGGCCTTCGTCGCACCATCGAGAGCCGTCGGGTCTACCGTCCCGTCGATGACGAGATCTCGGTGCCGACGCATACCCGCTGCCAGCGCCGGCGCAAGCCACGGTGTCGCAGAGTGATCCAACGTGTAGTTCGACCGCGTGGAGACGTCGAAACTGCCGCCACCGGGAACATCGATGACCGCGGATATCTGCTTCGCCGACGCCGACGCCGACTGGACTCGGACGCGTATTGAGTTCACCGGCGAATTTTGACACGAAACCATATGGTTTTACCGAGGCGTGTCGGTGCGCGGTGGACCAGACGTGGGGCGGGCGGGGCTCGAACCCGCGACCAATGGATTATGAGTCCACGGCTCTAACCGACTGAGCTACCGCCCCATCTCGCGCGAGGCGAGCGGTTACGAATGCTACAACAATCACACAGCTGCGATGGTGACCGGGATACCGTTCAGAACTGCGTTGGCCGAGACCGCGTCGACCTGTTGAGGGTCGGTGATGTCGTTGACACTCGGACCCTTCACGGTCGATGCGACGGACAGTTCGACGCCTGTGCGTTGGTGGCCGAAGCCGTGGGGCATGCTGACCACTCCGGGCATCATACGATCCGATGCGAGCACTTCGATGCTGACCGAGCCTGCTGCGGACGTGACCGTCACCAGCGCCCCGTCGCCGATCCCGCGTGCGCGCAGGTCGTCGGGATGGGCGAGCAGCTGGTGGCGTGGCTTGCCCTTCGTCAGTCGAGCGGTGTTGTGCATCCAGGAATTGTTGCTGCGCAGGTGTCGTCGCCCGATCATGAGCAACTGACCGTCCGCGGGCACGGACGCCGTCGTCAGCATGTCGTGCACGGCAGGCAGATCGCCCACTACGACATCCTGAACCAGCTGAATGCGCTTGTCGCGGGTACGCAGTTTGGCCGGAAGCCCGGGCCTCAACGGGCCGAGATCGGTGCCGTGAGGGGACTTGGACAGAGCCCGGACCGACAGTCCCTTCCTTCCGCTGCGTAGCAGTGCATCCACCGTTCGACGCGGCGAGAGGCGTAGACGTGCCTCGGCCACAACCGATTTCGGTGACAGGCGTCGTCGAACGCGGTCCACCGGAGACTGCGCCAGCGCCGCTTGATACCGGATGCCCAGGTCGCGGAAGATCTCCCAGTCCGCCTTCGCACCCGGTTTCTTCGGCAACACCGCGGGCATGAACTTGGCGGTATTGCGTACCGCGAAGGTGGAGAAGATCAGATCGTAGTGATCGCGTTCCAACGACATCGTCGGAGGAAGGATCACGTCGGCGTGACGCGAGGTCTCGTTGATGTAGAAATCGAACGACACCATGAAGTCCAAATCGGCGAAGGCCTGGTCGAGTGTGTCGCCACCGGGCATCGACAGCACCGGGTTGCCGGAGAACACCGCCATCGCACGGATGCGGCCGTCTCCGGGAGTCGTCATCTCGTCGACAAGTGTGGAACTGGGGAACTCACCGGCGAACTCGGGCAGGTCACGCACCCGTGAGCGCCACTTGTCGAAGTGGCCGCGGCCCACGATCTTTCGCTCCACCAGATCGATCGCGGGGTCCGTCAGAAGCGCCCCGCCCACGCGGTCCAGATTGCCGGTGAGAATGTTGAGGACCTGAATTGCCCACTGACACACGGTCCCGAACTTCTGCGTGGACACGCCCATCCGCCCGTATGCGACGGCAGACTCGGCGCCGGCGAACCGGGTTGCCAGATCGGTGATGGCCTCGGCCGCCATGCCGACGACGGGAGCGACGGCTTCCGGTGCGAAATCTCGCACGAAAGAAGCGATCTCGGACACCCCGTCGACATAGTCGGCAACGCGGGTCGCGCCTGTCTCGAGAACGACGTTGACAAGTGCGAGCAGCAACAACGCGTCGGTGCCGGGACGTACGAAATGATGCTCGTCGGCGACGTCAGCAGTTTCGGTTCGACGCGGATCGACCACGACGAGTGTCCCCCCGCGGGCTTTCAGATCTCGAACACGCTGCGCAAAATCCGGAACGGTCATCATCGAACCGTTCGACGCCATCGGATTGCCCCCGAGAACCAAAAAGAAATCCGTCCGGTCGATGTCCGGGATGGGGAGTACGAGTTGATGCCCGTACATGAGGTGATTGACCAACTGGTGGGGGAGCTGATCCAGCGACGTCGCCGAGTACCTGTTTCGGGTCCGCAGCATCGACGTGAACGGAATACCGTGGGTCATCGCGCCGAGACTGTGCACGTTCGGATTGCCCTGGTAGATCCCGACCGCGTTGGCGCCGTGATCACGGCGCGTGGACACCAGACCGTCGACGACGATGCGGTAGGCCTCGTCCCATTCGATTTCCTGCCACCCCGAATCGGTGCGGCGTACCGGCTTGATCAACCGGTCGGGATCGGCATGCAGGTCGATCAGCGACAATGCCTTCGGGCAGATATGACCCCGAGACAACGGGTCCTTCTTGTCACCGCGAATCGAGGTGACGGCGTTGTCCTCGACCGTGAACTCGAGACCGCACATCGCTTCGCACAGATTGCACGTCCCGAACTCGACCGTCATCTCGTTCTCCCATCGTCCCGGTCACGCCCAGAACACTCAGCCTGCAGGCTCCACTCTCGCCTCTGCCAGGTCGTTTCTGCTGGCTCCACTCTCGCCCGGCCGAGCTTAACCCGAACGCGATACCCGGCCGGGCGGTATCGTTTGCCCTGTCGGCGGATCTGTCGACCACCACATGCACTACACGTCTGGGGATCCTCATGGACTTTCGCACAGCAACGATCAGAGGTACAGCAGTCCTGGGCGCCGTCGCCGCAGGATCGCTGGTGTTCGGTTCGGTGGCCAGTGCTGCCCCCTCCGACACCATCGTCAACTCGCCGTGCTCGTTCTCGCAGATCGTCGCCGCGACGTACGCCGTGAGCCCGGAGGAAGGCGCGGCCCTCGCATCGTCGCCCCTCTCGTCGTCCTTCGCCGCGTTTCTTGCCGCGCCGCCGTGGCAGCGTCAGATCTTCCTGTCTTCGCAGCCGGCCGTGGTCGATCGCGTCAACGCCTTCTTCGGCGGGCCGGGCTCCGGATTCGTTCGTACTGTGTTCGACACCTGCACGCAGTACTGACAGCGAATTCGGGACCAGCCGGGGGCACACTAGAGTTGCCCACGTGCACAGTCTGGATTTGATCGCAGGATGGCCCGTGGACAATGCGTCGGCGACGGTGGTGTCGACGGCCGGGACGCGAGAACACTACGGCGACCAGAACCGGATATACGAGTTGGCGTCGGTGACGAAACTCCTGGTGGCGTACGCGGCGTTGGTCGCCCTCGAAGAAGAAGCCATTTCGCTCGACCTGCCCGCCGGACCCACTGGCTCGACGGTTCGCCATCTGCTCGCGCACACCTCGGGTCTGGCGTTCGCCGAGCAGAAGGTGCAGGCAGATCCGGGAACGAAGCGGATCTACTCCAGCGCGGGATTCGAGGTCCTCGCGGACACCATTGCTGCTGAAACGTCGATCGCGTTCACGGACTACCTCGACGAGGCCGTCTTTCAACCGCTCGGGATGACCGACTCGACGCTCCCGGGATCGGCCGGACACGGCGCACGGTCAACGGTGCAGGACCTGGAGGTCTTCGCCTCCGAACTCCTCACGCCGACGCTGGTGTCCGCGGAGACTCTCCAGGCTGCAACGTCCATCCAGTTCGACGGGCTGCCGGGAATCCTGCCCGGATACGGCAACCAGAAGCCCAACGACTGGGGGCTCGGATTCGAGCTTCGGGACGGCAAAACTCCACACTGGACCGGGGCTGCGAACTCGCCGCGAACGTTCGGACACTTCGGTCAGTCCGGAACGTTCCTGTGGGTGGACCCGGATGCAGGTCTGGCAACGGTGGTACTCACCGACCTTGCGTTCGGGGAGTGGGCCAAGCCGCTCTGGCCGGAGTTGTCCGACGAGATTCTGCACAACAACCCCCGCTAGTCCATCGCGACACGCCGGTGCACTGGCGCAACAGGGGTAACTCGGGGCACACTGGTACATGCACACGCGTGTACGAGACACATCGCAGCAGATCGAGGTCGTTGGGGAAGACGTCCCTCGTCGAAGCTGGAGGTGTTTCTAATGCGCGAGTCCAACCAATTCGCGGATGCGACGTCGGGTGTTGTGTACATCCACTCGTCGCCTGCCGCGTTGTGCCCGCACGTGGAATGGGCACTGTCCGACGCCCTGAACTGCAGGGCCAACCTGAAGTGGTCCGCGCAGCCGTCCTCGGACGGACAACTGCGCGCGACGAGCAACTGGGTCGGCCCGGTCGGTACCGCCGCCTCACTCGCAGGGATTCTCCGTGCGTGGCAGATGCTGCGCTTCGAGGTGACCGAGGACCCGAGCGACGGCGTCGACGGTGAGCGATTCGCCCACGTTCCCGGCCTGGGTCTGTGGCGTGGGACGACGAGCGCCAACGGCGACGTCATCCTCGGCGAGATGAGGCTCAAGTCGATGATCGACGGCAATTCCGGCAACCTCGCTGCCGAAATCGAACACGCCCTCGGCAGCAGCTGGGACGAGGCCCTCGAGCCCTATCGAACGGGCGGCGCAGGCGCCGAAGTGACCTGGCTGAGCCGTAACGCCGGCTGACCGACTCACCGCACCGGCCGTCGCACGTCCGGTAACGTGACGACCGTGTCCGAGGTGGGCATGTGGGTTGGTATGTGTGGCTGAGTAGTGAGACAGGGTGGTTGGGATGTTGTCGACCGGTAAGGTCATCCGATTCGACGAATTCAAGGGTTACGGATTCGTTGCTCCGGACGAGGGCGGCGAGGATGTGTTCATCCACGTCAACGATCTGGATTTCGACAAGCGGCTGCTGGCGCCCGGCGTGCGCGTCGAGTACGTCGTCGAGGAAGGCGACCGCGGTCTCAAGGCCGCCCAGGTTCAGATCATCGATTCGCCGAAGCCGGTAACTCGTGCAGCGGTTCCTGCGGTCGTCCCCAATGCGGAAACGACGGAGTACGACGACGTCGTGTGCGACGTTCTGTCGCTGCAGGAGTTCTCGGCCGAACTGACCGAAGGTCTGTTGCGTGCGAACCGCGGACTGACTGCCGAACAGATCCTCGACGTCCGGCAGGTCGTCATGCGAATCGCGCAGTCGCACAAGTGGCTCGAGGGCTGAACGAGTCGGTGGAACGAACGTCTGTGCCCCGGCGACCGAAGTCGCCGGGGCACAGTGCTGTTCGCCCCTGATCAGAGCGGAATATTCTTGTGATTTCCGCGAAGTGCCGGTGCCGAGGACAACGCCTTCGCGACGATGGAGCGCGTCTTCGCCGGATCGATGACCTCGTCCACGACACCGATGGCCACCGCTCGATCGACACCGCCGGCAATCGCCTCGTGTTCTACCGTCAAACGGTCGTGGAGCGCATCACGCTCGGTGTCGGGTGCAGCGGCCAGCGCCTTCTTGTGCAGAATGCCCACGGCCGCCTTGGCGCCCATGACCGCGACCTCAGATCCGGGCCACGCGTAGACCGCCGTCGCACCCAATGCTCGGGCGTTCATGGCGATGTAGGCCCCGCCGTAGATCTTGCGGGTCACCAGCGTCACCCGAGCGACCTTCGCTTCGGCGAAGGCGTGGAGAAGCTTCGCTCCCCGGCGTACGACGCCTTCCCATTCCATGCTCACACCCGGCAGATAGCCGGGAACGTCGACGATGACGACGAGCGGGATGCCGAAGGCGTCGCACAGGCGAACGAAACGCGCTGCCTTCTCGGCGCTCTCGGAGTTGAGGCACCCACCCAGCCGGATCGGGTTGTTGGCGATGACGCCGACGGTACGTCCACTGAGACGACCGAGACCGACGACGATACTGCGAGCCCAACCGCCCTGAAATTCTTCGAAGGTCGACTCACCCTCGACGTTGTCCAGAAGTTCGTCGATGATCGGATGCACGTCGTAGGCACGACGATTCGACTCGGGCAGCAGTGCGCGAAGATCGGTGTCACCGTGCTCGGCTGCCGCGATGTCGAAGGTGCCCTGTTCGCTGAACATCGATACCAGCCGGCGTGCGCGGGTCAGCGCATCCAGTTCGTCGTCGGCGACGATATGGCACACGCCCGACTTCTTGAAGTGGGTGTCCGGGCCGCCGAGCGACGCCATGTCGACCTGCTCGCCGGTGACGCTGCGAACCACGTCGGGACCGGTGACGAACACGCGTCCCTCGGGAGCCATGATGACGACGTCGGTCAACGCTGGACCGTACGCGGCGCCACCGGCTGCGAAACCGAGAACGACGGAAATCTGTGGGACGAGGCCGGAAGCGCGGACCATGGCCTCGAATACGAGGCCGACGGCGTGCAGCGCTTCGACGCCCTCGGCAAGGCGGGCACCGCCGGAATGCCAGATTCCGACGATCGGTGCGCGGCGTTCGATGGCGACGTCGATGGCGTCGACGATGTGTGCGCAACCGTCGACACCCATGGCGCCACCCATGACCGTGGCGTCGGAGCAATAGGCGATCGTGTGGACGCCGTCGATGTCGCCTGCAGCGGCGAGAAGGCCGGACTTGTCACGATCGTGCAGAGGAGTCATCGTCCCGGCGTCGAACAGCTTCTCGAGGCGGGTAACGGGATCGCGGGGGTCGGTGGACTGACCTGAGCGAGTGGCGGGGGACAGGATGGTCATCGCGTTCTCCTTCTACATGCCCCTCGCACGATCGAAGGGGCGATCCCCGGACGGAAGCGAGAGTGCGCTCCCGCCCGGGTGCTACGACGGTGTCGAGCCGGTTCAGGCCCGACCGAAGGCGAGCGCGACGTTGTGCCCACCGAATCCGAACGAGTTGTTGATCGCGTAATCGATTTCGAGGCTGCGGGCTTCGCCCTTGACCACGTCGAGATCGATTTCCGGATCCTGGTTATCCAGGTTCAGCGTGGGAGGAATGATTCCCTCGCGGACCGAGAGAACGGTCAGCACCGATTCGAGGGCGCCGACAGCGCCGATCGAGTGTCCGAGAGCGGACTTCGGCGCGTACACCGCTGCATGGGTACCGACTGCCTTGTTGATCGCGAGCGCTTCGGCGGTGTCACCGATAGGTGTTGCCGTTGCATGCGCGTTCACATGCTTGATGTCGGACTTCTGCAGACCAGCGTTCTCGATTGCCCGCTGCATGGCACGAGCAGCACCCTTGCCCTCCGGGTCGGGTGCCACGAGGTGGAAACCGTCCGAAGTGATGCCTGCGCCGAGCAGCCGGGCGTGAATCGTCGCCCCACGAGCCTTGGCGTGCTCCTCGGTCTCGATGACCATGAGTGCGCCTGCCTCGCCGAAGACGAATCCGTCGCGATCCTTGTCGAACGGTCGCGACGCGCCCTTGGGGTTGTCGTTGTTGGTGCTCATCGCTCGCATCATGGAGAAACTCGCGATCGGCACCGCGTCGATGTATCCCTCGACGCCACCGGTGACCACCATGTCGGCGTCACCCATGACGATCATCCGCCACGCATGCGCGATGGCTTCCGATCCGGAGGAGCATGCCGACACAGGCGTGATGACGCCTGCCTGTGCCTTCAGCTCCAGGCCGACGACCGCTGCGGGTCCGTTCGGCATGACCATCTGAACCGCGAGAGGAGACACCTTGCGGTAGCCGCCCGACTTCATCTTGTCGTTCGCGTCGATGAGGGAGTCACCGCCGCCCAGACCGGTGCCGATCGACACTCCGAGACGGAGCGGATCGACCTCGGGGCTGCCGGCGTTCTTCCACACCTCGCGACCGAGAACCGTGGACAACTGCTCCACGTAGCTCAGCCTGCGGCACTCGACTCGGCTCAGAAGCGTCGCCGGGTTCACCGCGAGGTGTCCGCCGATTCGAACGGGAAGGTCGTACTCGGCGACGAAATCGTCTTCGAGCACTCCGATTCCGCTCTCGCCGTTCAGTAGACCCTTCCACGTTGCGTCCACATCACCGGCGATGGACGTGGTCGCAGCGAGGCTGGTGACGACGACACTCGGGAAGCGTCCGTTGTGGGTGGATGGGTTGGTCACGGTCCGACTCACTCGCTCGCGGAGTCGTCGAGCTTGGCCTTGATTGCCTCTGCGGCTTCCGGGTTCTCCGCTTCGAGCTTCTGGATGTACGACACTGCGTCACCGACGGTGCGAAGACCGGCGAGGTCCTCGTCGGGGATCTTCACGCCGTACTTGTCCTCGGTCTGCACTGCGATCTCGACCATGGACAGGGAGTCGATGTCGAGGTCGTCCACGAAGGACTTGTCGATGGTCACCTCGGAGGGCTCGATACCCGTGACCTCCTCGATGATCTCTGCAAGTCCGGCGATGAGGTCTTCCTGGCTGGCCACTTGAGTGGCTCCCTTCTTGTTGGTGTCTATCTTTTTCGGGTCGGCACGCCGTGAATCGGCATACCGAAGTCATGGGTGCGCACTCGTACGTTCATCGAGCGAGTGCGCGGCGAGGCTGCCTGTCATCGGCGGCCGCGGGTGCGGTCAGATCAGGTCCGCCAGCTTGGCGATGTCCTCGGGTGTCTTGAGGCCCAGGTTCGGTGTGCCCTTCAGTTCGCGCTTGGCGATACCGACGAGCGTTCCGGCCGGCGGCAACTCTGCCACAGCCGTGACGGCGGCGTCACGCATCGTCGCGGTGCAGAGGTCCCACCGCACAGGCTTGGTGACCTGTGCTGCGAGTTTGGTGAGTGCGTCCGCACCGTTGGTGACCGCCTTGCCGTCGGAATTCGACAGCAGGGTGCGGACAGGGTCGGACGGGGTGATCGCGGCGGCAGCAGCGGCGACTGCTTCCTGCGCGGGCGCCATGAAGCGAGTGTGGAAAGCACCGGCCACGGGGAGCGAGCGGACCCGTGCCTTCTCCGGCGGGTTGGCGGCCAGTTCCTCGAGCGCGCTGTGCAACCCGGCTGCAACGATCTGCCCGGCAGCATTGATGTTGGCGGGTTCGAGTCCCAGCTCCTCCAGCCGAGCGAGCACAGCGGCCTCGTCTCCGCCGAGCACAGCGGACATGCCCGTCGGCTCCAGAGCGCACGCCTTGGCCATCTCGGACCCGCGCACGGCAGCGAGGGTGACGGCTTCGTCGGCGGAGATGACGCCGGCGACGGCGGCAGCGGCAAGCTCACCCACGGAGTGTCCGGCGATGAGCGCGTCCTGCGGCAGCAGGTCCTGGCCGGCGATCTCCTCGAACGCGAGGAGAGCCGCCGCGACGACGAGGGGCTGGGTCACCGACGTGTCGGTGATTTCCTCGGCCGTCGCGGTGGTACCGAGCCGTGCCAGGTCGAGTCCGGACGCCTTGGACCACAGGGCCACGCGGTCGGCGGCTCCGGGTAGTTCGAGCCATGGCAGAAGCATGCCGGGTGTCTGGGAGCCCTGGCCGGGCGCAAGCAACGCAATCACATCGTTAAGAGAACACCGTGACTACCCGTTTGGGAGATGTCGCTCTCGATGAACTCTTACCGCCCAATTTGTAGGGTCCCAACAAATGCTCGGCCGGAGTCGCGACATCGCCACGGTCCGCATTCGCGTTACGTGACGATTTCCCCGAATGTGACGTGTGGGATTTGTGGGGCTGGATAGTGCGGTTCGTGATGCGTTTGAGTCAGTCTGCCCACCGTCGCCGCAACTCGAAGCACGTACGCATCCCTCGGAGTCGTGGGATCGCGGCCCGTGACCTCTGTGATTTTCTTCAAGCGATACCGCACCGTATTTGGATGAACAAACAGCAAACGTGCACAAGTCTCGACAGCGCCCCCGCTGTCGAGGTAAGCGTCCAACGTGTCGGCAAGGCCGGGGCCCGCGCTCGACAGCGGGTGCACGATCAGGTCGTTCAGAGCGCTGATCGCAGCCGAGTCACCCAACAGTGCGCGCTCCGGCAGAAGCTCGCCCGCGTGCACCGGACGGGGCGCACCGCGCCACCCCGCAACGGCCTGCATACCCGCGAACGCCTCCACCGCGCTGGAATGCGCGGCGCCCAGAGTCCTCGTCGTGGGCCCGATGACGACCGGGCCGTCGGAGAAATTCTCCAACATGTCCGCCAGAAACGCCGCGCTCGCAGAATCGTCCACGAGCTGCCCACTGACCACCATCACCAACCGAGTGCCCTGAACCACCGCGAGCGCCGCTCGACCGTGCTTCTGTGCGACGGCGTGAACGGTGCCGACGACCGACACCCCCTGATCGTCCGGCGGTGTACCGACGAGAACCGTCGCCGGCGCTGTCGCGTCCCAGTTGAGCGTTGCGGCACGCGAGAGCATGTCCGAACCCGTGTCACCTCGCACCACAGCGTCGACGACGAGAGCTTCCAGGCGGGTGTCCCATGCGCCTCGGGACTCGGCGGCACTCGCATACACCGACGCCGCAGCGAAACCGAGCTCGCGTCCGTACCGCAGGACAGCCTCGGTCAGTGCAACGAGCTGCTGATCGTTTCGAGCCAACGCAGGAAGCCACTGCTCGAAGAACTCCATCGCGACCCGCACCATGTCCACCGTCTGGCGAAGCGTCAACCGTCGGGCCAGATCCTGCGGGATCACCTGAAACGCGTCCAGGCTGAAGCGGATATCACTCTGCGGGTTCTTCAACCACTCCAGGAAGTTGTCCACCGCCGTCTGGATCAGCAACTGCACACTCGCACGCTGCGCGGCATCGAGACCACCGAAGAACGGCAGCTGATCCTGCATCGCGGTCACGGCCTCGGTGGAGAGCCGCCCCGAGAACTGCTTGACGCGCCGCAGCAATGCGTCGGGAAGGGGGTCGCGCTTCTGGCGGGCCGACGTCAACGCCGTCACCGGCAGATGCACCTCGTTGTCGGTGATGTATTCCTCCCCGGCGGCGGATGCCGTTCTGTCGCCGACTCCGGGCGGTGTGTCACCGGCGCCGGTCGGCGTTCTGTCTGCGACCACAGGAAAAACCTACGCCCGTCCACTCGTCCGCGGGGAAGCGGTACGAATGGACGGGCGCACTGGTGGTCTCCGGTCGGTCGTTACGCCGAGCCGGTGTCCGCGAACGACGTGGGAGCCGCCGTCACGTCGTCGATCTTGTACTTCTCCGCGGCCTCGACAGCCTTGGACTTGTCGATCTCATCCGAGGCCGCGAGAGCGGACAACGTCGCGACGACGATCGACTCGGCGTCGACGTTGAACACCCGTCGAGCCGCGGGACGCGTGTCCGAGAATCCGAATCCGTCGGTACCGAGGGTGACGTAGTCGCCCGGAACCCACTGGCGGATCTGATCCGGAACGGCCCGCATCCAATCCGACGCCGCGACGACCGGTCCGGCAGCGTTCTGCAGAGCCGTCGTCACGAACGGGACGCGCTTGTCCGCACCGGGATTGCGAAGTGCTTCCTGCTCGGCTTCGACACCGTCGCGGCGGAGCTCGCCCCACGACGTCACCGACCAGACCGCCGACCGGACGCCCCACTCGTCGAGCAGAAGCTCACGAGCCTTGCGGGCCGACACGAGACCGACGCCCGACGCGAGGAGCTGTGCCTCGGGTCCGTCGCCGTCCTGCGGAGCCTCGAACCGGTAGATGCCCTTGAGGAGGCCCTCGACGTCGAGGTTCTCCGGCTCGGCCGGCTGCACGTACGGCTCGTTGTACAGGGTGATGTAGTAGAAGATGTTCTCGCCGCCGAAGCCGTCCACACCTTCGGTGCCGCCGTACATCCGTCGCAGACCGTCCTTGACGATGTGCGCGATCTCGAAGGAGAACGCCGGATCGTAGGCGACCGCCGCCGGGTTGGTCGACGCCAACAGCAGCGAGTGACCGTCCGCGTGCTGCAGACCCTCACCGGTGAGCGTCGTACGTCCCGCAGTGGCGCCGAGGACGAAGCCGCGGGCCATCTGGTCCGCCGCTGCCCACAGGCCGTCACCGGTCCGCTGGAAGCCGAACATCGAGTAGAAGATGTACAGCGGGATCATGACCTCGCCGTGCGTCGCGTAGGATGTTCCGACCGCCGTGAACGACGACGTCGAGCCGGCCTCGTTGATGCCCTCGTGCAGGATCTGACCGACCGAGCTCTCCTTGTAGGCGAGCATCAGTTCCGAGTCGACCGACGTGTACAGCTGGCCGTTGCGGTTGTAGATCTTCAGCGACGGGAACCAGGAGTCCATACCGAACGTGCGCGCCTCGTCCGGGATGATCGGCACGATCCGGTGGCCGATCTCCTTGTCGCGCAGCAGCTCCTTCATGACGCGCACGAGCGCCATCGTGGTGGCGACTTCCTGCTTGCCGGAGCCCTTGAGCAGCGTCTTGTAGGTGGCATCGCCCGGCTGCGGAAGCGGCTTGGGGCTGACCCGACGCTCCGGGACGAACCCGCCGAGCTTGTTGCGACGATCGAGCATGTACTGGATCTCGGGAGCATCCGCACCGGGGTGGTAGTACGGCGGCATGTACGGATCCTTCTCGAGCTCCTCGTCGGAGATCGGGATGTGCTGCAGATCGCGGAAGGTCTTGAGGTCGTCGAGCGTCAGCTTCTTCATCTGGTGCGTGGCGTTACGACCCTCGAAGTGCTTGCCGAGCGTGTAGCCCTTGATGGTGTGCGCCAGGATGACCGTCGGCTGGCCCTTGTGTGCCATCGCAGCGGCGTACGCAGCGTGGACCTTGCGGTAGTCGTGACCGCCGCGCTTGAGGTTCCAGATGTCGCCGTCGGAGAGATCCTTGACGAGCTCCTTGGTCCGCGGGTCGCGGCCGAAGAAGTGGTCGCGCACGTAGCCGCCGTCGTTGGCCTTGTACGTCTGGAAGTCGCCGTCCGGCGTCGTGTTCATCAGGTTGACCAGTGCGCCGTCGCGATCGGCGTGCAACAGCGCATCCCACTCGCGGCCCCAGACGACCTTGATGACGTTCCAGCCTGCGCCGCGGAAGAACGACTCCAGTTCCTGGATGATCTTGCCGTTACCGCGGACCGGGCCGTCGAGGCGCTGCAGGTTGCAGTTGACCACGAACGTGAGGTTGTCCAAGCCCTCGGTCGCGGCGACGTGTGCGAGGCCGCGCGATTCCGGCTCGTCCATCTCGCCGTCGCCCAGGAACGCCCAGACGTGCTGGTCCGAGGTGTCCTTGATGCCGCGGTCGTTCAGGTAGTGATTGAAACGCGCCTGGTAGATGGCGTTCATCGGACCGAGGCCCATCGACACCGTCGGGAACTCCCAGAAATCCTGCATCAAACGCGGATGCGGGTAGGACGGCAGTCCGCCACCCTGCGTCTCGTGGCTGGCTTCCTGACGGAATCCGTCCATCCGCTCGGCCGGGATACGACCCTCGAGGAACGCGCGGGCGTAGATGCCGGGGGAGGCGTGGCCCTGGATGAAGATGTGGTCGCCGCCGCCCGGGTGGTCCTTGCCGCGGAAGAAGTGGTTGAAACCGACCTCGTACAGAGCGGCCGAGGACGCGTAGGTCGAGATGTGTCCGCCGACGCCGACTCCTGGCCGCTGAGCGCGGTGCACCATGATCGCGGCGTTCCAGCGGATCCACGCGCGATAGCGGCGCTCGACCTCTTCGTCACCGGGGAACCACGGCTCGTTCTCGGTCGGGATGGTGTTCACGTAATCGGTCGAAGTCAGGGACGGCAGCGCAACACGTCGTTCTCCTGCGCGCTCAAGCAGACGCAGCATCAGGTAGCGCGCGCGGTTCGGACCCGACCGCTCGAGGAGGCCGTCGAACGATTCGATCCATTCGTTGGTCTCGTCGTTGTCGATGTCGGGCAGATACGAGGCGACACCCTCACGGATGACGCGTACCCGACCCTCCGAGCCGATGGGCCCGTTCGTCTTGCCTGCAGATTGTGTGCTCTGCCGATCGTCCTGGTTCAACTCGGACAACGTGTGTACTCCTCCATGTGGCGGTCGCTCGGTGCGGCGGCCGGTCCATGCAACTCGCGCTCTGTGACGGCGAGCTACTTCTCGGTTTCTCGGTGACTCCGCTCAATCCTCCTACATATGTTTCACCGACGTAGTACGGAGTCCCAATACCCACCAGTAGAAATTTATGTACGCAATTTCGGCGCGGTCAGCTTGCGCGAACGGGAGAAACACTGTTCGCTTGCACTACTTCACCCACTATGCAAGGAGGTCACCACCGTGGTCGCCGCGGCGGACGCTCAGAACTACGCTCAGAAACTTGGAATCACCCGCGACTTGGTCGTTCAGGAGCTGGGCTGGGACGAGGACACAGACGACGATCTGCGGGCCGACGTAGAGGACACCATCGGCGGTGAAACCCTCGACGAGGACTCCGACGAAGTCATCGACGTGGTGCTGCTGTGGTGGCGCGACGGCGACGGTGATCTGGTCGATGCACTGATGGACGCCATCGGTCCGTTGTCGGACGACGGATTCGTCTGGGTCCTCAGCCCCAAGACCGGCCTTCCCGGCCACGTCGAGCCCAGCGAGATCGCCGAGTCCGCCCCCACGGCGGGACTGACTCAGACGTCGGCCGCCAACCTCGGTGACTGGATCGGCAGCAGGTTGGTGCAGCCGAAGACTCGCGCGGTCAAGCGCTAACGATCCGTCGACAAGGAAGTTTGATTCCATGCCACTCGAGGTGGGCGCGGAGGCGCCGGACTTCACCCTCAAGGATCAGAACAATCAGGACGTGACGTTGTCCTCGTACCGAGGCGACAAGAACGTACTGCTCGTGTTCTATCCACTCGCCTTCACCGGCACGTGCCAGGGCGAGCTGTGCAAGGTTCGCGACGAACTGCCCAAGTTCGAGAACGACGACACCGCGATCCTTGCCATCTCGGTCGGTCCACCGCCGACGCACAAGATCTGGGCAGCAGAACAGGGGTACACATTTCCCCTGCTGTCCGACTTCTGGCCACACGGTTCGGTCGCACAGGCCTACGGGGTGTTCAACGACAAAGCAGGCTTCGCCAACCGCGGAACCTTCGTCATCGACACCGACGGCATCATTCGTTTCGCCGAGATGAAAGAGCCCGGCGAAGCGCGTGACCAGACCGCTTGGGAAACAGCTCTCAGCACAGTCCGTACGTGAGTGGAAATGTAGGCGATAGCCTACGTTTCCACTCACGTGGGCTGACCTGCGGAATTGTAGATTCCCGGCGGACAGGATAAGTTTTTCTCCGTGTTCCGGTGGCCTCGGTCATCGGAATCCGGGCGTATAGCTCAGCGGTAGAGCTCTGGTTTTACACACCAGCGGTCGGGGGTTCGAACCCCTCTGCGCCCACCACATTTCGTCGATCGTCTGGGTTCGACGACCGGTCTCGCGCTAGTCGGCAGTCAATCGATCTGCCGCATAATGCTTTACAGGCCTACCGCCCTGAGAAGTGCTGTGTGCAGAACCTCAGTCCGTCGGCTTCGTTGTTCCGGCAATGCGGTCCGCCAGACGCGCACCCTCTTCGATGAAACGGCGGCGCCCCAGGGTCGTGAAGGATCGGTCGTCGGACAGGAACGCCGACGCGAAAATCTCGATCTCGGAGATCGTCGCCACCGCGATGACTCCGGCTTCCGCAGCCGGCACCTTCCCTCTGACCTTCTTCGCGGCTGCCGCCAGGACGGGAATCAGAACGAGCGCGTTCTCGCGCCGAATCGCCTCCACTTGCTGGCTCGCGCCGCGGGAGGCGACGAAATACACCGTTGCGGCTGTTCGGTTGTCGCCGAGCCACTTCACGAACGGCGCGACGAGTGCTCCCATTTGCCGCTCGGGAACAACGACCTCCGTTGCAATGCGTTCCACTTCGTTCACGTAGTCGGCGGCGAACTCCCGCAGACCCTCGAGAAGAATCTCCTCACGGGAGGGGTAGTGGTAGTAGATGGCCGCAGATGTCATGTCGGCGGCGGCCGCGATGTCGGCGACAGTGATCGAATCAGCGGGTCGAGCGGCGAACAGTTCGAAAGCGGTGGAGACTATGACGCCCCGCCGCGACGGACGGTGAGCGGGCCGCTTGACTGTTGCCGACATTCGATCTCCTCTGTAACGGGGTCATGCAACACTAGTGCTTCGGCGAACGAGAGGTGAGACTTCCAGGTGAGCGAGAAGGGGGCGGGCGTCGGCATGGGCAAGAAATCACCGCACAGGCCATCGAGGCGGCACGAGATCGTGTCGGCGGCAATCAAAGTCTTCGCAGCAAAGAGCTTCTCGGACGCGAGTATTCAGGACGTCGCGCTCGAAGCAGACGTCGTTCCATCGGCCGTCTACTACCACTTCGCGGGTAAGGACGAGCTGTTCGAGCTGGCCATGCGGCAGGTCCTCGACATGGTCGACGCTGTCGTAGCCCAGGTTCGTGCCCAGGAGGGCGACGACGATCCGTCGCTCGAGGCCGTGATCCTCGCCGTGTGGAAATGGGTCGAGTCGCATCCCGACGAGTCACGCCTGCTGCACTACCATCTGCCCGGTGCCACGGCTGAGGCGTCGGTGCTGCGACGTGAGTTCGAGGAAGCTCACGTGCAACGCGCATTCGAGTACCTGCCGCCCAGCCCCACACCACTGAGCCGGCGCGCTGCCGCGAGTCAGCATGCCACGCATACCCTGTCCACTCGTACGCTCATCGAACTGCTGATGATCGTGCACGCCCTCCGCATGGACGAAGGTCCGTTGAGCAAGCACGCATCCAAGAGTTTGAGCCGTGCCGTGGTGACGGTCGGCCAACGCATCATCGTCGGCGCGGGGGCGGCTGACGATTCCTGAGGTGCAGCCGCTCGTATCGAACGCGCTCGTCCTCGAGTGCCGCCGTCTTGCGATCGCTCTGGAGATTCGATGGGAGACCGTGTAATTCGAGCCGGCGGGCGCGGTTGAGCTCCATGAACGCCACGGTGTAGAAGAGTGCGAGCAGCACGCTCAGCAACACCATCGCTCCGCGCAACCACAGTGCGCCGGGAAACAGTACGAAGAACCCGATGAAGATCGGGAGGAACGGAATCATGGATCGGAGAAGGTGTCTCGGAACGGCCCCTCGCCCGATCAGGTCGTTGCGGACCCAATCCTGCATGGACATCGGAAGCCTGCGCCCGGCCACGTAGCCGAGCCACTGCAGAAAGTTCGGTCGTGTTCGTGGTGTCCTGCTCATTGCAGCGCCCCTGCATCGATAGCGGCTTGGTTGATGCGCCCGAGCACCGTGCGAAGTTCTTCGAGTTCGGTGATGTCCACTCCGAGTCGTTCGACGACGGCAGGGGGGATGTTCTCCGCCTGCGTCCTCAGTTCGGCACCGTCTGCGGTCAATTCGACGGCGAGCTGACGCTCGTCGCTACGGCTGCGGGTTCGAACGAGGAGACCGGCTGCCTCCAGCCGTTTGAGCAACGGGGACAGGGTGGGGGAGTCCAGTTGCAATGCCGCTGCGATTTCTTTCACCGACCGCGGCGAGGACTCCCAGAGCGCCAGCATGACCAAGTACTGAGGATGAGTGAGCCCCATCGGCTCCAGGAGGGGCCGGTAGACGGCGAGAACGGCTCGGTTGGCAACCGCCAGTGCGAAACAGACCTGCCTGTCGAGAGCGAGTGGATCGTCGTCGGACACGTTTTTGATAGTACACGAATGGTTAGTGCACTAACTATTCACTGCTTGTACTGCCAACGTCGAGCCCAGAGCGACCATGAACGCTGCGATCGCGCCGTCGAGGACCCGCCAGGCCATCGGTTTCGCAAATGCCGGTTGCAGAAGGCGGGCACCGTATCCGAGCGCGGTGAACCACAGGAGGCTGGCGGTACACGCACCGATTCCGAACCAGATTCGCGCGGTGTCGTACGTTGCCGCCACTGATCCGAGGAGGACCACCGTATCCAGGTACACGTGCGGATTCAGCCAGGTCAGCGCCACCGCTGTAGCGAGGACGGTACCGATCCTGGCCGGTTGCGACGCACGATCCGCGGACATGGCGGACGGGCGCAGAGCACGACGCATCGACAATGCGCCGTATCCGAGAAGGAACGCAGCGCCGCCCCAATAGGCGATCGTCATCAAGGAGGGGGAGTTGTCGACGAGGAAACCTGCCCCGGCCACGCCGGCCGCGATGAGGACGATGTCCGACGCCGCGCAGACCGCGACGACGGGAAGCACGTGCGTCCGCGCGATCCCTTGCCTCAGAACGAACGCGTTCTGAGCTCCGATGGCCACGATGAGCGACAGGCCGAAAGCCAGGCCCGCGAGGGTAGGACCGAGTGCGAACGTCATGAAGCAAAGATTAAGAACGGTCAGATCTGAAGTACAGCGAATATTTCTTCACCATGATTAGTATTACTTATGCGCGCACCCGACCTGTCGCAGCTTCACGCCCTCGTCTCCGTCGTCTCCGAGGGCTCGTTCGATTCCGCAGCCACGCAATTGCACATCACTCCTTCGGCGGTCAGCCAACGGATCAAAGCGTTGGAGACATCGGTGGGGACGGTGCTGGTTCACCGCTCCAAGCCGGCCCGGATCACCGAGGCGGGGATGCCTTACCTGCGGCTGGCGCAGCAAATAGGAACGCTCGTCGCAGAGCTGACTCCAGGCGCGCCCGCGTCGGTACCGATTGCCGTGAACGGTGACTCGCTCAACACTTGGGTTCTTCCTGCAGTGGCACAGCTGTCGCACCGCATGGAGTTCGACATCAAGAGAGAAGACCAGGACCACTCCGCGGAATTGCTTCGTCAGGGAGTTGTCGTGGCGGCGGTCACCACGTCGGCGGATGCCGTCCAGGGGTGCTCCGTGACCCGACTCGGGGTGATGAAGTATCGGCCGATGTGCTCGCCGGAGTTCCGGGACACATGGTTTCGCGACGGACCGTCGGGCGACGCATTGTCCCGTGCTCCGATGATCGTGTTCGACCGCTCCGATGATCTACAACACCGATATCTCGAACAGTGGAGTGTGACGAGGCGTGCAGGTCCCACGCACTTCGTGCCGTCGTCGGCCGACTTCGCCGAAGCGGTGAGGCTCGGAATGGGCTGGGCCGTCCTGCCTCGACAGCAGATCGACAGAATGCGCACAGGAGTGGACGTCGTCGACCTCGCGCCGGGCACCGGCGTCGACGTCACGCTCTACTGGCAGCAGTGGACGTTGAAAACGGCCGCTTTGGCCGAGTTGGCGTCGGTGATCGCCGTCGCGGCGGCAAGTTCGCTGGACTGACCGCCCGGACTGGACGCGGGAGGGGGCGTGTTAATCGGCAGAGAACGCTCAAAAAGTCATCAAGTCGTAAATCTTTCCTGAAACAGGATCTTGGTATATGTTCTCCGGACAGAATAAGTCCGTGCGGTTTGTTGTTCTTCACAGCCTGCACGGACGGGTCTGTGTTGTTCACGGGAGCTGTCAGCCCGCCCTTGTCCCCGCCCGCCCCTGGGCAAGTCGAAGCGAGTCCGGCTAGTGGTCGAAATAGGAACCGAACCACCGAACACGGTGCCCACCGAGCGCACGTGGTCGCTCTCGGCATGGCCCGTTCGGGCCAAGGTCGCGGCCGTCGTCGCGCTGCCGTTGATCCTCGCAATGGGTTTCGGAGCCCTGCGCATCCAGACCGAACTGTCCGCCGCAGCCGATCTGTCTGCCGCTGCAGACAATTCACGAATCGTGGCGCCACTCCTCGCCCTCGACCGGGCCGTCGGAGATCTTACGCTGAGCGGTGTGCCGGGCTCGGGCGAGGAAGCGCAATCCGGTCTCACCGCCGTGCGCGACGCACTCGGAACCAGCGGTGACCAGGATGGCGGAGGCCCCGAGGCAGGCGCCCTCGTCGACTTCGAGAGCGCCGTCTCCGGCGCGGAGCAACTGAGCGACAGGCTGCGGCAAGGCCCGGTAGCCCCCGTCGAGCGCGTCGGTGTCGCATCGGCCGTCACCGAATCGATCGCAGAGCTGATCGCCGACGGCCTGTCCGTCGAGAGCGCCGAGCCTCGAACCCTCACGTCCACGATCGTCGACGCCATGTCCGGCCGTCGCGCCGCGCAGACCCAGCAGCTACTCGTCTCCACCCCCGACGTCACGATTCTCGACGAGGTCAACCGGGCCGCGGGCAGTGAGGCCGCCGACATCGCGGCACTCTCGACCGTGCTCGGTCCGGAGTCCGCCGAAGTGCAAGCGCTGCAGGCACAATTCGACACCAGGCTCGGAATGTACTCCGCGGCGGCAAGCGGTGGGCCCACCAATCCGTTCCTCTCGGCCGGACAGTCCACCGACATCTACACCTCCATCGCGGACCGCTACGCAGGCCGCCTCGTCGAGACACTGACATCCGAGGCCACCGAGAGTCGATCGGTGGCGCTGCGCGACACTGCCCTCGTACTCGGCTCGGTCCTCACCGCGCTCGTGCTCGCGCTGATCGTCGCCCGCTCTCTCGTCCGCCCCATCCGCAGGCTCCGGTTGGGCGCTCTCGGTGTCGCTCGACGCGCGCTCCCGGCTGAGATCGAAAGGATCAGATCCGGTGGACACACCCCGGAGATCGTGCCGATTCCCGTCCACACACAGGAGGAGATCGGCCAGCTTGCCCGCGCAGTCGACGCCATCCACGAGGAAGCGCTGCAGCTCGCCGGCGAACAGGCGCGACTTCGAGTGCAGGTCGGCAACATGTTCGAAACGCTCTCTCGCCGAAGCCGATCGCTCGTCGATCAGCAACTGGCCTTGATCGAAGAGCTGGAACGCGACGAGGACGATCCGCGCCGCCTCGACAGTCTCTTCCGCCTCGACCACCTGGCCACCCGGATGCGCCGAAACGGTGCCAACCTCATGGTGCTGGCAGGCACCCCGTCGCGCCGCGCACAGGGTGACCGCCCCGTCGCACTCGACGCAGTGATGAGCGCGGCCGTGTCGGAGGTCGAGGACTACCGCCGCGTGCTCATGCTCGATGTGCCGGAAGCCGCACTGGCCGCGGCAGCAGCAGCCGACATCGTGCACCTTGTCGCCGAGTTGATCGACAACGCGCTGCGCTACTCACCGCCCGACAGTGCCGTCGCCGTCACCGCCGCGCGCGCCGTCGAAGGCGGAATCCTGCTCGAAGTCGCCGACCGCGGGCTGGGAATGCCTGCAGCGGACATCGACGAAACCAACGAACGGCTCTCCGCCGGCGGTGAAGTCACGCCCGAAACTGCGCGTCGAATGGGCCTGTTCGTGGTCGGACGTCTCGCCCAGCGCCACGGAGTGACGGTACGACTACGCGCGACACAGGTGCAGGGAGGAGGTTCGGGAGTGACTGTCAGCGTTCACATCCCCGTGTCACTCGTCGTGACGGCATTCCCGACGGCCGAGAACGTCCGCGCCAACCGCAGGGATCTGTCGGCCGGTCGATCGGCATCTGCGCTGCCACCGCGCAACGGGGCGCCTCCGATCACCGCAACGGACGCCGAAACCGCCACGGAACGCACGGGTCCGGTGTCGCTCATGGCGCTCGACGGACTCGCGACGGCGGGAGTGCCGTCCCCAGGCGCCGACGCACAGGCGCCTGCCGAGCAGAACGGATACGTCGCCCAGACGCGGAACGGTCGGTCCGACACGAAGGACGTCACCTCCGCATCGCTGCCCCGGCGTCGTCCAGGCGCGAGCGGCGTCGACGAACACATCGCCCTGTCGTCCGGCAGAGCAGAATCGGCCCCGTCCGGCGACATGGCAGCCGTCAGACGGACCTCGGACACTTCGTCGTTCTTCGGCGCCCGCCCGGCGGCACTCGCGGCGAAGAACGACACCGCACAGGGTACCGAGGGTGCGACCCCACCACCGCCGGATCCGCTGGCACCGCCGACCCAGGCGATGCCGATCTACCAGCGAATGGTCTCCGAGTGGCTCGTCGACCCTGCTACCGGACAAGGCCGTTCGCGCACCTGGTCGTCACCGGCGGACGCAGGCTGGGCCGCCGCCGAGAACGCCGACGACGCACGCGCACGCACCAGAACGGACTCCGGGCTGCCGCTGCGTAAACCAGGTGCCCGCCTGGTCCCGGGCGCCGTGGACACCGGACGAACCCCGACGCACAGCCGTAACGACGCGCCGACGTCGTCGCGCACACGGTCACCCGACGCCGTACGCGAGAAACTCACCAGTCACTTCACCGGTGTCCGCACCGGGCGCGCCGAAGACGTCACCGGCCGACACAGAACGGAAGAAGGCGAATGAACCACCCCATCGCGTCGACCCCCGATCGGTCCCTGGACTGGCTCGTGTCGAACTTCGCACGCGACATCGTCGGAGTCGCGCACTCCGTCCTGGTCTCGGCGGACGGGTTGCTGATGGCCACCAGCGAACAACTTCCTCGCGAACGCGCCGAGCAGCTGGCCGCGGTGACGTCCGGGCTGGCGAGCCTGTCCTCCGGCGCAGCGCGACTGTTCGACGGTGGTCCGGTACTCCAATCCATCGTCGAGATGGAGAACGGGTATCTGCTGCTGATGAGTGTCGGCGATGGATCGCACCTAGCCGCACTGACGGCGGCATCGTGCGACATCGGCCAAGTCGGTTACGAGATGGCCGTGCTGGTCGATCGTGTGGGCAGTATGGTGCAGCCGGCCGCGCGGATACGAGATCGGTGATGCACGGTGGCACCGTCGGAAATACCTGAAGTAGACGACGCGCTGGTCGAGGTCGCCTCACCCGATCGATCGGGCGCATCCGAGTCGACCGACGAGTCTGCACCCGAAGCTCCTGTGAACGTGGACGATTCGGACGAGTTCGACGCCGCGGCACCAACTCCCAATCTGGTGAGGCCGTACACCCTCACCGCGGGCCGAACCCGATCCGAGGTCTACCTTCCTCTCGAAGCTCCCGTGCACACCGTCTCCCCGGTCGTGACGAGTATGTGGCCGCCCAGCGACATGAGATCGAAAATCGTCGCGCTGTGCACGGAGAGCCCGTCCGTGGCCGAGATCTCCGCGCGCCTGAGCCTGCCCCTCGGTGTCGCCCGCGTACTCGTCGGCGACCTCGTCGAATCTGGAACATTGCGTGTGTCGGCGACTCTCGACGACGACGCCACCGCGGCCGAGCGCCGCGAACTCATCGGAAGGACACTTCGTGGACTACGCGCACTCTGACACGAGAGGTCGGACAGCGGCTTCGACGAAGATCGTCGTCGCAGGTGGATTCGGCGTCGGCAAGACGACACTCGTCGGCGCGGTGTCGGAAATCGTGCCGCTCCGAACCGAAGCGATGATCACCGACGAATCCGAAGGAATCGACGAACTGGACTCCGCGGGCAGTAAATCGACCACGACCGTTGCCATGGACTTCGGCAGAATCACACTCTCCGACGACCTGGTGCTCTACCTGTTCGGTACTCCGGGCCAGCGGCGATTCTGGTTCATGTGGGACGACCTGGTTCGCGGAGCCATCGGTTCGATCGTCCTCATCGACACGCGTCGTCTCGACGACTGCTTCGCGGCGATCGACTACTTCGAAGCTCGTGGACTTCCCTTCGTCGTCGCCGTCAACGAGTTCGACGGTGCGCAGCGTTTCGAGATCGACGACATCCGCGAAGCGCTCGCGATCGCCCCGTTCGTGCCGATAGTCAAAGTCGATGCGCGACGCGCGGATTCCGTACGCGGCGCCCTCATCACCCTCACCGAGTACGCCCTCGACCGCGTGCACTCGGCAACCTAGGAGCAGCACCATGGATCATTCACACGAGATGCAGCATTTCTCGATGGGCATCTGGCTCGTGTTCCTCGCCTACGGAGTGTCCGTCGTGGGCTGTGTCGTCGGCCTCGCCTGCACCAGGCAATCCGCGGTCGTCTCGTCACCGCGTGCTCGATTCGGATGGCTGGCGATGGCGGCGGTCTCGATCGGGGGTATCGGTATCTGGCTGATGCATTTCATCGCCATGCTCGGATTCACCGTGACCGGCAGCGTCGCACGATACGACCTTCTGTGGACCGTCGTCTCGGCGTTGCTGGCAATCGGAGCGACCCTCGTCGGACTGCTCATCATCGGCCGCAAGGTCAACATCTGGACGCTCCTCTTCGGTGGCGTCGTGATGGGAATCGCCGTCAACGTCATGCATTACACCGGAATGAACGCGGTCCGTATCCAGGGCGCGGTGTCCTACGACACGACTCTCGTTGCTGTCTCCGTGGCCATCGCCGTCGTCGCAGGCACATTGTCCCTGTGGTTCACCCTGGTCCTGCAGAAACCGATGTTGTTGTTGGCCGCAGGTCTCGTCATGGGCGTCGCCGTCGTCGGAATGCACTACACCGGAATGGCCGCCATGCGCGTCACCGTCGACCCGGACGCACCTGTACCCGCGGGGCTCGAAGTGTTCGGATTCCTGTTCCCGGTCTTCGTCATCGGACTTCTGGCGCTCGCGGCACCGATCGCTGCGCTGTTCACCCTCACCGACGACGAAGACGACGACATCGAATCGATGCAGCTCGACCAGCCGCATGCAGCCTCTCGCGTGAGCTAGGACAACCTGGCGCAGATCGCGCGGCCCGCGTCCGTACCCGACCTCCACGCACTCTCGACACGAGGCGGCCCCGACGGACTCCACTGATCGCCCGCGAAGTACACGGTTCCGTTCGCGAGATCGACCGAACCGAAAGTCGAGTCGTGTGCCTGCGCGGGCTTCGCGAAGGTCCACCGATGAACGTGCGTCCACGACGGTGCCGGCAGCCCGGTCACAGATCGAACCGCCGCCACAGTCTGCGCCACCGCCGAGTCCGGGTCACTCAGATGCGCACGGGCAAATTCCGCAGTGGTGTGTGCGACGAGTACCGGCGCCGAGTCGCCCCGCCGCGCTCCGTCGTCGGCGAGGAACTGGATTACGGGATGCGCATTGACGAACGCTGCGTTCTCGAACGGCAACGGCATGTTCTCGAACCCGGCGACCAGGGTGAGAGCCGCGTCGTAGCTCACCGGGTCCGGCACGTCGGCGAGTCTCGATGCCTGCGGATCCGGCATCGCCAACACGACGATGCCGTCGGGAAGTGTGGTGAGCTCGGTGGATTCGGCCTTGATCTCGCCCGGGCCGGCGGCGCCCAACACGTCCCTGACCAGTGAACGCAGCCCGCCCGGAGTTGCCCACCTCGTCGGACCTGTGGTGGTGGTGGCGTCAGCGTCGGGAGCCAGTACTCCGAACGTGTCGGTCCACGGCCTGGCCAGACCGGCTGCTTCCCACGCCTCGACCAGCTCGGCGAAACCGTCGTCGCGGACGGTGAAATAGCCCGCGCCGATGTCCACACGGCGACCGTGCAGTTGCGGAGACGCCATCCGCCCGCCCACAGCACGGCCGCGATCGACGAGACGACACTCGACGCCGCCGTCCCTGAGCGCGACCGCGCATGCGGCGCCGGCCATTCCCGCGCCGACGATGGTGACCGGAGTTCGTCCGGTGCTCACGATCGGCTCGTCGTCGACACCGAGCGCCGTCCCGAAATCCTCATACGCGAGACACTAGTCGTTCCACGGTCCACGGCGTGCGACGTCCGCCCAGTCGACCAGGTTCCAGAACGCCGTGACGTAATCCGCCTTGACGTTCTTGTACTGGAGATAGAACGCGTGCTCCCACATGTCCAACAGCAGTAGGGGAGTGATCCCGAGAGGGACGTTTGCCTGCTGGTCGTAGAGTTGGAACGTGAGCAGTCTCCGCCCCAGTTCGTCCCAGCCGAGAACAGCCCAGCCGGAACCCTGAAGTCCGTTCGCCGCAGCGGTGAACTGTGCACGGAACTTGTCGAACGACCCGAACTGATCGTCGATGGCGGCTGCGAGTTCGCCGACCGGCTTGTCACCACCGTCCGGGGAGATGTTGGTCCAGAACTGACTGTGATTGCGATGCCCGCCCAGATGGAACGCAAGATTCTTCTCGTGCAGGAAGATCCGTGAATGATCGTCGGATTCACGTGCAGCCGCAAGCTGTTCGAGTGCGGTGTTCGCGCCCGCGACGTAGGCCGCATGGTGCTTCGAATGATGAAGCTCCATGATCTCGCCGCTGAGGTGCGGTTCGAGTGCAGCGTAGTCGTACGACAGGTCGGGTAGTACGTACTTGTCGGTGGTCATGATCTCGCTTTCGGGTCTGTTCGATCGGTACATGACCATCCTCGAACCTCGACCGCACTCGAGGTCAAGCCCAGCGCCGTACTGGTTGTGCGCGTGGGCTGTGGACGTGAGCGGTCAGAACACGGTGCGATACAGATCTGCGATCTCGTCGGCCGTCGGCACGACGGGGTTGTTGCCCGGCGATCCCGACGCCAATGCCTGCTCCGCCATGAGCGGAATCAGACTGTCCCACTTGGGTTCGTCGATACCGTAGGTGCTCGGGCGTGGAACCTCCACGTCGGCGCACAGAGTGTCGATGAACTCGATCAGCCGCGCGGACGCGATGTCGTCGGAATCCGTGCGTTCGGCCGCCCCGAGCTGGCGAGCGCACTCGGCGTACCGGTCGCGAGCCCCGGGGATGGAGAACGCAGTGACGGCGGGGAGCAACATCGCGTTCGACAGGCCGTGTGCGACATGGAAGTGCGCTCCGATCGGACGGCTCATACCGTGAACCAGACAGACACTGGCGTTGGAGAACGCCATACCCGCCTGAGTCGACGCATGCATCATTGCCTCGCGCGCTTCGGTGTCGGAGCCATCCCGATACGCGCGCAACAGAAACCGGCCGATGGTCCGCATCGCGGACAAAGCGAGTCCGTCGGAGATCGGGTTGGCTTTCTTGCTCACATAGGCCTCGATCGCGTGGGTCAACGCGTCGACGCCGGTGTCCGCCGTCAAGCGGGGCGGCATGGATGCAGTCAACTCGGAATCCACGATCGACGCTATGGGAAGAAACGACAGGCCGGGACACAACATCTTCTCGTCCGACGTGACATCCGTGATGATCGTGAACTGCGTTGCCTCCGAGCCGCTTCCGGCGGTCGTCGGGATCGCGATGATGGGTAACGCAGGCCCGGTGTACTGGCGTGGCGCCTTGTAATCGCGCATCTCGCCGCCCTGCTTCGACAGCACCGCGAGGGCTTTGGCCGTGTCCATCGGGCTGCCACCGCCGAACCCGATGACTGCATCTGCGTCGTGAGCTGCCGCTGCGTCCAAGCCCGCATGCAAGGACTCGGTGGTGGGGTCCGGGACCGTGCCGGAGAACAGTGCACCCTCTTTGCCTGCTCCGGCAATGATCTTCAGAAGCCGTTCCGCGGAGCCGTTGCTCACCATGAACGCATCGGTGACGAGCAGGGGCCGATGCACGTTCAAGTCGGTCAGCACGTCACCGAGGCTCTCCACTGCTCCTGGCCCGAGCTTGAGAAAACGCGGGAACGAGATGTTGGCAACCATGTACTACTCCTTTGTAGATACGTCAGCGCACTTACCTGCACACTATCGGCCACCGACGCGGCCTGACCCCCGTCGTGAGTGGAAATGTAGGTGCTCTCTGGTCGCTCCGCGGGCTCCGCTCCTGACTCGGGGCCTACATTTCCACTCACGTGGGGTCTAGTTGTTTTCGGGGAATCCCGGAGACGCGGAGCGGATCTAGCTGTTTTCGGGGAATCCGAGGTTGATGCC